>JAILRP010000060.1 GCA_024698075.1 Lachnospiraceae bacterium
TAACTGGGACTGGTTTTCTTCTATTATAAGGGATGCGATCTCAAAGGAGCCCGGCAGGAGCGTGAACGTTCTTAACCTGTTCGCGTACACGGGCGGCGCAACATTATCGGCCGCGGCCGCCGGAGCGAAAGTCACTCATGTAGATGCCGCGAAGGGCATGGTCGGATGGGCAAAAGAAAACGCGAGGATCAGCGGGCTTAAAGATGCGCCGGTAAGGTGGCTCGTCGATGACTGCGTAAAGTTCGCTGAGCGCGAGATAAGACGCGGAAACGTCTATGACGCGATCATTATGGATCCGCCCTCGTACGGGCGAGGCCCTAAGGGTGAGATATGGAAGCTTGAGGACTGTGTTTTTTCGCTTATAGAAAGAACGGCACTGCTTCTTGCGAACAAGCCGCTCTTCGTCCTCATAAATTCATACACTACGGGATTGCAGTCTTCGGTTCTTTCGTATATGATGAACACGGTTTATGCGAAAAGATTCGGCGGAAGAGTTGAGGCCGGCGAGGTAGGTCTGCCGGTAACATCTAACAATCTGGTGCTGCCGTGCGGATCATCAGGAAGGTTTCTTGCATAGCATGGAATGCTTGAAGATAAATTAAGGGAGGAATGAAAAAATGACAACATCTTCACTCATCATGATCATGATAGCCATTGCAGTTTATCTGCTCGTCATGATCTTCATCGGAGCCTCGTTCATGAAGAAGAACAACAACTCCGAGGATTACTTCCTCGGCGGACGTTCTCTTAACGGATTCGTTGCCGCGCTTTCTGCGGGAGCATCCGACATGAGCGGATGGATGCTCATGGGACTTCCCGGAAGCATCTACCTTCTCGGAACCGGACAGGTCTGGATCGGGATCGGGCTTATGCTCGGAACGATCGCAAACTGGCTCTTCATCGCCGGTCCGCTCAGGAAATACACGATCAAGGCGAACAATTCGCTGACGCTGCCGGAGTTCTTTGTCAACCGCTACCGTGACGACAAGAAGATTCTGCTCGGGATATCTTCCGTAGTAATAGTGATCTTCTTCGTTGTTTATACGGCTTCGGCTTTTGCATCTGGCGGAAAGCTTTTCAACTCAGTGTTCGGTATGGATTATCATCTTGCGCTCATCATCGGCGCACTCGTTATCCTTACTTATACATTCATGGGCGGATTCCTTGCGGTCTGTACAACAGACTTCATACAGGGACTTCTCATGCTCATCGCGGTTATGTTCGTTCCTGCGATAGCTCTCATCAACATGGGAGGCGGAAACTTTTCGGCGAACCTTGTTTCAACGGGCGTTGATCCCGCATCGTTCCTTAATCCTATGCAGGAGAACGGAACAACTATCTCGGCGGTTTCGATCCTTTCATCGCTCGCATGGGGACTCGGATACTTCGGAATGCCTCATATTCTCGTAAGGTTCATGGCTATCAAGGACAAGAACGAACTTAAGAAATCAAAATCGATAGCTATCCTCTGGGTAGTGCTCGGACTCGGATTCGCATGCTTCATAGGACTTCTCGGGCGCGCATATCTTGCGGCTAAGCTCGGCGTCATGGAAGATTCTGAGAAAGTCTTCATAGAGATGATAAAGAAAGTCTTCACCGAGGACAGCAACCTGGCACTGCTTGCAGGACTGTTCATTGCGGCGATCCTCGCAGCCATAATGTCGACTGCCGATTCACAGCTTCTTGTTGCATCCTCAGCCGTTTCGGAAGACCTTTACAAGGGCATAGTCAAGAAGGATGCTTCAGAGAGCAGCGTTCTTAACGTAGGACGTACCGCGACCATCGTTGTTGCAATCATCGCTCTTTTCATCGCATGGAATCCCGACAGCTCGGTCATGAAGCTCGTCAGCGATGCCTGGGCAGGATTCGGAGCAGCGTTCGGTCCGCTCGTTATATGCTCGCTCTTCTGGAGGCGCACGAACTTCGCAGGAGCTTTTGCAGGAATCTTAACAGGAGCGCTTACGGTCATCGTATGGGATTACATTCCCCTTGTTGGCGGCAAAACAATTGGAACAGTCACCGGACTTTACTCGCTTCTTCCCGGATTCATAATAAGCCTTGCAGCGATAATCATCGTATCGCTCTGCACGCCGGCTCCTTCGGAAGAGATCATGAAGGAATTCGATGAGGTTAAGGCAGAAGGCTGATAACTGCTGATCATATGATTTTTCGGGGGCGGCATTCCTGACCACTAGATGTAGTGTTTCTGGGAAATCCGCCCCCATTGTACTTAAAAAAATACAATTTTAATGACATTTCTTCAAAAATCGCTGAAAAAAATCCTTGAAATACCCCAATCCCTGTTGTATACTCGTGAATGCTGTGACATTGATAGCTATGAAGCGTGAGGTTACTGTATGTTGCAAGGAGGGACCGTGTAAGCGGTGGGCCCTTGGCTGCACCGCGATATGTCAGGACCGAAGGTCATGACAGCCTGAGCGGCGTTTGAGCGGATTTAGCAAAAAACGTTGTTCGGCGAGCAGTCCGACCGAGCTTGTGGACGCAGATAGTTCCGTGGAGCGAATGTCAAGTTAAAATACTGGCGACAAGTCACTGTACGCAATGCTGGCAGGGGTTGCCCCGGCCGCAACGCGAGGACAGAGAATGTCCGAGCGACCATGACAGTCCCCGAATAAGGGGGAAACGACGTGCGTAGTTTCTGTAAAAAAACAGGACACACACGGGAGAGTGTACAGTCACCGCTTGTCTCACTTATCTTTACAAAGTGCGAAAAGGAGGCGACTTTTTTTATGGCAACACAGGTAATGAGAATCACACTGAAGGCATATGATCATGTCCTCATTGATGATGCAGCTAAGAAGATCATCGAGACAGTCCGCAAGAACGGATCAGAAGTATCGGGACCGGTACCCCTTCCTACTAAGAAGGAAGTCGTAACGATCATCCGTGCCGTTCATAAGTATAAGGATAGCCGTGAGCAGTTCGAGCAGAGAACTCACAAGCGTCTCATCGATATTCTTACACCTACCCAGTAGACGGTAGATTCCCTGTCAAGGCTTGAAATGCCTGCAGGTGTTTATATCGACATCAAGATGAAAACCAAGTAAGACCTCTACTAGTATGAATGTGTGAATGCATATTCCGCTGTAGAAAGAAGGAGGAAAGAAATGAAGAAAGCGATTTTAGCAACGAAAATCGGAATGACTCAGATCTTCAATGAAGACGGCGCTCTCATTCCGGTAACAGTTCTTGAGGCGGGTCCTTGCGTTGTAACCCAGATCAAGACAGAAGAGAACGATGGCTACAAGGCAGTTCAGGTAGGCTTCGTTGACAAGAAGGACCGCATCGTAAATAAGGATGCAAAGGGAAAGAAGGAGATCATTCACAGGAATGGTGTCAACAAGCCCCTCAAAGGTCATTTCGACAAAGCAGGAGTAACCTCGAAGAGATTCGTAAGGGAATTCCGTTTTGAGAACAGTGAAGAATATCAGGTAGCTCAGGAGATCAAGGCAGACATCTTCGAAGTAGGCGACAAGATCGATGCATCGGCTATTTCAAAGGGTAAAGGTTTCCAGGGTACCATTAAGAGACTCGGCCAGCACAGAGGACCCATGAAGCACGGTAGTAAGTTCCATCGTCATCAGGGTTCAAACGGCGCATGTTCCTCACCTTCAAGAGTATTCAAGGGAAAAGGAATGCCCGGCCAGATGGGCGGCGTTAAAGTAACGGTTCAGAACCTTGAGGTTGTACGCGTAGATGCAGAAAAGAACCTGTTGCTTGTAAAGGGAGCAGTTCCCGGACCCAAGAAGGGACTCATCACGGTCAAGGAAAGCGTTAAGACCGTAAAATAATCGGAACCTTAAGAAAGGAGGAACATACAGATGGCTAACGTATCTGTTTACAATATGGAAGGAAAAGAAGTTGGCAAGATGGATCTCAATGATGCCGTTTTCGGTGTTGAGGTCAACGAGCATCTTGTTCACATGGCAGTAGTACAGCAGCTTGCCAACAACCGTCAGGGCACACAGAAAGCCAAGACGCGCGGTGAGGTCAGCGGAGGCGGAAGAAAGCCTTGGAGACAGAAGGGAACCGGTCATGCAAGACAGGGTTCGACAAGAGCACCGCAGTGGAAGGGCGGCGGAGTTGTTTTCGCTCCCGTTCCGAGAGATTACTCATTCAAGCTCAATAAGAAGGAAAAGAGGGCAGCCCTTAAGAGCGCGCTCACATCTCGCGTTAATGAGGATAAGTTCCTTGTTCTTGATGAGCTCAAGTTTGATGAGATCAAGACAAAGAAATTCGTCGAGGTTCTTGAGAACCTTAAGGTATCTAAGGCGGTTATCATTCTTGCCGACGACGATAAGAACGTGATCCTTTCAGCAAGGAACGTACCTGATGTCATCACGGCAAGCATCAATACGATGAACACCTATGACATAATGAAGTACAGCACGGTCATCACAACAAAGGATGCCGTAGCAAAGATTGAGGAGGTGTACGCATAATGGCAGCGATCAACTACTATGACGTAATCCTTAAGCCGGTCGTAACCGAGAAGAGCATGGCTGACATGGGAGATAAGAAGTACACGTTTCTGGTACACCCCGAAGCGAACAAGACGATGATCAAGGAAGCCGTTGAGAAAATGTTCGACGGAGCCAAGGTCAAGAACGTGAACACGATGAACCTTGACGGCAAGAAGAAGAGGCGCGGCCTCACGGTCGGAAGAACGGCTAAGACCAAGAAAGCGATCGTAACGCTTACCGAGGATAGCAAGGACATCGAACTCTTCACAGGACTTTAATATGCTGGTAGGCTGCACCGCGATATGTCAGGACCGAAGGTCGTGACAGCCCGAGCGGATATCCTGCAACTTGTTTGCAGGATGCTCCCGGCGAGGGCGCTTGAGCGGATGTAGATCGGCGAGCAGACATAATTAAAGAATCAAATATAGGTCAACCCAAGACCTGATAACTAAAATGAAAAGGAGAAAGAACAATGGGAATCAAAAAATATAACCCATATACACCGTCCAGAAGACAGATGACATGCTCTGATTTTTCTGAGATAACGAAGAAAGAGCCTGAAAAGTCTCTCCTCGCTCCTCTGAAGAAGCATTCAGGACGTAATAACCAGGGTAAGATAACAGTCCGTCACAGAGGCGGCGGTAACAGAAGGAAATACAGGATCATCGATTTCAGACGTCAGAAGGATGGAATTCCTGCAACGGTACTCGGAATCGAATACGATCCCAACAGAACGGCTAACATCGCTCTGATCTGCTATGCAGACGGACAGAAAGCCTACATCCTCGCACCCGAAGGATTAACGGACGGCATGAAGGTCATGAACGGACCTGACGCCGAGATAAGAGTCGGCAACTGCCTTCCTCTTTCGGAAATCCCCGTCGGTACGATGGTACACAACATTGAGTTATATCCCGGTAAGGGCGGACAGCTCGTCCGCAGCGCCGGAGGCGGAGCTCAGCTCATGGCTAAAGAAGGAAAGTACGTTACACTCCGTCTTCCTTCAGGCGAAATGAGAATGGTTCCTATGAACGCAAGAGCATCTATCGGTGTTATCGGAAACGGCGATCATAACCTCATCAATATCGGTAAGGCCGGACGTAAGCGCCATATGGGCATAAGGCCTACGGTACGCGGTAGCGTTATGAACCCCAATGACCACCCGCACGGCGGCGGTGAAGGAAGAACAAGCATCGGACGTCCCGGACCGTGCACACCTTGGGGTAAGCCTGCTCTCGGTCTTAAGACGAGGAAGAAGAACCTCAGATCGAATAAGCTTATCGTAAGACGCCGTGACGGCAGCACCATTAAGTAAGGAGGAAAACAGATAATGGCTAGATCATTAAAGAAAGGCCCGTTCGCCGATGAGAGCTTACTTAAGAAAGTAGATGCCATGAACGAGTCGAACAATAAACAGGTTATTAAGACATGGTCACGCAGATCCACGATCTTTCCTTCATTCGTAGGACATACGATCGCGGTTCATGACGGAAGAAAGCATGTTCCCGTATACATCACAGAGGATATGGTAGGCCATAAGCTTGGCGAGTTCGTAAGCACAAGGACTTACAGAGGACACGGCAAGGACGAGAAGAAGTCAAAGGTTAAGTAAGACAGGATAGTTTGAAAGGAGGTACATCCAAATGGCAAAAGGACATAGATCCCAGATAAAAAGAGAAAGAAATGCGAACAAGGATACCAGACCGTCAGCTAAGCTGTCATACGCAAGAGTGTCTGTTCAGAAAGCCTGCTTCGTATTAGACGCCATAAGAGGAAAAGATGTCACGACAGCGCTCGGCATCCTTACATATAATCCGAGATATGCGTCAACACTTATAAAGAAGTTATTGGAATCAGCGATCGCGAACGCCGAGAACAACAACGGTATGAACCGTGAAAACCTCTACATTGCAGAGTGCTATGCAAACAAGGGACCTACAATGAAGAGAATTCAGCCTCGTGCGCAGGGTCGTGCGTATCGTATCGAGAAACGTATGAGCCACATTACAGTCGTACTGGATGAGAAATAAGGAGGAAAAGCATGGGACAGAAAGTTAATCCCCACGGATTGAGAGTCGGCGTAATCAAAGATTGGGACAGCAGATGGTATGCCGAAAAGGATTTCGCGGATTTCCTTGTTGAAGATTATAAGATAAGGGAATTCCTGAAGAAAAAGTTATACAGCGCAGGAATCTCAAAGATTGAGATCGAACGTGCTTCAGACCGTGTAAAGGTCATCATATTCACCGCAAAGCCCGGCGTGATCATCGGTAAGGGCGGAGCAGACATCGAGAAGCTTAAGAATGATCTTGCTAAGCTTACGGAAAAGAAGCTTGTAGTAGATATCAAGGAAGTAAAGCGTCCTGACCGCGAGGCACAGCTTGTAGCTGAAAACATCGCGCAGCAGCTTGAGAACCGTGTATCATTCAGAAGAGCTATGAAGTCTACCATGGGCAGAACCTTAAAGGCAGGCGCTCTCGGAATCAAGACGGCCGTCAGCGGACGTCTCGGCGGAGCAGATATCGCCCGTACTGAGTTCTACAGCGAGGGAACGATTCCTCTTCAGACACTCAGAGCAGATATAGACTACGGTTTTGCTGAAGCAGATACCACATACGGAAAGCTTGGCGTTAAAGTATGGATTTACAAAGGCGAAGTTCTTCCCAAAAAAGCGAAAGAAGGGAGTGAGCAGTAATGTTAATGCCGAAGAGAGTAAAGCATCGTAAGCAGTTCCGCGGATCGATGAGAGGAAAGGCACTTAGAGGAAACGTTATTACATACGGTGAGTTCGGACTTGTGGCTACAGAGCCCAGCTGGATCACTTCAAACCAGATAGAGGCAGCCCGTGTAGCTATGACGCGTTACATCAAGCGTGGCGGTAAGGTCTGGATCAAGATATTCCCTGATAAGCCCGTTACGGCAAAGCCGGCTGAGACCCGTATGGGTTCCGGTAAGGGCGCGGTTGATTACTGGGTAGCGGTAGTTAAACCCGGACGCGTAATGTTCGAGATTGCAGGTGTTTCTGAAGAAGTAGCAAGAGAAGCACTCAGGCTTGCAATGCACAAGCTTCCCTGCAAGTGCAAGATTGCCGCAAAGGCAGACCTGGAAGGCGGTGTAGCTAATGAAGAATAGTAAATATGTTGAAGATCTGAAGGCTAAGACGCTGGGCGAATTATCAGAAGATCTCGTTGCAGCGAAGAAAGAGCTTTTCAATTTAAGATTCCAGAATGCAACCAATCAGCTTGATAATACAGCAAGGATCAAGGATGTTCGCAGGAACATCGCCCGCATCCAGACTGTTATGACTGAGAAGTCAAAGGCTTGAGAGGAGGAATAGACGATGGAAAGAAACTTAAGAAAAACACGTACCGGTAAGGTCGTGAGCAATAAGATGGACAAGACAGTTGTTGTAGCAGTTGTTAACCACGTAAAGCATCCGCTCTATAAGAAGATCGTTAAGAAGACTTATAAGCTGAAGGCACATGATGAGAACAACGAGTGCAACATCGGCGATACCGTTAAGGTAATGGAGACAAGGCGTCTGTCCAAGGACAAGAGATGGAGACTTGTTGAGATCGTTGAGAAGGCTAAGTAAATCGGCTCGTACTGAAAGGATTATGCGGAGGTAAACAAATGATACAGCAGGAAAGCAGACTTAAAGTTGCTGATAACACCGGCGCAAAAGAAATCCTGTGCATCCGCGTCATGGGCGGTTCCACAAGAAGATATGCAAATATCGGTGATATCATCGTTGCAACTGTTAAAGATGC
>JAILRP010000077.1 GCA_024698075.1 Lachnospiraceae bacterium
GACAAGGAACTCTGCCTGTTCAACAACATTCCTGTTACACCTAACCAGATTACATTCATAGCGCAGAAGTCGCTCGACGGCATCTCGCTCGGCCAGAACGCCGATGGACAGTTCACGTTCACGCTTACCGAAAACGGAAAGGTGCTCGAGAGCAAGTCAAATGATGACGGCGGACTCGTAACCTTCGCAGCCAGAAAGTACACGAAGGAAGACGCTGGCAAGACGTTCGTATATGAGATCAAAGAGCAGCATGACAACAAGTACCCGGCTCTTGATTACTCGAAGACGTCATATAAGGCAACCGTTGAAGTTACGCTTGATGCAGCCGGGAAGATCCAGATAGAAGTTAAGGAACTTCTCAAGGATGGCACAAAGATGAGTGTCAATAATGCTGCAGCAGGTGCTTCAACCAATGCGGTTGTAATTGACGGACTTGAATTCGTCAATCCTCCGATATCGGAAACAAAGGTTCACTTCAGCGGTGAGAAGCATCTTGTAGGATTTGAGAACGTGACGCTGATCGAAACATTCAAGTTCTCACTCACGAAGGTCGGAGATACGGCACCTGCTGAAACGGTTGAAGTTACTCCGAAGAGCGCAACGGATGTTCCGAAGATCGATTTTAAGGAAATCACGTACACATATGCTGACTACAAGGCATCCGAAAACAATGACCACACGATCGACTATGTGATCAGAGAAGTTGCTCCTACGCTCAATGCAAGGACCGGCGGCGTGACGTATTCAGAGCAGGTATACAATGCTCATGTAAAACTGTACTACGACGCGAACTACCAGCTCCAGGCTAAGAAGTGGACTGACGAGAATGTCGATCCTGAAGGCGGACTGCTCTTCACGAACGTCTTCGCGGGAGAGAACGAAGTAGTATTTGAAGGTATCAAGGAAATCAAGGGTAAGGAGCTCGTGAACGGAGCTTATACGTTCACTCTTACCGGTGATGGACAGGACCAGACGGTAAAGAACACCGGTAATGCGATAACCTTCAAGGCCATCAAGTATGACCAGACTTCGGCAGGCACTCATGAGTACCTGATCAAGGAGACTGCTGCAGCGGACGGCTCAACGATAGATGAGCATGTCTACAAGGCAATAGTTACAATAGATGCAAAGATCGGTGCAGACGGCAAGCTCGTTAAGGATGTCAAGTACATCAGGATGCTTCCTGATCCGCAGAAGCCTGGCGAGTATATTGAAGATCCTCTTGCCATTCCTTCAACAATGGCACCTGCTTATGAAGGCAAGTTCGTATTCGAGAATGAGTACAAAGCATCCAACTTCATAGATATTGAAGGCGAGAAGCATATGAAGCGTAAGCCGCTCAGGAGTGGTGACTACTGGTTCGTGCTCAAGGAGTGGGATGACGAAGGAAAGAATCCTGAGGTTCTTAAAAAGGTAACGCATGGAAATGCGTCGATTGAAAAGACTACAAGGGAAGCTTTTTCCAGGTTTGAATTCTCACATCTTGAGAAGGATGAAAACGGAAATGCAAATCCTAACTATGTCAAGGAATTCAACTTCACGCAGGAAGACCTCAGAACGCCTGATGGAAAGGGTTACCTCGATGAGGTCACGAAGCATTACACAGTTGAAGAGCTCATTGAGGAAGAGAAGAATGGTGTTACGTCACATGGCGAAGTTTACTTCATAGAAGTGACCATCAAGAGAGACGGAACCGACAAGCTTGTAGTAGAAAAGAGCGTATTCGGAAAAGACGGCGTCAAGATAGAGGGCAATGCGAACTCTATACCTGAATTCGTACAGAATCTCATTGGAAAGATGAAGGGACAGGATAGCAAGATAGTATTCAGAAATGATTACTACAGTGAATGTCCTATAGATCCTCCTGTACTTACGAAGGAGATAATGGGACGCAAGATCCTTCCGGGTGAGTTCGCATTCGAAGTCAAGGGAACACCGTTCCTGAAGATGCCGAAGCCGGGCAGCGAGTATGTTGACGTAGTATATAATGATGAAAAGGGTGAGATCGATGTAAGCAACATACATCTTACGATCGATGACCTTGACCTTCAGTCTGACGGCAGCTTTAGCAAGGAGTTTGTATATACTGCAACGGAGATCGATCCCAAGCAGCCGGGCATGATAAAATCACCTGCGATGTATGAGCTTAGGTTCATCGCATATGATGATGGCAATGGCAAGATGTATACAGTTCCGCCTGAGAAGGCTCCTGAAGGAAAGCCGAAGCTTGAATGGAAACAGATATCACCGAACGGACTCGAGAGGGAGGCTGACTTTGTCAATATCTTCAACTGGAACGGCTCCGTTGATATCCATGGACTTAAGAAGATGGATGGCCGCAAGCTGAAGGATGATGATGTGTTCAGATTCACGATCAAAGAGGTTGGCGAGAATGCCCCGGCTGAGAATACCTATACGGTGGAGAACAAGAGGGAAAAGGTAGACTTCCTCGCCAATACTGTCGTAGGTACTGACGGCAGGCACTTCCTGCAGTACAAATATGGTGCTTTTGAGGAAACAGAGGGTGTTCTCACTCCGTATGACGACAGAGGCGACCATGTATACGAGATAGTAGAGGAGGCGTTCACCAAAGAAGGCGTTTCAAGAGATCCTAGCATATTCAGGGTTCATGTAACGGTTGCCGAGGTATATGACGAATTCGGCAAGCCTGTGATGGAGAAAGGATCGGATGGCAAGCCGCATGGCAAGCTCTCGGCCACGATTACGGAGGTGGAGCAGATCAAGAATAAGATCAGCTATCCGTACCCGTATGACAGTGCGATACAGTTTGAGTTTACGAACGAGTTCAGGGCTACGGGCAGCGTAGACCTTAACGGAATCAAGTTCCTGAAAGAGCTTGACGGCAAGGATTATAAGTCGGAGAAGTCACTGCTCGGCCAGTTTATATTTGCACTGCACCAGTACAGCAATGAGGAGAGGACGCTTGGCAAGGAGCTGATAGATTCAAAGAATTCATCGGCAACGGACGGAAGCTTCGCATTCGATACGCTGAAGTTTGATCAGGAAGTCCTTAAGAACAAGAAGGATGAGTACGATACCACCAAGACCCTCTACTACAGAGTTACCGAGGTTAAGCCTTCGGGCGGCAAGTGGAATGAGGACAAGACACAGTTTGAGAGCGAAGGAATAGTATTCGATCTCGTTGAATATGATGTCGATGTGGTCATCACCCTTGACGAAGGATCAACACAGCTCAAGGTCGAGAAGGTCATAAAGAATGCTGCGAACAAGGCAGTTGTGGCTCCTACATCGAAGGACGGCAAGAGCTATGATGTAAGCTTCACGAACAAGGTTATGGAATACAAGATCATTGAAGGCACGAAGTACTGGGTCGACAATATCAAGGATCCTAATGACAGACCTGACCTGAAGATAACCCTTTACTCTAGGACGGCCAGCAATGTTGTTACCAAGGTCAATGAGTACACGCTCAAGGCACCGAATACGGAATATGTATTCATGACCGACAGCAAGGGCAACAAGCTTCCTACATACGACAGTGCCGGAAGGCCTATAACTTATGAGGTCGAAGAGGAGCCTATAGAAGGATACCTGTCAGAGAAGGTCAACTATGACTTCTACAACACGAAGGGAGATGTCCTGATCAGGAAGATCGATGCAGACACCAGGGCAACTCTGGCCGGCGCGACACTGGCAATACTTGACGGCTCAACTGAGATCGAAAGATGGGTAAGCGGTGCAAGCGCGCATGTGGTTGCTGCTGCACTCACTGCCGGAAAGAGCTACACGCTCCGAGAGATCGAGGCACCTGCCGGATACGGCAAGGCTCCGGATATGACTTTCACCGTTCCTTCGGATGGAAAAGAGATCACTGTAACTATGTCGGATCCCAAGATCCTCGGCTCTGTAAGGCTTACAAAGCGTGATGCGTCTACAAGGGAGACTCTTGCGGGAGCTGAATTCGCGCTCTACAGTGAAGCCGGAACAAGGATATATGCAACAGGTACGGCAGGAAGCTACCGTGCTACAGATTCAACAAGCAACGGAGTGTTCATAACGGATTCCACCGGAACGCTCACGATATCAGACCTGCCTTACGGCACATACTACTTCAGGGAGACGAAGGCTCCTGCCGGATATGCACTTACATCTGACAGATTAGGCTTCTCGATAACGAGCAGCGGCGCGTTAGTAGAGGTAACGGCCCTTGATCCCAAGTCGGTTGGTTCGGTAAGGCTCATAAAGGTCGGAGAGTCCGGAACCAGGACACTTTCGGGTGCGGTATTTGAACTTTATGCCGCAACACCGAGGTCGATAGGTCAGGCGGCAACATCCACGATCTTCTCGGATGCATATTACAGGTACGGAACATACCGTACGAATGCTAACGGTGAGATCTATGTGGACGGACTGCCTTGGGACAGCTACTACTTCGTCGAAGTAGATGCACCTGCCGGATACGAAGTGGCCAGGGATGTGAACGGAGATGATATTGTTTACACGTTCACGATCGATGAGAGAAATGCTGATGCTACCATCGAACTCGGGCGGATTATAAATAATCCTACCCCTCCGCCACCTCCGGGACCTACACCTACTCCTACTCCGGGCGTTCTCGGAGAGAGAGTAAGGAAGGGCGGCGTCGTAAGCGGAGTACTCGGCGTACGTGCTAAGCCTACCAGCGGCGTTCTCGGTGAGAGGATCGGACCTGTTACCGGCGACGCAAGCAACATAATACTCTGGCTCCTTCTTCTGAGCGCATGCGTGGCTACGATAGTGGCAACGATTGTGACCGGAAAGAAGAAAAAGACGGCAGGCGCCGCAGCCAAGTAAAATAATAAGTAAGAGCACGGACGGTTCTGCATAATGCGGAACCGTCCTTTTTTTCAGAATCTGCTTGATTTTACGCAGTGATTGTGTTAAATTACTATGGTGTGCAGGTTTTGCCTGCGATAGAAATTGGAGGTGCTTTATGGCCGCATTAAGGATTACCCTTACGATATTATTCATTCTGGTGAGTGTTGCCCTGTCAGCCATCGTTCTCATGCAGGAAGGCAAGAGCGCGGGACTCGGTGTCATCAGCGGAGCAGCTGATACATACTGGGGCAAGAACAAGGGACGTTCGATCGAAGGAAAGCTTGAGAAGATAACCAAGATACTGGTTGTTGTGTTCATGCTCTTAGCGATCGTTCTGAACATGAATGTGTTCTGATCCCTGTTTTTTGTTCATTTGATGATGAAGCGGCACTCTCCGGAGAGGGTGCCCTTTTTGATTGCAAAGCTGTCCGACTGAGGCTGTTTTATGATCATTTGGCATGAAAACTCCATCCGGCATCAGACGGTATCGTGCAGTTTGTTAAGAAGATTAGAAGAGGGCATTAATTGCCCATGGAATCTGAAATGGATCTTTCACAGAGAAAAAAAAGAATACTTGCGCTGTTTGCCGATCCCTCATATGTTCCGATGAAGGAGAAGGAGATAGCCGTCATAATGCAGGTCCTGCCCGGTGACAGGGAGGACCTGAAAAGGTGTCTTTCAGAGCTCCTTGATGAGGGCGCCATATCATTCAGCAGGCGCGGAAAGTACAGCCTCCCCGAGGTAAAGACTCTGACGGGCGTTTTTTCGTCGAGCGGCCACGGGTACGGATTTGTGACCGTTGACGGAGTGGATGGTGATTTTTACGTAAGTGCAAAGAACACGGGCACGGCAATGCATGGGGATACGGTCATCATTGAGCCTTATGACCTGCCGGGCAGAAGGCGCAGCGCAGGCCGGAGCCGTGAGGCTGCCGTGATTGACATCGCCGAGCGCGCAACGGACATCATTGTCGGTACCTATGAGGCGGCCGGGAACCATTACGGCTTCGTGACTCCCGACTCTGCAAGGATCGAGCAGGAGATATTCATACCGCTTCAGCACTCAATGGGAGCAGCTGACGGGCATAAGGTCGTTGTCAGGATAACCGACTACGGCGATGACCGGCACAATCCCAAGGGAAAGGTTACCGAGATACTCGGCCACGTGGGAGACCCCGGGATAGACATACTGTCGATACTGCGCGCATACGGCATGGATGCGTCATTCCCGGAAAAGGTATCGGCCCAGGCCGCAAAGATACCGGCGGAGCTCGTCCCCGAAGATTATAACGGGCGCGAGGACCTCCGTGGCATGGACATGGTCACGATAGACGGACCGGATTCAAAGGACCTTGATGACGCGGTAAGCCTTACAATGGACGGTGACGACTACATGCTCGGCGTCCATATAGCGGATGTTTCGCACTATGTAAAGGAGGGCTCTGCGATAGATAAGGAGGCACTTTCGCGGGGAACGAGCTGCTATCCTCCGGGAAGCGTGATACCGATGCTCCCTCAGTCGCTCTGCAACGGCATCTGTTCGCTTTATGAGAGGCGCGACAGGCTGGCGCTTTCCGTGTTCATGAAAGTCAGCCCCAAAGGGGAGATCACCGACCACAGGTTTGCGCTTTCCGTCATAAACACGAACCACCGGATGACCTATTCGGATGTCGACAGGATCATAACCTGCCAAGATAAGGACCTTATCGAAAAATACAGTGACGTTGCGCAGATGCTCCAGGACATGAACAGGCTTGCCGGGATCCTGCGAAAGAGGAGGAAGAAAACCGGCTCGGTCGATTTTGACCTGCCGGAGACCGAGATAGTGCTTGATGCCGACGGGCATCCGACGTCTGTCAGGCCGCATGAGCGAAACAGCGCGACAAGGCTCATTGAGGATTTCATGATCGCGGCAAATGAGACAGTTGCCGAACATTTTTACTGGGCAGAGACGCCGTTTGTCTACAGGATCCATGAAAAACCGGACATGGACAAGATCAGGAAGCTGGAGACCTTTATCAGGAATTTCGGATACGGGATCAAGATGAAGGATGACAGCGTGCATCCGAAGGAGCTGCAGAAGCTTCTCGCGGGCATCGAGGACACCCCCGAGGAGGCGCTGATATCAAGGCTTACGCTCCGCTCGATGCAGCGTGCCAAGTATTCAACGGCCTGCGAAGGGCACTTCGGGCTGGCGCTCAAGTATTACTGCCATTTCACATCGCCGATAAGGCGCTATCCGGACCTTCAGATACACCGCATCATCAAGGAATGCATGAAGGGCCCGCTGGATGAGGCAAGGACCGAGCACTACCGGAAGATACTCGGGAATGTGTGCACGCAGTCGAGTGCAAGGGAGCGAATGGCCGATGAGGCCGAGCGTGAGGCCGAAAAGCTCAAGAAGGCCGAATACATGCAGGACCATATCGGAGAGGTGTTTACGGGCGTTATCAGCGGCATCACAAACTGGGGGCTCTATGTCGAGCTTCCGAATACCGTCGAGGGTCTCGTGCATGTGTCGAAGATAGAAGGGGACTATTTTACCTACAATGAGGACACATACGAGCTCATTGGGCGCGCCACGGGCAGGCGGTTCTGCCTCGGCACCGCCATCCGTGTCGTCTGCAACATGGTCGACCTTGCCACCAGGACTGTTGATTTTATCCTGGCCGATGACGTGAGTGCCCTTGACGATGACATATACTGATAAACCATCAGTTTATGTCTGCATGTGATTTTCGTGTTATAATGATACTTGGAGGGTGCCGTATGGCCCTTCGGAAAATTTGTGGAGTGGACTTTACCATGGGGAAGGAAAATCCCGGCATCAAGCTGATTGCCAACAACAAAAAAGCATATCACGACTACTTCATCGAGGAGAAGTACGAAGCCGGGATCTCACTTTACGGAACGGAGATAAAATCGCTCCGGCAGGGCAAGTGCTCGATCAAGGAATCATACATCGGTATCGAGAACGGAGAGGCTTTCATATACGGGATGCATATCCCGCCGTATGAGCGCGGGAACATCTTCAATAAGGACCCGTTGCGCACGCGCAAGCTCCTGCTCCATAAAACGGAGATCAGGAAACTGTTCGGAAAACTTTCCGAGAAGGGTTTCACGGTTGTTCCGCTTCAGGTATACTTAAAGGGAAGTCTGTGCAAAGTAGAGATCGGACTGGCAAGGGGCAAGAAGCTTTATGACAAGCGGGAGGCCATTGCCGCAAGGGATCAGAAGAGGGAGGCGGAAAGAGATTATAAAGTGAATTTGAGGTAACTAGGGCTTGTAACGGTTTCGACGGGGGTCTAGAACTTAAGATAGCCATCCGCGGCCTCATACCGCGTCAACAAATGAGAAACTAAATTTAAACGCAGACGAAAAGTACGCGTTCGCAGCCTAAGCGCTGCGTGTCGCCCGCATTTAGCCTACTGAGTGCGGATACGGCATCAACTAGGTAGGGAACTTCACCCGCAAAGCTTTGAGCGGGCGGAAGAAACATGAAGCTACCGGCGCTGCCGGTTTGTCATTTGACTTGCGGCTTCGGGAATCTTATTCAAATGACTGTGATGGGAGAAGTCTTAACGGAAGGGCTTTCGGACGCGGGTTCAACTCCCGCCAGGTCCACTAAACAGAAGGTATACGAACACCTGTCCAATTATTGAATTATGGTGTTTCGTAATGCTTTCGGTATGGATATATAGAGGTTTCTACAAGAAAAACGTAAAAAGCGGGTGGATTGATCCTCCCGCTTTTATGATATAATTATGCTGCATGAGTCAGTGAAAGGGAGATAAAAAGGATGCTTAATGCTATCCAAAAAAGACATAATCTGTTTGCACTCATAATGTGCGTGGCCGGTATTACTCTTAATTTGCTGTTAAGTTCTGCCGTAAGCGCGCTTGACCTTCCTCTCTATCTGGATACTGCAGGAACAATTGCT
>JAILRP010000103.1 GCA_024698075.1 Lachnospiraceae bacterium
CAACGGTTCATGTGCAGAAGGATTCGCTGACAAGGTTGGCGTATTCGCATTCCCTGCAGTTGACGGTTCTTCAGCAGATCCCAACAGAGTTATCGCTAAGTCAGACAGCCTTTGCATGTCAGCAGACACAGAGTATCCCGAGGCAGCTGTTCAGCTCATTGAGTACTTCGTTGATGACACAGCCAGCAAGTACACGGCAGAAGTCGGCGGCAAGATCCCTGTAACGAACGTTCAGTATGATCCCGCAGTTGCTCCTCCCGAGCTTGCATATGTTATGGATGTATTCAAGAACGCATCTTCAACATTCGGTTTCTACAACGAGTCTCTTGCAGACACAGAGGCAGGCTCAACATTTGATAACTGCTTCGTAGAGATATTCAAGGGTGAGGATCCGGCAACGGCTCTCGATCCTATCCAGCAGTACTATGAAGACAACGTATGGTAATCTCCGGGAAGTAACCGGTTAACTAGCGTCTGAACAATTGGCCAGCACCCTTTATTTTGGGTGCTGACCTTTGTCTAAGGGAGATTTTTATGGATAAGTTAATGAGAAACAAAAAAGCGATAATCCTGTTTATCGCGCCGGCACTCATGCTTTTTACCGCTGTTCTGTTCGTGCCGGTCTGCAAAGCAATTTATTATTCATTCTGTAATTACAAGCTTCCGGGCCACGCAAAGTTCTTCGGCTTTGAGGACTGGAAATGGCTCAAGAACTACAAACAGCTGCTGACAAAGGACCAGACGATGAGAATGGCGTTTAGGAACTCGATGTTCTTCATGGTCTTCTCTATCGTGACACAGCTTGTGTCCGGTCTGTTCCTTGCAGCTCTTCTTACGAATATCAAAAAGGGAAGGAACCTGTTCAAGAATATATACTACCTGCCCTGTGTCCTCTCATCTGCGGCACTCGGTCTTCTGTGGATGTTCGTGTTCACGCCGAGGCTCGGTATCAACCAGATGCTCGCGTCTTTGGGAGCCTGGGGAGGAGACTGTACACTGGGCCCGCAGTGGCTGTTCAATACGGAAGGGTACATAATCCTGCCGATCTGGGTCGTTTCATTCGTCGCACTGTGGCAGTATGTCGGACAGTCGATGATGCTCTATATGGCACAGATATCCGGCATCAGCTCAGACATCTATGAGGCATCCTATATTGACGGCTGCAGCAGAAGGCAGTCATTTTTCTACATAACGCTTCCTCTCATCAAGCCCATGGTTGCAACGGCGATGTCGCTAAACGCTATAGGCTCGCTCAAATTCTTCGATCTTATCTATAACATGATCCCCGAAGGATTCCTGAGCCATAAGGCGGACGTTATCGCCACACACCTTTATACGTCGGCATTCAAGTTCAGAAAGCTCGGATACGGTTCGGCCATAGGTGTCATTCTTCTTATCCTGTGCCTGATCATGACGGTCCTCATAAACAAGTTTGTGAAGACCGAGAATTATGATATGTAAGGAGGGCGGGATAATGACTGATACAATGACTATAAGCAAAGAAAAAAGACAGGCCAGGACCGTCTCCACGATAATATACATATTCCTCGTGCTTCTTGCGGTCATCTACATAGTACCGCTTCTGTGGGTGCTCATAACATCGCTGAAGGATGACAGCACACTCATGCTCTCGCCGTGGGCAATGCCTGCAAAGCTCGAATGGGGCAACTATGAATTTGCATGGACCAAGGGACATCTTGGCACCGCGATGCTCAATTCGCTCATAGTCTGTTCCATAACGCTCGTAGTATCGATGCTGTTCGGATCGATGGCTGCCTTCGCGATAGCAAAGCTGCGCTGGAAGCTGTCAAAACTGTCGCTGTATTACTTCCTGATCGGCATGATGATACCTATCCATACGATACTGATACCTCTGTTCGTTCAGTTCTCCGGATGGAAGATGAGCAATACCCTTATCGGGATAATCATTCCGTACATAACGTTTTCCCTTCCGATCACCATTTACATCATGGTCGGATTCTTTGAAGGGATCCCGAATGAACTGTTTGAGGCGGCCTGTATTGACGGTTGTTCCGTATATAAGATGTTCGGAACGGTAGCGATCCCTCTTGCCAAGACAGGCTTCATGGTAACCGGGCTCATGTCGTTCGTGTCAAACTGGAATGAACTGCTGCTGGCAATGGTATTCATATCCGATGAGACCAAGAAGACCCTCCCGGTATCGCTCACCAAGTTCGTCGGGCCGTACCATACAAACTACTGTCAGATGTTCGCTGCGATCATGATCGCCATAGTTCCCACGATAATCGCGTACGTGGCATTCGCGAACCAGATAGTAGAAGGACTGACTGCAGGCGCTGTTAAGGGATAGGAAGGAGAAAAAACATGAGCGAACCAAGAAAACCTCTTGTAAGGCATATGTTCACGGCAGATCCGTCGGCGCATGTGTTTAATGACAAGATTTATATTTATCCTTCGCACGATATTCCTCACGAGGGTGTTGACAACGACAACGGGGACGAATACCAGATGAGGGATTACCATATCCTTTCAATGGACAGCCTGGAGTCTGAATGTATTGACAACGGACTGGCACTTTCGGAAGATGATGTTCCGTGGGTCAGCAGCCAGATGTGGGCACCCGATGCGGTATATGTGGGAGGAAAGTACCATCTGTTCTTCCCGGCAAGGGACAAGGACGGGATATTCAGGATCGGAGTTGCATCATCGGACAGCCCGACCGGACCGTTCAAGCCTGAGAGCGACTACATCAAGGGAAGCTACAGCATCGATCCCGCAGTACTTTTGGATGATGACGGAAAAGTGATCGTGTTTTACGGGGGACTGTGGGGAGGACAGCTTGAAAAGTGGCGTACCGGCAAATTCGATCCGGATGCACCGTTCTCACCCGAACCCGATCCCGAGGCAGATGCGCTCGGGCCCATGTGCGCGGTCATGAACAGTGACATGAAGTCCTTTGCAGGCGATCCCGTGATGCTGAAGATAGTTGATGAGAACGGGGATCCGCTCAAGGCAGGGGATGAGGACAGGAGATACTTCGAAGGCCCGTGGATGCACAAATACAACGGCACTTATTATCTTTCCTACTCGACCGGGACAACGCATTACATCGTATATGCAACAAGCGATTCCCCGTTCGGGCCGTTCACATACCGCGGAAGGATAATGGAGCCGGTCATCGGATGGACAACTCATCATTCCATAGTCGAATATCACGGTAAATGGTACATTTTCTACCATGACTGTGAGATGTCCGGCGGGATCAATCACAGAAGGAGTGTAAAATATACGGAACTCGAGTATAATGAGGACGGAACCATAATCACGATCGATCCGTACGGTCAGAACTGATCCAAAGGAGGAAGAAAATGCTTTATATAGGTGTAGATCTCGGAACATCCGCCGTCAAGCTCCTGCTTATGAACGAGAAGGGCGGAATAGAGAAAATCGTATCAAAGGAGTATCCGCTTGAGTTTCCTCATCCGGGCTGGTCACAGCAGAAGCCCGAAGACTGGTGGGAACAGACGGTGGAAGGCCTCAAGGAGCTGACTCAGTATGCCAACAAGAGTGATATCGCGGGCATAAGCTTCGGCGGACAGATGCACGGACTGGTAGTCCTTGACAAGGATGATAATGTGATCCGCCCTGCGATCCTTTGGAATGACGGCCGTACAGGAAAGGAAACGGAGTACCTCAATAATGTCATCGGAAAGGATAAGCTCAGCAAGTACACCGCCAACATCGCGTTTGCGGGATTTACGGCGCCTAAGATACTCTGGATGAAAGAACATGAGCCGGATCTGTTTGCCAAGATCGACAAGATCATGCTTCCGAAGGACTATATAGCTTACAAGCTTTCCGGCGTGCACTGCACGGATGTTTCGGATGCATCGGGAATGCTCCTGTTTGACGTCAAGAACAAATGCTGGTCAAAGGAAATGATGGAGATATGCTCCGTCAGGGAGGAACAGCTCGCTAAGATATTTGAAAGCTACGATGTTGTCGGAAACATAAAGAAAGATGTCGCGGAAATGCTGGGATTCCCGGAGACGGTCAAGATCATCGCAGGTGCGGGTGACAATGCGGCCGCAGCCATCGGAACGGGAACCGTCGGCAACGGAAGGTGTAATATCTCGCTCGGCACAAGCGGCACGATTTTTATCTCAAGCAAAGAGTTCTGTGTTGATGAGAACAATGCGCTTCATGCATTTGCACATGCTGACGGCCATTACCATCTCATGGGCTGCATGCTCTCTGCCGCAAGCTGCAACAAGTGGTGGATGGAAGACATCTTAAAGACCACTGATTTTGCCGCGGAGCAGAAGAACATAACAAAGCTCGGCAGCAATAACGTGTTCTATCTTCCTTATCTGATGGGAGAGAGAAGCCCTCACAACAACCCGGATGCCAGGGCATTGTTCATAGGAATGAGCATGGATACCACGAGGGAAGACATGACATTGGCCGTTCTTGAAGGTGTTGCGTTTGGAATAAGGGATTCATTCGAGGTGGCAAGATCGCTCGGCATCGAGATCAGAAAGACCAAGATTTGCGGCGGAGGAGCCAAGAGTCCCCTCTGGAAAAAGATTATCGCGAACGTACTCGGAATTACCGTTGAGGTCATTGAGACCGAGGAAGGCCCGGGATACGGCGGCGCCATACTTGCCGCGGTCGGATGCGGGGAATTCGCTTCCGTCAAGGAGGCTTCAAAGGCCCTCGTGAAGGTCATCGACACCGTCGAGCCCGATCCCGACCTTACGGCCAAGTATGAAGAGAAGTACAACTATTTCAAGAAGATATATCCCACGGTCAAGGGACTGTTCGGGGAAGGCTGAATACAGAAGCGCTGCACTTAAACAGAGGTTCAATAGAAAAGGAGAAGAGATTATGGAGATCAAAAAGGTTACGGATCCGGAATTTGCCGCATATGGCAAGGTGCTTGAAGGTTATGATCTTAAGGGACTGCTGAAGGCCCTTGAAGAGAAGACACCCCTTCCCGACGGGGTGGAGTATGTGGGAAGCTGTGCGGATCTTGAATATACGGACGCTTTCGGAGTGCTTCAGAACAATGTCTACGGCGGAATGCCGATACAGATCGGATACTGCAACGGCCACAATACGAAGCTCAACTGCCTCGAGTACCACCGCGACAGCGAGATAAACATAGGATGCACAGATTTCATCCTTCTTCTGGCAAAGGAAGACGAGATCGAAAACGGAAAGCTTGACACATCCAAGGTCAAGGCATTCCTTGCCAAGGCAGGACAGGCGGTTGAAGTATATGCAACATCGCTTCACTATGCGCCCTGCTCCGCAAAGGCAGGAGACGGCTTCAAGGTCATCGTGGTCCTTCCTAAGGGAACGAACGGCCCTGCTCCCGCTCTTACGGCAAAGAATGAGGAAGACAAGTGGATGACGGCATGCAACAAGTGGCTCCTTGCCCATGCAGAAGCTTCAGAGGCAAAGGACGGCGCTTATGTGGGACTTACGGGAGTCAATATAGACATTGCCGGAGATATCTGAACCGCTGTAAGAAAAATATCAACCGATTGAGGTGATTTTTACATTTTACAATCACAGAAAATTGCAATACAATTATATTTCGGAAGGTATCAGAACTCGTCTCTGATTACCAAATCAGAATAGATCAGGAGGATTACAGATGAACAACATACCCAAAATGAAGATCGGTATCGTAGGCGTTTCACGTGACTGCTTCCCGGCAGAGCTTACGATCAGAAGAAGAAAAGCCCTCGTTGATGCATATGCAGCTAAATATGATGCTGCAGATATTTACGAGTGCCCCGTTACCATCATCGAGAGTGAAGTACACATGAAACAGGCCCTCGAGGATGTCAATAAAGCCGGATGTAATGCACTTTGCATCTATCTTGGAAACTTCGGTCCCGAAATATCAGAGACAATGCTCGCTCAGCAGTATGACGGCCCCGTCATGTTCTGTGCAGCTGCAGAAGAAGATTATGAGTCGGTCACGACAAACGGCAGAGGCGATGCTTACTGCGGAATGCTGAACGCAAGCTACAACCTGGCCCTTCGTAATGTTAAGGCATATATCCCCGAGTATCCCGTAGGTGATGCTGAGGAC
The DNA here is from genome assembly GCA_024698075.1 of Lachnospiraceae bacterium. Classification (GTDB taxonomy): domain Bacteria; phylum Bacillota; class Clostridia; order Lachnospirales; family Lachnospiraceae; genus UBA2868. The sequence goes on from JAILRP010000103.1 coordinate 6,089, forward strand.
TGTGCGGAAATGATCCATACGTTCATTCCCGTTGCAAGAGCCGTATATGCACTTAAGAACCTCAAGATCTTCTCATTCGGACCGAGACCTCAGAACTTCTTCGCATGCAACGCTCCGATCAAGCAGCTTTACAACATCGGCGTTGAGATCGAAGAGAATTCAGAGCTCGACCTGTTCGAGTCATTCAATAAGCATGCGGGCGACAGCCGTATCGCAGATGTTGCCAAGGATATGGCGGCAGAGCTTGGTGACGGCAACAAGAAGCCGGAAGTTCTCGACAAGCTTGCCCAGTATGAGATCACTCTTCTTGACTGGATCGAGGAGCACAAGGGTTCCAAGACTTTCTTCGCTATCGCAGGAAAGTGCTGGCCGGCATTCCAGACTCAGTTCGGATTTGTTCCCTGCTTTGTCAATTCCCGTCTGACCGGACGCGGCATTCCGGTATCATGCGAAGTTGATATCTACGGCGCTCTTTCCGAGTTCATCGGAACATGCGTAAGTGATGATATCGTAACGCTCCTTGACATCAACAACACTGTTCCGAAGTGCATGTACAAGGATTCCATCGAAGGCAAGTTCGATTACAAGCATACGGATACGTTCATGGGCTTCCACTGCGGCAATACCTGCTCAAGGAAGCTTACAAAGGGCGAGATGAAGTATCAGGCTATCATGGCACGTGCTCTTCCTATCGAGGTTACGAACGGAACTCTCGAAGGCGACATCGTTCCGGGCGACATCACATTCTACCGCCTGCAGTCCACGTCGGACAACAAGCTCCGCGCTTATGTTGCTGAGGGAGAAGTTCTTCCTGTAGCTACAAGGTCATTCGGAGGCATCGGCGTATTCGCCATCCATGAGATGGGAAGATTCTACCGTTACGCGCTCATCGACGGCAATTATCCTCATCACGGAGCAGTTGCATTCGGACATCACGGAAAGGCTCTCTACGATGTATTCAAGTACATCGGTGTATGCCCTTGCGAGATCGAGTTCAACAGACCTGAAGGCAACCTTTACAAGTCAGAGAATCCGTACAAGTAAGACAGTGTGTCAGGGGGACGGTTCTTTTGACACATTTGTTGTCAAATGTGTCAAAAGAACCGTCCCCCTGACACACATTGTTTATAAAGAGGCCGCGGCAGGAGCTGTGGCCTTTTTCTTTGGATTTCCGGGGGACATTCTGCGGACGGTTTGCTTTGACAGCGCACGGCGCCTGTTGTATAATCCCACGTATGAAGATATTGATAAACATGGTCATCGGAAGCCTGCTGATCGGATATTTTTTAGGGTGCATAAACCTGTCATATATCATCTCAAAGTTCAGGGGCTTCGACATAAGGCATGTAGGTTCCGGAAATGCCGGGGCATCTAATGTTGTTATCGTTATAGGAAGAAAGATAGGACTTACCATAGCGGTACTGGATATCCTGAAATCATTTCTCGCATTCCGCCTGGCCGGAGCGATCTTTCCGGATATGATGTCGGGCGGCATCAGCGTTGCCGGTGTCATCGCCGGCGTCGGAGCGGTGATAGGACATGTATTCCCCTTCTATATGGGCTTTAAAGGAGGAAAAGGGCTGGCATGTTTCGGCGGCATAGTGCTTGCGATCAATTATCTGCTCTTCATCGTCCTGTTTGTTGCGGCTTTTCTTATAGCGATGGTCACGGACTACATATGCTTTGCGCCTATCACCATGGCGTTTATCGTACCCGTAACGGTGGGCGTGATGTATAATGCGTGGATCCCGGCGGCAATAATATTCATATCGTCCCTTATACTGCTTTACAAGCACAGGGAGAACATTGCGCGGATACGGACGGGAGAGGAGCTTAGGTTCCATTTCCTGTGGAGGCGCAAGGACGAATCTGAGAGATTCGGCATAAAGGATGACGGAAAAGAAATACTTGAACGCAAGATCTGATGATTTAAGAAAAAAAAAATACAGAACAGAAACGAGGAGTACCATCATGGAAGAAAACACGGTCAGCAAGAGCAAACAGAAAAGGGAAGAGCGTGCGAAAAGTACGGCAAAGCAGAAGAGGAACGCCTTCATATGGAAGATCGCGGGCATAGTCATCGGCGTTGCGGTCATCGGACTGGTTGTATTCGGGATAGTCAGGATCATCATCAAGGAAGCTAACACGATAAATGCCAGCGGTGATTATTCCAAGTATTATGATGACAACGGATTTATCAAAGACGTTAAGGCGCTTGATTATGTCACGCTCTGTGATTACAAGAATATCGAGGTTCCCACGAGTGAAGTCACTTATACTGACCAGGAGTTTGCTGATGTCATAAAGCAGAACCTTGAGCAGCACCAGACGCTCAGCGAGGAAGGCACCGTTAAGGACGGCGATAAGGTGAACATTGACTATGTGGGCACTATGGACGGCGTTGAGTTCGAGGGCGGCAATTCCGGCGGAAACGGTTATGACCTTACCATCGGGAGCGGCCAGTTCATAGAAGGATTTGAAAGCCAGCTGATCGGACATAAGGCAGGAGAAGACGTTACCGTAAAAGTCACCTTCCCCGAGGACTACAACAAAGAGGAGCTTGCGGGCAAGCCGGCTGAGTTTGCGGTAAGCATACATGGGATCTATGTCGATCCCGAGTACAATGATGATTTTGTAAAGGAATACTATTCTGACATGGGCTCGACAGTTGCAGAGTATGAGCAGTCACTCAAGGATTCATACCGTGACTCCAAGTTCAAGGAATATGTTGAAACCCATCTTGTTGATGATTCCACAGTCAACAAGTACCCGAGCAAATATTTCAAGAACCTCAAGGCAACGACCAAGTATTCGGATGTCCAGTCATATCAGTACATGAGCGAGATGTATACGCAGTACGGCATGGAAATGGGATCGTTCGAAGACTATATCGGCATGGATGACGATGAGTATCAGGCAGACATAATCGACAGGGCACAGAAATTTGCGAAGTCGGACCTTGTCTACCAGGCAGTGCTTGAGGCCGATGGACTGAATTTCACCGCAGAAGATGCGGAAACGATAGTACGCGGCATATATGGTGATGACAGTGTCTATGACAATAACATAGAGACCTACGGAAAGGGCTACACGATGAAGGCCGCCGTCAAGGAGAAAGCTGTCGAGATAGCCATGGAGACAGCAAAGATCAAATAGGCATGAGGTTATATTAAATGTCTGATTATGTTAAAGTGCGTCAGCTTGCTTCACGGCTCGGACTCAATAAGGGTGACAGGGTATATGTAACGAGCGATGTGAAGAGCCTGCTTTATGAGTGCATGCATCATGATGATGAGACGGACCTCAACATACTCATAGACGGGATCATTGATATAATAGGAGAAGAAGGGACCCTCGTATTTCCGACGTTTAACTGGAGCTTCTGCGGGGGTACTCCTTTTGATTACCATAAGACACCGGGCAAGACGGGCTCCCTCGGGAAGATAGCTCTTTCCCGGAGTGATTTTCGCCGGACACGGCACCCCCTGTATTCGTTCGCGGTATGGGGAAAGGATCAGGACGATCTGTGTGTGCTCGACAACAAGAGTTCGTTCGGCGAGGATTCACCGTTTGCCTATATGGTCAGGAACCGCTACAGGAATCTGTTCATAGACAAGGACCTGGAGCATTCGTTCGTGTTCGTGCATTATGCCGAGCAGTCGGTAGGAAACCTCTATGCAGGCTACAGATACCTGAAGGATTTTACGGGCGAGTATACCGACGAGAACGGAGTAACGACGGTGCGCACATATGACATGAACGTGCGTGCGCTTGACCGTGATGTGGAAAATGTCATCTATGCCTTTGAGGATGAGTTCATCGAAAAAGGCATTATGAAACGCTTCTATATAAACGGCATTGAGTTCAAGATCATCGAACTTGCCGAGTCCCACCCGATATTACAGGAAGATGTGCGCCATAACAGGAGCCGCAGGATATGTTCGTTCATCGGACAGGACGATCCGTACCTGGAAGACGGAAAGGAAATGTTTGAGCGCGCAAAGGAGATATTCCCGATATGCCGGAGCATCATGGGCGAGGGCGTGAGGCAGACTTTTGCCATACTGACAAAGTACATGCCGGACATGAAACTTTTCGAGGTCCCGACAGGCACAAAGGCATATGACTGGACCGTTCCCGATGAGTGGACGATAAGGGATGCTTACATCGAGGATGAGGAAGGCCATCATATCATAGACATGAAAGTCAACAACCTCCATGTCATGGGATACTCCACACCTGTTGATGAGTGGATGGGCCTTGATGAGCTTTCGGAGCACATATATACGCTGAAAGACCAGAGGGACCTCATTCCCTACTGCACATCATATTACAGCAGGAGATGGGGATTCTGCATGAGCCGGGAGATGTTTGAGAGTCTGCCCGACGGAAAGTATCACGCATACATCGATTCCGAGCTTAAGCCGGGATCGCTTACCTACGGAGAGCTGCTGATACCGGGGGAATCGGATGAGGAGATATTCTTCAGCTCATATATATGCCATCCGTCAATGGCGAACAATGAGTGCTCGGGGCCGGTCATCATGACAAAGCTTGCTGAGTATATAAAAGCGATGCCAAACAGGCGGTATTCATACAGGCTTGTCCTTCTGCCTGAGACGATCGGTGCCATCACATACATTTCAAAGCATCTCGATGTGATGAAGAAAAATATCATAGCCGGGTTCAACATCACCTGTGCGGGTGATGACAGGGCATATTCCATAGTCCACTCAAGATATGCGAACACGCTCGCTGACAGGGTGCTCATGAACGTCCTAAAGACGCGCGACATCGGGTTTAAGGAATATTCGTATCTTGAGCGCGGAAGCGATGAGAGGCAGTACCAGGCTCCCGGAGTGGATATCCCGCTCGTGTGCTTCTGCAGGTCGAAGTACCACATATATCCCGAATACCATACGAGCGGAGACAACCTTGACATCATATCGCCGGACGGCCTGGCGGGAAGCCTTGAGGTACTGCTCGGATGCATAGAGGCGCTTGAGAACAACAGAAAGTACAGGATCAAATGCCTGTGCGAGCCTCAGCTCGGACGCAGGGGCCTCATGCCGACCACCAGCAACAAGGAGAGCTATAAGGACACGCTGATCCTTAAGGACATATCCGCATATGCGGACGGGACAAATGATATTTTTGAACTGAGCGATTATATAGGGCATCCCGTGCCCGACATGCTGCCGACGCTTAAAAAGATGGTCGAGGCGGGGCTTTTGGAAGCGGTAAAATAGACAGCCGTCTATGATGGCGGACAGCCGGTATCAGCCGGAAGGATATTGATGATGACACATGAAGAGATAATGGAGATAGTACAGGGGATATTCAGGGACGTATTTGATGACGAGACGCTCATCATCAAGGACTCCACGAATTCGAAAGACATCGAGGACTGGGATTCCCTCGAGCATATAACCCTTGTCGTATCAATGGAAAAAGAGTTCAATCTGAAATTCGACCTTAAGGAGGTCAATGAACTTGCAAATGTAGGCGAGATGGTCGACCTCATCGCATCGAAGCTTTAACATTTCATTTATTACCCGGGACAGACATGAACGAATACACATACGAAGAAATAGAGACAGGGCATAAGGAAAGCTTTACAGTAACGGTTACAGAGGAGATGATGGAAAAGTTCCGCGATATAACGGGCGACATCAATCCCCTTCATAATGATGGGGAATATGCCCGCTCGCTCGGACACAGGGGACGTGTTGCCTACGGCATGCTCACGGCCTCTCTTCTGTCGACACTTGCCGGGGTGTATCTTCCCGGGAGAAGAAGCCTCATACATGAGGTGGATGTCAAGTTCGCCAAGCCGGTCTATATCGGGGACACCCTCACTGTGGAGGGTGCCGTGGATGATAAGAATGACACATATTCACTGCTTATCGTAAAAGCCGTCATTTGCAATCAGGACGGAGAAAAGGTCTGCAGGGCCAAAATGCAGATAGGAGTAAGCGGATAGCAGATAATGCCGGCCACGGCCGGGAGCCGCCGGCAGACGTTTAAAGAAGGAGGAGGATATATGACACCACAGGAAACATTACAGAAATGGATAACAGAGTCGGATAACATCGTGTTCTTCGGCGGAGCGGGAGTCTCCACAGAGAGCGGGATCCCTGATTTTCGAAGCGTTGACGGACTGTATAATCAGAAATACGATTATCCTCCGGAGACGATACTTTCACACACCTTCTACCGCAGCAAGCCGGAGGAGTTCTACAGGTTCTACCGCGACAAGATGCTCTGCACGACGGCGAAGCCCAACAAGGCGCACTTAAAGCTGGCGGAGCTTGAGGCGGCAGGCAAGCTGAAGGCAGTTGTAACGCAGAACATCGACGGACTGCACCAGGCAGCGGGAAGCAGGGAAGTTCTTGAGCTTCACGGAAGCGTCCTGCGCAATTACTGCGAATCCTGCGGAAAATCATTTGATGTCGATTACATAATTAACAGCGAGGGAGTTCCTAAATGCGACAAGTGCGGCGGACCGATAAAGCCCGATGTCGTGCTTTATGAGGAAGGACTTGATAATATGGTCATGTCCAAGTCCGTAAACTATATTGCCAATGCGGACGTACTCATCATAGGCGGCACCAGCCTTGCCGTTTATCCTGCGGCAGGACTCATTGACTACTACAGGGGCAGCAAGCTTGTTCTGATCAATAAGTCCAAAACGCCGATGGACAGCCGTGCGGATCTTGTGATAAATGACAGCATAGGGGCCGTTTTGGGCGCCATAACGGTGTGATTTTTGTATTCAAAAAGCCTTGAAAATCGTAATGGCATGTGTTATCATACCATTTCGTGATACAATTTATCCTTGCTCCCAGTTGCAGAAAGGGGGGACCCATCGGAGATGGGGAGATTCCTTACTGCAGTAGTTGGGGGCCAAAGACCAAAAGGAGGTACCAGGCATGAGCAAATATGAATTATGCGTTGTTCTTAATGCTAAGATCGAAGACGACGAAAGAGCAGCCGTGATCGAAAAGATCAAAGGCTACGTCGATCGCTTCGGCGGTACGGTAACAAACGTGGATGAATGGGGTAAGAAGCATCTCGCATATGAGATCCAGAAGATGAGAGAAGGCTATTACTATTTTGTCCAGTTTGATGCTGAAACTACCGCTCCGATAGAGATCGAAAACCGCGTCCGCATTATGGATAACGTTCTTCGTTATCTCTGCGTTAAGGCAGAAGCGTAATAGAAAGAGAGATTACATGAATAAAGTTATATTGGTTGGAAGATTAACCCGTGACCCCGAAGTAAGGTACTCATCAGGAGATTCGGCAATGGCTATAGCCAGATATGGGCTTGCCGTTGACAGAAGAGGAAGGCGAGACAATTCCGGAGCCGATCAGCAGACGGCTGATTTTCTCAACATCGTTGCTTTCGGCCGCGACGGAGAATTCGCCGAGAAGTATCTCCACAAAGGAATGAGGATACTTGTTGAGGGACACATTCAGACGGGAAGCTACACCAACAAGGACGGCGTAAAAGTCAACACGACAGACATCGTTGTTGAGCGCCATGAGTTCGTTGACAGTAAGAGCTCACCTTCGTCCGCATCATCGGATCAGTTCATTCCGGCACCGGGAGCATCATCCCCTGCAGGCTCCGACGGCGGGGACGGATTTATGAACATTCCGGACGGAATAGACGAGGAGCTCCCGTTTAATTAAGATCAGGAGGACAGTAAGATGGCATTTGGTAAACCGCAAGGCGATGGCGATAGAGCAGACGCACCCGTAAGAAGAAGAAATACGGTCCACAGACGCAAAAAAGTCTGTGTTTTCTGCGGCAAGGAAAAGGAACTCAGCTATAAGGATGTTGATATCCTCAAGAAATATGTTTCCGAAAGAGGAAAGATACTTCCGAGAAGGATCACAGGAAACTGTGCAAGACATCAGAGGGCACTGACCACAGCCGTTAAGCGTGCGCGCCATGTTGCACTTATGCCTTATACGGCAGACTAAACTATCAGAATACGATAACAAAAAGGGCATCCGTCGGATGCCCTTTTTGACTGCCTCAGTGGCCGTTCATTTACCATTTCTCTGAATGTGAGAACTCTTCATAATACTCTTCGATGAAAGTTAATATCTTCTTTAACATGACTACCGCCTCCTTTACTGATATCATCGCAGCTCTGAGGGTTCTTCCCTCTTTCTGGCTTTATGATAACTCTTTGCAATTCCATGGTAAAATACATATAATATAGGGGAGCTGATACCTTTAGGGTATCGTGTGGAGGAGATGACATGGAGTTAAGACATCTGAGATATTTTCTCGCGGTGTGCGAGGAGATGAACTTTACAAAAGCGGCGGAAAAGCTGATGATAGCCCAGCCGCCACTGAGCCGGCAGATAAAGGATCTGGAGGAGGAGGTTGGAGCCCCGCTTTTTATAAGGGAGCACCACAGCCTGCGCCTTACCGAGGAGGGTATCAGGTTCAGGACCTATGCTCACCGCATAGTGACGCTTTCGGAGAGGTCGGTCGAGGACATTAAGGAAATGCACACGGGGCTTCGGGGGACGGTGTATATAGCCGAGGTCGAGGGAAAAGCACCGAGGCTTGCGGCATCTTATATTTCGGCTTTTTCGAAAGAATACCCTGATGTGGAGTATAACATATGGAACGGCAACTCGGATGAAGTTACGCAGAGGGTGAGAAACGGGCTCGCAGACCTGGCGATAATAATGGAGCCTTACGACCCGGCGGGGCTCCATGGGATCAAGTTATACTCGGAGCCATGGGTAGCAATGTTTTCAGCCGAGCATCCGCTGGCAAAGACAAAGGGGAACAGCATAAAGCTTGAGATGCTTGCGGGCCACGACCTCATAATACCTTCGAGGGGTTCGCGGCTTCAGGAGATAAGCGACTGGTTTGCGCCCCTTGACATTACGCCACGGTTCAGGGCAAGGATATCCAATGCCACGATCGCGTATGAGCTCTGTGAGCAGAACGTCGGTGTTGCCATATACCCTGCGGCCGCTGCCGACCTCATACACGGCGAGAAAGTACTGATAAGGAAGATAACGGATCCCGTTCATATGGCCGGATACGTCCTGATATATTCCGATGAGCATCCGCTGTCGCCGGTCGCGGACAAGTTCATTGAGTTTATAAGCGGGATGGTGGAAGAAGAAAAGAAGAGGGACCGTTGATGTGCGCAGAATTTTAATGCGGCTGCATTTATCTGCCGATAATGCAGCCGCGGTATCAATGCTTAAGTTTCAAACTTCAGATTTTAGGATCAATAGATCACAACATCTATTGAAGCGGTCTTTCCGGATCCATCCAATGCAGAAAAAACGACCTTGTATTTTCCTCTTTTTGTGGGCGTGAATTTCTTTATTCCGTAATCGCCGTATTGAACGTGCGAGATTTTATCAGGTGTTACGGAAACCACGAAATTTCCACTGTTTAGATCGTATGATTCATAGGAAGGGTTGCCTCTGGATGGCGTGGTATAGAATCCGAGTGGAGCCAGATCATAATTATTGATGATTTCTTCAATGTCCAATTCACCGCCCAAAGATCCATTCAAATATCCGTCCGGATATGAGGTGTAGTACTTGTTTTTTCCCCAGATTTTCCACCACCAGCCAAGTGTCTTTACCTTATCCTTCTTGTCAACCATTATAGTCAGCGAAGCAGACTTTGTATAACCATTGTTTTCTGCACTGACCTTGACCGTATAACTCTTTCCCAATGAATTCCTGGGTGTTGATATTGTCCCGTTATTTACGATATTCTCTGATCCGGATGTCGTTTCCCAGGTATAGTTCACTTTTCCGGAAACAGCCGATACACTTGTTCCATACACGTTCGTTCCGAGCTTGAGTTTTGCC
>JAILRP010000005.1 GCA_024698075.1 Lachnospiraceae bacterium
ATAGTATTATAATCACGTTCAAAAAGCAACTCGCATATTTCGCCCTGAAGCCTGTCTGCATCGATCCCGCCTGCCTCGGCAAGGGCTGATATCTTTCCGACGACGAATGATTTGCTCTTATCTTTATACGCAGGCATGTCATGCATTTCCTGTATCTTCACGAGCTCCGGCCGCCACAGGAATTCAAGCTTTTTCGCAAAGGTTACGCCGGTGTTTGGCGAAGGCTCGCGGAGCACGTAAAAATCAGGCTCCTCACCATCCATCTCCACGGTTATGACTCCCCAGTGCTCCGGTACATGTTCCCTTATGTGGAGCGCATGGCTGGTCCCGACGACTGCTATGTTCATGTCATAGTACAGATCGTAATCCACAACCTGCCGTTCCAGTCTCGCATATGTGTCTGCGTCGCTCTTTATCTCGATCCCGTATATCTTATCTTCGGTTACCATCACGACATCGGCACGTGATCTTCCGATGTTCTTCTCCTCGAGTATCCTGACTTTTCCGTACTTCTCCTCAAGAAAGAAGAACAGCGGCTCCCTTATGTCCCTGTCCTTCAGCATTTCCCCTCCCCGGGCACAAAACTCTGCCTGCATCATATGATGCAGGCAGATGTGTCATAATGTTTCTTCTTACGGCATGTTCTGTCAGGACAGTTTGAAGAATTCTATCGCTGCACTCATGTCTTCGTTTATGTTGCGCATCTCTGCAGTAGAAGACTGCGTGTCGGAACATGCATTCGTGACGGTCTGGCAGGATGCGGCAACTTCCTCGGCGGATGCGCCGAGCTCTTCGGATATCGCACCAAGCTCAGTGGTCGTGTTCGCGAGCTCAACCTTGATCGTGTCAAGTGTGGCTGTCATCTGTCTGATGGTGTCTATCTCGGTTATCGAAGCCTCAACGGAATCGGACAGTACATTGAACTTATCCTGTGCGATCTCGATGTCGGCCTGCTCCTTGCTGATGACATCAAATACATGGTTGCTTATATCAACCGTTCCGTTCGAAAGAACGATGACGTTCTCTATGATCTGCTTGATCTCCTTGGCGGAATGTGCTGAAGAATCAGCAAGGCTCCTGATCTCATCCGCAACAACCGCGAATCCTCTTCCTGCCTCTCCGGCGCGGGCTGCCTCTATCGATGCGTTCAGCGACAGCAGGTTCGTCTGGGCTGCGATTGACTCGATGGCCTGAACGGCACTTCCGATCTCAGCGATCGCCGAGTTGGTCTCGGAGATCTTGTTGTTGATGTTCGTCATAGCCTCAACGGATTCATTTGCGCCCTCGTATACGGACTTCATGCAGTCCGTAGCCTCATTGTTGGCATTCTTGATCGTCTGCGAGGCATTGAACAGGTTCTGTACATTATCGTTAAGGCGCTCAATGTCATTACCGAGCTCAGCTGCCTTCTCTGCCATTGTCTGGGCATTTTCGGCAACGCTCTGTGATGTCTGTGCCACCTCGTTGATCGCGGTGTTGATCTGTGATACCGACTCGACATTATTGCCGGTCATGCCGTCAACATTTACGATCGCATTATTGAGGATGGATGCGGAATCCCTGACAGACCTCATTGAAGTGGACAGTGCGCCCTTAAGCTCCCTGAACGCTTTAAGTATGCTGACAGTCTCCTTGATATGCGACTTGGCATTGCATTCAGCGGTAACATCACCCGTTGCCAGTTTTTCAAGCGATGCGGAGATCGTGATGAGCGGAACGGATATCACTCTCTCGAGAACGAGCGCTACTGCCGTGAATATGAGTATGCAGGCCAGGCAGATGACAAACGTATAATTTCTGACCTTTGCAAGTCCCGAAAGGACATCATCCTCGTCAGCCGTGAGCACCGCGATATAGTTCTCGCTGTCGCCGACATAATATCCTGCATATTTGATCTTTCCCTTATATTCATACACGATGATGTCAGGCTGCGGATGCTCTCCTGCCGCAAGTTTTGCAACAAGCCCCTTGACCGCTGAGTTCTCCACGGGATTGCCGACCTTTGACTCGTCCGGATGGTAGAGCATCGTGCCAACCTTGTCAACATAGTATATATATGCGCTTGGCAACTGCAGATTGGATACATCGGAGATGGCTGCCGCTATGTCCTGTACGAAAAATCCGCATCCGACATAGCCCACAGGCTGGCCGTCAACGATTATAGGGGCATACATCGACATGATAAGCTTTCCGGTTGCCGGGGAAGTGATGATACCGGTATTGTAAACTCCGTCCGTTGCCGCAAGCATCGAATCCTGAAGCTGCTTAAGGCCGTCTCCCTCGCGGAGCGGCTTGCCGATGAGCGGCGGAGCCGTGGGATGTGCAAGCACAACGGAATCCCACTCGGCAAGGTATATGCCTTCCCATCCGCTGAGCTTGTTAAAGTAATCTATCGTATACTGCTGCGCCTTCTCCTGAACCGCCGCATTGTTCGGCTCCTTCAGGGCCTGCATCACTATAGGTGCAGTTGAATATGCCTTAAGTATCGATTTGTTGGTCTCAACCATCGAATCGAAAGATGTGCCTACGTTCTCTACGACCTGAACGAGAGAATTGTGCGTGTAGTCCTTCATCTGGTTGGAACTCTGGCTGTAGAGTACCACGCCGATCACAACCGACGATACGATCAACGGCACAAGCGCGAACAGTATGAGAGTGATGCGCATATTGAGCTTTGATCCGCCTTTTGATGATGACTTCTTCCCATTTCGGGGCGAAGCTTTGGATGAGGCACCGGCAGAAGCCGGTTTTCTTGAATTAGAATTAGCCATAAACCTTCTCCTTTACATGTTAATACACGGACAGGCCGTGTCATTACCTGTAATTATAGTCAATTTACATAAATATATCAAGGATATTGTCACATTTTTGTGTAAATGTGCAACATCCGGATCCTCCACAGATTATGCATCACCTTCTGAAGATTCCCAGGATGCCGTCGATGAACTCACGTACCAGGTTGACAAAGTCTATGTCCATTATCCCCGCAAGATAAACATATACGCTTATGAACACCGCCAGAACGCCGAATGCTATCCCGACAAATATCTCAAACCGGCCGAGCTTTCTGAGCGGCTTTTTCTTCATCAAAAGCCTCAGAAGCCCTAAGAGCACGGCCAGCACTCCCGGTACTGCCCCGACTATCACCCATGACATCACAAATCCGACTGTTCCAAGTACCAGAACGACTATCTCCATATCGCCTTTCCTCTTTTCCTTAAGCATTAATGCCGTTTCTATGATTATATCAGAGCCTGCAGGCTGAAACAAACCCCGGCATAAAAATTTCTGTTGACTACTCGCCCTTACTCTGATATGATATTCAAGTCGTCGAAAGACGGTGGTTCGCGGAAGTGTCGGAATTGGCAGACGAGCAAGACTAAGGATCTTGTGGGCGATTAGTCCGTGTGAGTTCAAGTCTCATCTTCCGCACTGAAAAAGCTCAGAACACTTAAATGCGTTCTGAGCTTTTCTTATGTCCGTCATTTCTTCTGCCGGGTCATCAGACCATCATCCGGTAGATCTTCGTGCAGTCCTCTTTGTCAAGCGTTACGAACCCGCTGATGCTGCCTTCCCGTCCATTGCCGCAGCACAGATTTTCCACGAGAGTGGGAATGTCTGCCTCGTTGGCGCCAAGTTCAGCAAAGTTTCGCGGCATCCCGATCGATGTGAGAAAATCAGCAAGCCTGTTTATTCCTTCAAGCGCCGTGGCCTCCGGATTTTCAAAGTCCATGCTGCAGCCCCATACCCTTACGGCCACCTGGGCAAAGCGCATTATGTTATGCTTCATGACATACTTAAACACGGCAGGCATCGTCACTGCAAGTCCGGCACCATGTGCAACATCATAAAGCGCTGAAAGCTCATGCTCGATATTATGGCTGTTCCAGTCCTGGGTACGGCCAACACCGCATGAATTGTTATGGGCCATCATCCCCGCCCACATTATGTTAGCCCTTGCCTCATAATTATCGGGATCCTCAATGACCCTTGGGCCTTCATGCTTCATCGTGAGAAGCAGCGCTTCTATGAGCCTGTCGGTAACCTCGACCTCCTTCGAATTGGTAAGATACCTCTCATAAAGATGTGCCATGATATCCGTGATCCCGCATGCCGACTGGAAAGCGGGCAGGGTCTGCGTAAGTGCGGGATTGAGTATGGAAAACTTCGGGCGTATCGCATCACCGGTTGCCCCGCGCTTCATCATATCTTCTTCCCTTGTTATGACCGAATCAGGGCTTCCTTCGCTCCCCGCCGCCGCGATCGTGAGTATCGTGCCCACAGGCAGAGCCTCTTCGATCAGCTTTCCGGAGTAAAAATCCCAGAAATCACCTGAATATAAAACACCCGCCGCGATCGCCTTGGATGAATCTATCGTGCTCCCACCGCCTACGGCAAGTATAAAGTCAACTTTCTCTTTTTTGCACAGCTCTATGCCTTCATATACGAGTCCGCTCCTGGGATTGGGCCTGACCCCGCCAAGCTCGGCAAAACCTATTCCCTCTTTTGTGAGCGAGTCCTTTACCCGGTCAAGAAGACCGGACCTTACGACACTGCCTCCGCCGTAATGGATCAGCACTTTGCTCCCTCCAAAACGCTTTACAAGGCTTCCTGTTTTGTTTTCCGCCTCTTTTCCGAACATGAAATATGTCGGTGAATAAAAAGTAAAGTTTTCCATCCGAGTCTCCTTTATACATTTGCCGGATTGCTCTTCCTGTCAGGTATCGCAAAATCCGGATGCTCCTCAAGCCACGCCGTCTGAGGCATGCATGAGAGCATTGATATGTCATCTTCCGAAAGTTCAAAATCAAATACGTCAAGGTTTGCCTTCATGTGCTCGTAACTTGAAGCCTTCGGAATAGGAAGTATCCCCTTCTGAAGCAGGAATCTGATGTTGATCTGCTGGATGCTCCTGCCATACTTCTCGGCCAGCCTTACGAGGATCGAATTGCCGATCGTAGCATTTTCACGTCCCCTGCCAAGCGGAGACCACGCCATAGGGATCACATCATTGTCAAGACAGTACTGAACTGCCCTCTCCTGAGAATAACCCGGATGGAGCTCCAGCTGATCGACCACGGGGCGGATGCTGCAGTTCTCAAGAATGTTCTTAAGGTGATGCGGCAGGAAATTGCTGAGGCCGAGCCTTCTGACCTTTCCCTTCCTGACAAGATCTTCCATTGCATTCCACGTTTCTATGTCAAGGGCTTTCCAGTCCTCATCATCTGCCCCTGTCTGCCTCGGCCAGTGTATCATGTATATGTCCACATAGTCTGTCTGCAGGCGGGTAAGTGACCGTTCAAACGCTTTTTTGACATTGCCGGCACCCATCTCATCGATCCAGAGCTTTGTTTCAATAATGACCTCGGATCTTGAGATCCCGCTCTCGCGAAGGGCATTCCCAAGCGATCTTTCGGTCTCATACAGCGATGCCGTATCAAAAAACCTGTAACCGCACTCTATTGCCTGCAGGATGACTTCCCTGTTGTCACAGAATTCCTCATTGTATGTCCCGAATCCGATCTTCGGGATCTTTGAGCCGTCATTGAGAGTGTAGTATTCGTTCATCAGAAGCCTCCTTTCATGCAGGACTACAGATTCTTTTCGGCAAGAAATGACAGGAACTCGTTTTCAGGCAGAGGCTTGGAATAATAATATCCCTGAATATATTCCACGCCCATCTCATCCATCGCCTTAACCTGGTCTTCAGTCTCTATGCCTTCGGCAACAACACTCATGCCCATTTTGTGGAAAATGTCCGCCATGCCTGTCAGGACGTATTTTGTCTTCTCATTGCCAAAATACCCCTTAGTGAAGGAATTGTCGAACTTGATCAGACTGACGGGCATGTCTATGAAATAATCGATGTTGGACCGTCCGGTGCCAAAATCATCAAGCGAAAAGCTTATGCCCCTGTCAATGATCTTGCCCATGTTCCTCAGCATGACATCACGGTTCTGAGCCGAAGCGGTTTCGGTTATCTCAAGATTGATCCACTTCGGATCGATATGGTACTTCTCCATATACTCAAATACAAAACGGGCGGGATTTTCGTAATCGAACTGTGCCGCCGAGATATTGATCTCCACCTGGCCGAGTCCGCGCTCCTGTGCATCGCCCGTTGACAGGAACCTGCACACCTTTTCAAAAACTCGTATGCCAAGCGGTATTATCTGTCCGGTCTCTTCTGCCACCGGTATGAAATCAGCGGGCGGGACAAGATCCCCGTTCGCCCTGCGTATCCTGACGAGTGCCTCGGCAACGTTGAATATGTTCTCCCTCAGATTGTAGAATGGCTGGTAGAAGACCTCCACACGGTCATTCGCCAGAGCATCGTCTATCAGGTCTTTTATCCTGTTCTGGCGGCGGTGCCTGTGGACCAGTTCCTCATCGGCAAACACGATCTCCTGTTCGCTTTCAAGATAAGTGTGCATCAGACGGAAGAACTCATCCGGCCCGCTCATCAGGAGGCTGTCCGGGACCAGAAGGTATGTGCCTTTTGCCGGAAGATCTGTCACACTGTCCTTCTGCATTTTGATATTGGCCGCCCGCTCGAGCATTCGGTCCTTGTCTTCATAAACAACGCAGAACGTATCATCATCAATTCGGAACGCAGGCTCGGGGCCGAGCTTGATGAGCGCACGTGCCGTACGCATCACGGCCGCCTGCTCCATGTTGTAATCCACATAATTGGTAAGAAAATGGATCTTGGCAGTGAACAGGGAAAAACGTTTTCCAAACCTATATCTGTCATGTACATAGGCCGACAGTGCGTTCGTGGTAAATAGCCCCGTAGATCCGTCTATGAATTCACTCGGGTTTTCCAGCTGTATGTACAGGATCACCATTCCGAAGGCAGATGCAAATCCGACGAGCAGAAGGCCCGGGACCATAAACTGAATGGCGGCTGCGATCAGCCATATCCCCTGCCACAGAAGCATTGCAACAAACCTTCTTCCTGGCATCTCTTTTCTGAAAGCTATGGTCGTGATTATGGTTGAAAGGATATATATGGCCGAGAGCACATAGGCGACGGATGTTGACGGCCCATACGAATAAACCTCCCTGCCGTGAGCCTCAAATCCGATCGGCAGGATCAGCATCATCAGCTCACCGGAGGCGAAGATCAGATGTGAGACAGCCTTCACGATCTTTGCCCACAGCCTGTCAGGCGGAAGCATGCTCGTAGAGGCATAAACATATCCGAAGTATCCCTGCATGACGAGCAGCATGATATATATCTTGCATACTATCTGGGTAATGGCCGGATTGAATCCGCGAAGGACCGACATATTGATAAGGATTATCGACAGGATATCGAATATCAGACAGGCAACGCAGGCGCATATTGCCCTGAAAAAAAGCTTACGGTTCATAAGGTCAAGTTTCTTCTCTCGAAGGAACATGACCGTGATCGTAAAGATTATAAACAGTCCACAACATTGAAGTTCAATGTTCATACAGGCATCCTTTCGGTATAGGTAATCATTTTACCATATACATGCTATACATACAATTATTCTTATAAGACATATTGGGTGGAAATGCTGTTCTGATATATGATAAAATGTCACAGAACGTGTGCCGCGTCATTTTTTTCGTTCCGAAGGACGTGGCATCGGACAGGCATCCACGCAAAACCGACAGGAGGCACATCTTGGACGATATCAGAAAAGAACGTTTGATCATTTCCATCTGCACTCTGGCAGGGCTTTCATGCATCCTTCAGAATTTTTTCGGAGGATGGGAATTCTGGGTGCCTGCACTCGTGCTTGTCGGACTGGCCATTTTATGGTTCCTTCACATATCGCACAGGATGGAGCCGGATGTCAGGATCAGCATGTATTTTACGTTTGCGGCATTCCTGCTCTTCTATCATGGCATTCATGACACCAGCCTGTTTGACATCTCGGTATCCATCGCTCTCTTTATGGTCACGTTTACGGTGGCAGACCGCATATGGCTTCTGAACATCATTCTTGCCGAATATTTCCTTGTGATGGTGATACAGTTCTGGTTTCTGTATTCCGAAGGCAGAATGGATATGAACGCGTTCGAGATCATGAGGATGATCTATCATGTCGTCACTGTTCTGACCATGTATGTTTTCAGCCGCATAACCGTCAACCGCAGAAGCGCCGAAAAGATCAAAAGGCAGAAATGGCTCGATACGGTCAGGGAAAACGACAGTGACATGGAGGATTTTCTGTCAAATATTTCGCATGAGCTCCGCACTCCGGTCAACGTCATAAGCGGTATGACGACACTCATGCAAAAAAAATACGGCGGCAGCGAGCTTGAATCCATACAGGATGCCGGCATCAGGCTGGCACATCAGATAGAGGACATACAGGATTACACGGAGATAAAGCGCGGCGAACTCATGATAGACGAAGAAAACTACATGTGCGTCTCCCTCATAAATGATGTTGTCACCGGATATGAACAGATCGACAGGTCAAAGGAACTTGAGCTCATTGTAAATCTGGCTCCGGAAATGCCGGCAATGCTCCGCGGAGATATTCAGAAGCTTCATAAGCTTTTCCGGCATCTTCTGGAAAATGCGGTCAAGTTCACAAAGCGGGGCGGCATATATGTCAAGCTTTTCCCCGTCATACAGGAGTACGGGATCAACCTTACTGTCGAGGTGACCGATACCGGCATCGGCATGACGAGAGCCGATATGTCCCGTGTTACAAAAGGAATGTATCAGGCTAACAAAAAGCGTGACCGCAGCACCGGAGGCATCGGGATAGGTCTTCCCATCGTATACGGGATCGTCCATAAGATGGGCGGATTTGTCAATATCACGAGTACAAGGGGCAGCGGCACGACGGTCCGCATCTCCATTCCCCAGCAGGTCATCGACCCCACTCCCTGCCTTATGGTCAATGATGAAGCAAAGAAGAGCTTTTTGTTCTTCATAAAGCCCGAAAAATACAAAGTCCCGGAACTGAGGGATTTTTACAGGGACATGGCGGTAACGCTTGCCACAGGGATCGGGGCAAAGCTCTACTCGGCCGCAGACCGCAGGGAGCTTGAGCATCTGACAGACGAAGCCGTTGCAGATTTTATCTTTACAGGTGAGGAGGAATACAGCTCAGACCACGATATGCTTGATGAGCTTGCCCGAAAAGGATACAGGGTTGTCGTATCTGCCAACACCGGATTTAAGGTGACCCCGGGTTCGGGCGTAATAATGATGCCCAAGCCTCTCTACGCTTTTCCGGTCGTGCGCATAATAAACGGGGACGGAAGCAATGACGGACCTGAAAGCGAAACCGGAAAGATGCGCCTTGACGGCATAAGGGCCCTGGTTGTCGATGACGAGGCCATGAACCTGGTCGTCGCGACGGGACTGCTTCGTGATTACGGTATAACGGCCGATACGGCGGGAAGCGGACTTGAGGCCATCGAGAAATATGAGAGCGGGATATATGACGTGATATTCATGGACCATATGATGCCGGAGATGGATGGAGCCGAGACCGCCAGACGTATCAGGCAGATCGCCGATGCAAGCTACAGAAAACCGATCATCGTGGCCCTTACGGCCAATGCCTTGAGCGGGGCACGTGAGATGTTCATGAAAGAGGGATTCGACGGGTTCATCGCCAAGCCCATAAATATAAGCGAATTTGAGCGCGTCATGAAGAACGTCCTTCCCGAGGAAATGATCACCTACGAAATGACCCCCGGGGACGGAGTCAACGGTCCATTTGACAAAATGAGCACGCATGAGAGGAGGGCCGAAAAATGAAGATATTCCCGAAGATAAGCAAAAAGATCTCGGACTACTTATATGACCCTTCAATCTACGTCAAAGACAGGGCATTTGTCCTTTTTTCCGCAAGCGAGCTTGCTGCCCTTGTTGCAGGTCTTCTCGTAGGGATATACCTTAAGGAGCCGCTCAGATCCACCCTGGTGTCCTTCGGAGTCATAGCGGTCTGCTCGGCCCTGCTGATCTACACGATCAAGATGAACCGCGTAAAGGTTGCAAAGACAGTCGTGGCCATTCTCCTTGTCGGAGTCATCCAGCCAGCCATGTTCTTTACCAAAGGCGGCATATACTGCGGCGGACCCCTGACGCTTCTTCTTGGAACCTGCTACCTTGTGCTCGTCCTCGACGGCAGGTTCAGGATAATAATGTGCATCATCGACCTGTTCGTATTGGAAGGATGCTGGATCGCGGCTTATGCAAATCCGAGCCTCGTGACCGAATATTCTGTCGAGGCGGATTATATATACTCGTTTGCAAAATTCATAATCGCCTGTGCGGTCCTTACCGTCCTTATCGCTTTCCAGACTAAGATCTATCAGATGGAGGCAAAGCGTGCCGGGGAAAAATCAGATGAGCTTTCGGAAATGAACCGTCAGCAGAACCGCTTTTTCTCCAGCATGAGCCATGAGATCCGCACGCCCATAAACACCGTGCTCGGACTTAACGAGATCATACTCCGTCAGGATGATGCTTCCGACGAGATCAAAAAAGATGCCCGAAACATCCAGGGCGCCGGCAGAATGCTCCTGTCACTCATAAACGATATACTTGACATGTCAAAGATCGAGGCAGGAAAGATGGATATCGTTCCCGTCAATTATGATGTGGCATCACTTATCTCAGAAGTCGTCAACATGATCTGGCTGAAGGCCGAGGAAAAAGGCCTCAAGTTCAACGTTGACATCGATCCCAACGTTCCTCGCTCCCTGTTCGGCGACGAGGTAAGGATCAAGCAGATCCTGATCAACCTGCTGAACAACGCCGTCAAATACACATCCGAAGGAGCCGTAAGCCTCTATATGGAATGTGAGTTCCCGGAGGATGGATATGTGCTCCTGAAGATAAACGTTTCGGATACGGGCATGGGAATAAAGCCCGAAGCACTTCCGCATCTTTTCGACACCTTCAGGAGGGTTGACGAAGAGAAGAACCGTTATATTGAAGGAACAGGCCTTGGCCTGTCCATAGTCAAGCAGCTTGTCGAGCTGATGGACGGCGAGATAACCGTAAACAGCGTCTACTCCGAAGGCTCAACATTTGCAGTAACGCTCAGGCAGAGTGTCTCATCCGATGAACGCATAGGTGATATCAGCCTGACCAATGCCGGCTCTTCCATTTCAGAGAAATTCGAGCATAGCTTCAAGGCTCCTAATGCCCGTATACTGATCGTCGATGACAACGAGATGAACCTTCAGGTTGAGAAGAAGCTTCTTGACGGAACGCAGATGGCGGTCGATCTTGTCTCATCAGGTGCCGAGGCCCTTTCGAAAACTCTTCAGATCCGATATGATGTGATTTTCATGGACCATCTCATGCCGGAGATGGACGGCATTGAATGCTTTGAGCAGATAAGGATCCAGAAGGGCGGACTCAACCGAAGCGTCCCGATCATAGTCCTGACAGCCAATGCCGGAAGCGAAAACATCGACATGTACAATACTACCGGCTTTGACGGCTATCTGGTAAAACCGGTATCCGGAAAGCAGCTCGAGGACATGCTCCTCTCCCAACTCGATCCCGAAAAGGTCGAATCTCACCTTCCCGGCGAAATGGCCGGTACGCATATGAATACCGCGAGCGGTTATCTGCGTAAGAAACCTGTTGTTATCGCAACCAGCACGATGAGCGACCTCCCGGCAAAAGTCATTAAGGATCTCCAGATAGACATCATCCCCTATACCGTTACTACAAGCGAAGGTGTATTCTATGATAACATCGATATCGACTCCGAAGAGCTTGTAAGGTATATGGATGACGCGGATAAAATGGTCACTTCCGATCCGCCAACAGAAGACGATCTGACAGAGTTCTTCTCCAAAGAACTGAAGGGAGCGCACCACCTCATCTTTATCACACTTACCACCGGCAGCAGCAGGGAATACGGACGTGCAGTCAGAGCCGCAAAATCATTCGATAATGTAACCGTTGTCAACTCGGAATGTCTCTCAAGCGCAACCGGGATCCTCGTTACGATCGCGGCAAGGCTTGCAAAGCAGGGAATGCCGCCCGAAAAGATCGTATCCGAGCTCGAAGAAGCCAAAAAGCTCATCCGGTGCAGCTTCGTTGTCGCGACGACTGATGTCATGGCAAGACGCGGCCGCATAAGCCCGTTCATGAACAGCGTCCTCAACACTCTCTGGCTCCACCCGATACTCAGGATGAAAAACGACAATCTCGGTGTCGGAAAGATCGTATTCGGAGACATAAAGCAGTGTTATGAGAAGTATATAAACTATGCCCTGCCCTCCAATATTTATCCCGACAACTCCTTCATATTCATAACCTATGCCGGGATGAGCGAGGAAGATCTTGTCTGGATAGAGGAAAAACTCCGCGCAAAGATGAAGTTTGAAAACATCATCTTCCAGAAAGCATCCGCAGGAATATCCAGCAACTGCGGAGGAGGGACTTTCGGCCTCATTTACCTGATCAAAGGCAACCACAACTATAATCTCGGTCCGATATATGCGAAGGCAAATGAGATCCACGATGATGACGGGTACTTCGAGAATGATACACCGGAACCTGAGGGGGACGGTACCCGCTCGGACATGGAGGCTTCTCCTGCCAAAGGTTATAGCGATGATGGTTCCGGGCAGAACGGGGAAAGATGGTATGACTCCGTTCCGGGAATTGATTCCGTATCCGCCATCAAAAACAGCGGATCCGAGGATGCTTTCCTCGAAGTGCTTCAGATATATTATGATTCATATGATGCAAAGGCTGCAGAGCTTGCCGGATATTACGGGGCGAAGGACTGGGAAAACTATACTATCAAAGTCCATGCCTTAAAGAGCAGTTCCCGCCTTGTGAGCGCCCTGCAGCTCGGCGATGATGCCGAGGCCCTTGAGGCGGCAGGGAAAAACGGGGATATTGACTATATCGTCTCACACCATGATAATATGATGGAGGAATACCGTGCCATAAGGGATGCCCTTGAGCCGAGATTCGGGAACGGTTCCGATCTTCCGGACATTCCCGGCGATGTGCTCGCCGATGCATATGCAAGCCTTGCGGAATTTGCCGAAAGCATGGATTATGAGCTTGCAAAGATGGTATTGGATTCCGTAAAAGAATATGCCCTCAGCGCAGAGGATGAGGAACGTTTCGGAAGGCTCCGGGATATGCTCTCACATCTTGACTGGGATGGCATAAAAAAAGAAGCTGGCAAAGCGATGTAACGGATCGGAGGATTGATCATGTACCACAGGATACTGATAGTTGCAGGTACAGAGGGATTTATCATAAAAGGGCTTGAAAACAAGCTCAAGGGGATCGGCATAGAGCAGCTTTATTCATCTTTCAGAATGAGCGATATCAAAAATATGTGTGATAATACCGATCTCATCATAATATTCACCGGCGACGACATCCTGATCGCGGGTGAGACCCTAGGATATATCAAAGACCGTAGACCGCAAAACCCTGCGTGACAATATCGCAAATTTCTTCGCCACACAGAAATAATACCTTTTAACCGAAAAACAGGGCCGGCAATGCCGGCCCTGTAAAGTTCTGTATTACTGCGTGTTACTTCTGTCCGCGGAGCTGAAGAACCTGATCCCAGTTGACTTCCATATGGTTCTTCCATATCTGTCCCGCTGCCCATACAGCATCATTTTTGCTCTTGAAACGTCCGAGAACATTGCCCGTAGTATCATCAAGTACTTCCCAGGGGTTGTTCTGATCGGCACCGCTTATCCCGGATGCATCAAAGATAACTCCGCCCGTTACTCCTTCAAGCAGGCTCTCATCGATCTTTCCGTTCATCTTGTCGTCCATAATTGATCCTCCTTTATATTCATTTTCTGTTTCCGAAGATCATTCAAATAACACGGTACTTTTGACCTTCAGAAAATTGTATCACATGTTCCGTCATTTGTAACGTATTATTTTCATTGTTCACAAAAAATCCACAAAACCCCCGTTCAGCCTTCCTCCTCATCCAGCCTCTGCCTCTTAACGAGTTCTGCGAAAAGGCCGTTCTTTTCTATCAGTTCCTCATATGTTCCGTCTTCGGCGATCTTTCCTTTGTCAAGGACCACTATCCTGTCACACTGTCTTATGGTCGACAGACGGTGGGCAATGACTATGCGCGTGCAGTTCATTTTGTCGAGGGCTTCGCTAACCTGCTTCTGCGTGATATTGTCAAGTGCGGATGTCGCCTCATCGAACATCAGTATTGACGGTTTCGGTGCGATCGCCCTCGCGATGAGTATGCGTTGCCTCTGTCCTCCGGAAATTCCTCCCTGTCCCTCAGACATCATCGTGAACATTCCCATGGGCATCCTCTCTATATCAGCCGCCATGCCGGCGACCGACGCAGCTGCCCATGCATCTTCCATCGTAAGCCATGGGGCCGAGATCACGATGTTCGAATATATGTCTCCCGAGAAAAGCCTGCCGTTCTGCATGACCGCACCGATCTTCCTCCGAAGCGATTTCAGGTCGACACGCCTTAGATCCTTGCCGTCATAATATACCGCGCCCTTCTGAGGCATTTCAAATCCAAGCAGGAGCCTCATGAGAGTACTCTTGCCGCACCCGGTCTTTCCAACTATCGCGATATACTGTCCAGGCCTTATCTTAAGTGAAAGGTTATCCAGTACCGGCGGCATGTCGTCCGAATATCTGAACGTAATATTGTTGAGTTCGACCGCACCTGACAATGACGTTATCATCTCCTTGTCCTCGGCCACCTCGGGTTCGGTGTCAAGGAGAGGCCTGATCATATCAAGCGCCGGCCTGATCATGGAAACAGACACCGCTATTCCGGAAAGCGCCATAAATGCGGCGCTCACTGCACCGAACGAAGCATTGAACGCATAATATTCGGAAACACTGACATGGCTCCTTATGGCCTCATAATATATAAAGAATGAGCCTATGAGCGAAACGGCGGTCACAAGAACATCGCTTATCTTAACAAGAAAAGGTGGATTATAATTGAGCGCCGCGTCTTTTGCATATGCATTCCCCCAACGGGCAAAGGCCCTCTTTTCGGCGCCTGCGAGCCTTATCTTGGATACCCCCGATATCAGCGCATAGCATATACCGCTCTCCTTGGATGACAGCAGCATCTCCTTCCTGTTGATGCGTGTCCCGACGGCAACCGAGGCGGTCGTCACGAGAAACGTCAGCACCAAAACGGTCAGGGCAGGTGCCACAAGAGCCGGGGTATAGTGCATTATCTGGAACAGATATGCGAGCGAGAACAGTGACGACATGCCCGTACTCATCACCATGCTGACAAGGCCTGTTGCAAAACCACTGACATTATGCATGCGGTCTGAAAGCTCTCCGGCGCTGTAATTGCGGAAAAAATCAGGCGGCAGTGACAGAAGCCTCATCATGGCGGCCGCCTCCATATTTAAGCTGACTTTCGTGTTTATCCGAATGCAGACAAACTGTCCGGCCACTCCGAACAGAAGATTGCTCATCATTACACATAGCATCATTATGCCCGCCCCGATAAGAAACGAGATATTCCCGGATGAAAGCACTTCCGAGAACATCAATGCATTTATCCTCGGGATCAGAAGACCTGCGGCCGTTGCGGCAGACATCGCGGCAGCCGCTCCCACGATATCCCTTGCATCCGCCTGTTCAAGTATGAACCTGAACAGCGAAGCGGTGCTTACCTTTTCAAGCGGCAGCGGCCTGTAGAAAGCCACTGCATCGGCATCTATCATTTTCTCGGTACGGCGGTTCAGCCGTATGTTCTTCCCGCTTACATGGTCGTAAAAGCAGTAGCCTCCCACCCTGCGGGGGATAAGCGCCACAACGCTCCCGTCATCTTTTCTCGTGCCGAGCATCGCGCCGTAAGCGTCTTTATACCAGCCTCTGTCAAGCCTGATGTTGCGTCTCATTATCCCATGCGGCCTCAGCAGATGCTCGAGTATCTCATTCACGTCCTCAATGTCTTCGGGAAGCTCTTGCATCTTAATATGATAATAGTCCATCACGGTGGCGACCGCATCAGATGTAAGCCGGCTCCGGTCATTTAAGGCGTCCGACATCCTGCGCCCCATGACTGCTCCGGCTATGCTGAGAAAGGCGTCCTCAAAAACCGCCTCGTCAGATTTTACGCGATGGCGTATCTGTTCATCAAACCAACCCATATCCTATCCCTTATTCACTGCTGACAAGCCGGCAGTATGCACCGTTTTGGGCCATCAGCTGCTTATGGCTTCCGCGTTCTATGACTTTTCCGTGGTCGAGCACTATTATCTCATCGCAGTCCCGTATCGTTGACAGACGGTGTGCTATGACAATGCAGGTGATCCCCCTGTCCTTTATGGACTTCACAACTTCATATTCCGTGCGCGCATCGAGTGCGGATGTGGCCTCGTCCAGTATCACTATAGTCGGATCCTGGGCGAGCACGCGGGCTATCTCCAGGCGCTGCCTCTGCCCTCCGGAAAAATCACGGCCGCCCTCAGTGATCTTATATCTGTATCCGCCCGGACGCGTAATGATGTCCTCGTGAATGCTCGCATCCCTTGCGGCCATTATCATCTCGAAATCCTCTATGGAATCGTCCCACATCTTGATGTTTCCGGCAACGGTGTCTTCAAAGAGGATGACATCCTGGTCCACGACTGCCACCGAACCGGTAAAAACGCTTCTGTCTATGCGGTCGATCGGCTTCCCGTCGAACAGTATCTCACCCTCCCACGGGCTGTAGAGCCCTGAGATCAGTTTGGAAAGGGTGCTCTTGCCGCACCCCGATGCCCCGACGAAAGCCACTCTCTGTCCGGGCTTTATTTCAAGATTGAAATCCTCGATGAGCGGCTCGGAAAGCTTGGAATATCCGAAGGTGACATGGCGCATCGAGACGGTTCCCGAAAGCTTGTCATATCTGTCTTTTTCTCCGTATGATGAAAACACGCGCGCATCCGGGTATTCCATGACATCCTCTATGCGCTCCATCTGAGTCCTCATCTCCTGGATAGTCTGCCCCGCAGTTATGATCTGCTGCGCGGGAAGCGTGAAGGATGAAAGGAATCCCTGAAATGCGATGATCATTCCTGCAGTGAATTTTCCCTGCATGGTGAGAAACAGCCCAAAGATGAGGATCAGCATGTTCATGATCTGTATGGCGGTCTGCGGGATAAGGCCGAGGAGCATGTCCTGCTTGTGATATCTGACGTTCTGAGTGTTTACGGACGCCTGATGCCCGGACCATTTTTCAAAATAGCCGTCCTCGGCACCGCTTGATTTGATCGTCTCTATCATGTCGATCCCGCTTACGGTCGCGGCTGCAAGCTTGCCCTGGTCACGCATCAGGACACGCGTTATGTTGATGCGCTTTATCGAGATGATCTGCGACATGGCGGCATTCAGCAGTACGGCGGCTAGGCCTATGCATGTAAGGGGAATCGAATAGCGTACCATCACTATGAGATAAAAGATCATCATCACAGAATTGATGAAAAGCGGCGCGACGGTGTTTATTACCGTCTGGGCAACAGATGCGTTCGACATCTTGCGGGCCTGTATGTCCCCCGCAAGCCTCTGCGAAAAGAATTCCATCGGAAGCCTTAAGACTTTCCACATGTAGCTGCTGTTTCCGACCGCAGCCATCCTTCCCGAAAGGCGGAGCGAATAAATGGCATCCATCCACGCCGTTACGATCTGCAAAAGCGTCACGATCCCCAGTCCGATAAAGAACGGCGTGATCCAGTCAGCATTGAGTCCCTGCAGGAGCTGGTCCATGAACACCCTTAAAAATCCCGCATGGACTATGTCAACAAGCGCGGCGATGCAAAGAGAAATAGCAATGAAAGCGACCGCAGGTCCGGCACCTTTAAGCCTTTTTCTCGCAAATCCGATAACACTCCTGCGCTTTCCTCCCGCCGCAAAGGATCCGGAAGGTTCAAACATGAGCGCGATCCCGGTGAACGCTTCATCAAATCTCTCCATTGGGACCGCATAACTGCCTTTTGCAGGATCGTTGAGATATGCCTTCCCGCCCCTGAAGCCCCGCAGGACGACAAAATGGTTCAGTTCCCAATGGATTATGCAGGGAAAAGCTCCCTCATCCATAAGCCCTTTCGGCTCGATGCGGTAGCCCTGGGCTTCAAGGCCGTAGCTTCTGGCAGCCTTTATGATGTTCAGCGCATTCGAGCCGTCGCGGCTTACGCCGCACCGTTCGCGTACTTCCTCAAGAGGAACCCATTTTTCATAATATGCGAGTACCATGCAAAGTGCCGCCGCGCCGCATTCAAGTGCTTCCATCTGCATCACTACGGGAACGCGCGCAACCTTCTTCTCAACCGGTTTTTTAATAACAGTTCCTGCCATGGCGCTCCCTAATTAGTCACAAATGTTATGGGGCTGACCGTCTGTGTGCTCCCGTCAGCCTTTTCTACATCCACTTTTCCAAACACGGCCCATAAGATCAGACCCGCCAGGAGCAGCACCGTGGCGGTAAGAACGATCCATACGGGGGCAGACGTCACTTTGATGTAATCGTTCAGTTCTTCAGGCGTCGTTACTTTTTCAAGGCTTTTTTTTCGAAAGAGTTCACTCATATTTTTTTCTCCGGACAAATAATAATAACAGCCTAACGGTCAGATTTTGTGATATACTGTTACAAAAATGATTTTCAGCATATGGTGCATGACATACGGAGGTCATTTATGTACAAAGACATAACAACCTGCAGCAACTGCAAGCATTTCTACGTCAATCCCGAAGGGATATGCATGTGCAACAATGAAAAGGGTCTTGCTTTTCCGACCGCGGGCGACTACTGTTCAAACGCCGAGGCGTCTGACGAAAAAAGGGAGATCAACAATTCCGAACTTCTGAAGCTCGTCTATGAGCAGAGGCGGCGTTCATAAACCGCCTGTCATCTTATTTCCCACTGTGCGTACAGCGTCCACGTCCTGTTCTTGTTTGCAAGCCTTTCCGGCCATAGCGGCATGAACTCGGAAGCATCGCGGAAGCATCTTCCGGTCCCGCCGGCATTTGACGTCCATCCCCTGAAGCTTATATTCGAAGACGACGGAAGGGTGTTCCACTTTCTGCTCTTCGAGTCATATTTCTGTATCTTGAACTGATTCTTGGAAAGCTTTCCGCCGTACGGTGTGACGGAATCCTTCATGGTGCCGGAAACCCGGTAGTTCTCACGGTAATACTTATAGCTCTTGCGATGGTCCGGATCGGCATCATACAGGGCTTTGATAAGTCCCGTTTCCTCATCCCCGTTATTGCCTTCATAATGAATGCCGCAGTTCATCTCCTTAGCCGAGATCTTAAATGATACGGTCTTTTCACCCGCATATCCTCTTTCCGGAATTCCCTTTACCGTCACCTTTGCAGTGCCGGCATCCGTATTTCCTTCGAAAGTCGACGCGTCGATCATGTAATCCGTCCCAAGGACCAGATCGGTCCTTGAACTTCCCGTTCCTATCGATGCACTGATAAGCGGAGCGATATCGCTTACAGTGACCGTGCTTCCGGTATATGGCATGTTCGGGATATACACTGCTGCCTTGGAAAAATCAGCGGCCGCAACTTTAAAGAGTGCCGAAGCCTCCTTACCCTCAAAGCTGCCCTTTCCGTATACGGTGACCTTAAGGCATGTTCCCGGAAGGACGCAGTGTTCAGGCAGGACCTCATCGCCGCGCGATACGGGAACCGCCGCCCATGTCCTGCCGTTCTTTGCCGTTGTGCTTCCGGAAGTCTTCGCAGGGTCATTATCAAAATATTCGTATCTGATGTCAGCCGGATGTTTTTTATCATTCAGCGCATAGTAGTCGGTCCCGGATTTCAGCACGCTTCCCGAGTTGTCCGTAAGCCGTGTCTTCGCCTTCAGGTGCAGCCCGGCTTTTTCTTTCCGGTATGCTATATCGGTTACACTTAAAGTGCCGAAGCTTCCTTCCGTGATAGTAAACGTTCTGTCTATGCTTCCCGCAAAGCGTCCCTTTCCCGCGATCTTCACGGTGGGAGCATACTTTGAGGAATAAAGCGCCGGTCTCGTATTATTGGTCCATGAAAGCGTATAGTCGGTTCCCTGAACAAGAAGCCTCGTTTTTCCGCCGTGCGTGAATGTCACGACAGGCTCAGGCCTCTGACCTGATCTGGAATATCCGCAAACGGGAACACTGCTGCCATTCCATATGCCGGACCCATCAGGAAGCCTGACCGTTACACCGGATGCTCCCTCCATATTCCTTCCGGTTATCTTAAACGTCTTCCTGATGCTTCCCGTGCATCTGCCTTTTCCGATGTAATTCACGGTCGCGGTCCCGGGCTCGGTATTGTCCGAATACGAAACGGTGTAGTCAGTCCCCTTTATGAGCGTTACCGTGCTGCCGCCCTTCGGTGTGTACTTAAGAACAACACCGCCCGTATCGGTGCCCGTTTCACTTCCCGCGATCCTGACAGGCTCACCGGTATATGCTGCCGAAGCGGCATCTCCGGATATGTCCGCCTTCTTCATCGGTATTCCGTTTATCCTGAACGTCTTCCTGACTATTCCCGAATAGCTTCCCTTACCTATCACGTACACCGAAGCCGTCCCGGCATCGGCATTATCGGAATAGGCAAGAACATAATCGGTTCCGTAAACAAGATCGTATTTCCGTGCTTTATCCTTAAGTACCCACTCAAACACAGCATTCCCTGAAGCGGCGCGCTTCTGGCCGACATCAGGTTCTCCGGCAAGGATATACCGGGCACCCGAATAATCCTGATCGGGTATCGACGGGAAAGATACCTTGCCAAGCGGCGACACTTCCCTTATCCATACGGAGAGTTCCTTCTCTCCCCTGAAATTTCCTATGCCGGTGACTTTCACATAGTACTGTCCCGATGCTGAAAATTCCTCTTCACTGAGCACATAATCCGTTCCCTTTTTGAGATTTACGGTCCTTCCGTCGGCAAGGCTCGCGGTAAATACAGGCGCTATCCTCTGTGTCTTCCCGTCTGCCGCGAGCATGATATGAGCCGGGGCGGTCCCGTCTGCAACGAGGCTGTCCGTTTCCATATGTGCACGGCTTATCGGCACCTGCCTTATAGTGAACGTTTCGGATGCCGATCCGCTGTAGTTTCCCTTTCCGGTAACGGTTACGGTCGGTGCCGTTACCGCTCCCAATGCGCTGACCGCACCTTTATCGGCTGCGTTTACGTTGTTCTTGTATGAAACCGTATAATCCACACCCTCACGAAGGAGCGTGTCATAGTCTCCGTAATAGACCGTAACAGCAGGTTTGACCGCACTGCCGGTATATTCAAAATCATCATCGATGCCTTCTATGATGATGCCGTCATAGTCAAAGGAGCCTGTCTCCTCCCATCCGGCATAGATCCTGATGTTTCCGGCGAGCGGCTGTGTCGGATCAAACAGGTGCGTCATGCCGCTATCCGTATACCAGGACGTGAACCTGTGTTTCCTGTTATATGCGGGCACCACAAGATCATCTGACGTTATGTATGAACCCCACTCTTTTACAATGGTACGTTCCGGAGAACCGTTCCATCTGCCGCCGTTGCCGTCAAGCGTGACCGTGACATTCTGTTTCCCCCAGTGGGCATAAAGCGTCTGATCCGCGGTTATGGATACGGGCGTGCTTTCCTGTATATGGTCACCGCCGGTGATGCTCGTGTACCATCCGGCAAAATCATATCCCTCCATTACCGCACCGGGAAGATCTCCGTATACATCCCTGAAGTATACGATCTTGCTAGGATACTCGCATGTTCCGCCCCTGCCGTCAAACGTGACGGTATACGGTGCCCCGCGCCACTTTGCATGGAGCGTATGGTCACCGATGTCTCCGACAATGGATTCATCCGTTACAGGCTCGGGATCGGTAAGGTTTATGAACCACCCGACAAATGCATATCCTTCATATTGGGGTTCGGGCAGTGTTCCGTAGGGAAGCCCAACGGTTGCATACTGCCATTCTGTCGCACATGTTCCTCCGTTTGCATCAAACGTGACTTTATACGGCTTTACCGTCCAGTGGGCGTAAAGATCGATATCATCGGTCAGAAGGACAGGGGTTGACTCCGTGATCCATGTGCCGCCGGTCCTTTCCGTATACCATCCCGCAAATGCAAGATCTTCTCTTTCCGGAAACGGCATTGCCCCGTACGTGCTTCCCGAATCGACATACATTGTCGCATACGGTTCTTCATCATCACCGTAATTAAGATAAAAGCTGACCTTGTACTGCGTGGAATCCCAGCGGGCATAAAGAGTCTGGTTTGCGGTCACCGTCACAACGGTATCTTCCTTGACACGCTCCCCTCCTATCATTGCCGTGTACCATCCGCTGAAATCACAGCCTTCACGTTCCGCCGCGGGAAGCTCGCCATATGCTTCTCCGTACCTGACGGTCTTGAAAGAAACAGGGCATATCCCGCCATCGGCATAGAATGATACCTTTATCTCCTTTCCGAGCCAGAATGCATGGAGCGTGGTATCTTCCACAATGTCAACGGTCCCGTTGTCACTTATCTTCGTGCCGGCGCCTCCGGCTTCGGTATACCACCCCGCAAAAACATAGTTATCCTTTGTAGGGACGGGAAGCTTTCCGTAGGATCCTCCGAAAGTCACGTCCATGGTCAGAGTGGAGCAGGTGCCGCCCTCGGCATCGAATGATATCTCATATGTTCCGGCATTCCACCGTGCATACAGGGTGTGGTCGGATCCGTTCTCGACACGCGACGATCTTTCTATCTTATTACCGCCTTCTGCCGCACTGTACCATCCCTGGAATATGTGCCCTCTCTTCTCCGGGACCGGAAGATCTCCGTATCTGCCGTCAAACTGCACGATGACATACCCCGGTGAAACGGTCCCTCCGGCAGGATCAAATGTAACCTTTACATCACTGCCTGAATAATGAGCATACAGAGTCTTGTTCGACGTTATGTTAACCACTGTATCTGCTTTGATCTGATCTCCGCCGGATCTGGCTGTAAACCATCCCTCATGGTCATAGCCTTCTTTTTCCGCAGAAGGCAGTTCCCCGTAGGCTTCGCCGAAAGTCACCGTCTTGGAGGCCGTATCACAGACTCCGCCGTTCGGATCGAAGGTTACCGTATATTCATTGGCCGACCAGTGCGCATAAAGGATATGGTCGGATCCATTTGTGACTTTCGTGGATGATGAGACGGGATCTCCGCCCGAAGGGGATGTGTACCAGCCGTCGAACTTATATCCGTCAAACACCGGTTCCGGCAGGGCGCCATACTTCTTTAAGTATGTGACAGTCTTACTTGGCGTATCACATACACCCCCGTTCGGATTGAAGGTAACGGTCGACCTTATGCTCGAATCATCGGTCGTAAAGGCCTTTATGCGGGCATTCCCGACATTGCTGACGGTTGTGACATCCTTCCACTGTGTCCATTCTCCCGCACTGTCCTTTTCCGACAGAAAACTCTGCCCGGGCTTTGCCGATGCCTTTATGTCATGTCCGGTATACTTCCTCGTATATTCCGTCACATACTGAAGATTTGTACCGCTCTTTGACATAGTCACGACTACGCTGAAAACGTCGCCGGGATGCAGGGGGACACAGTCCTCGAGCAGAACCGTGTAATACCCGGAATAGGTCGTATTCCCGGAAACCGTGCTCACAAGTTCTCCGCTCGTAGGATCGCCCGGCACCGAAGGATTAAGATAAATATCGGCTGTATAATTGACATTTGTGTTCAGAGTCAGAAAAGACACGGCCTCAAGAAGCTCATCGTTCGCATCTTCCGAAACCGTGAAGACATTTGCCTCCCTTATGCTTTCGCTGCCATAGAACGGATAATGTGTATATGTTGCTCCATCGTACTGATAATTGTGGTCATAATCATCAGCACTCTCAAACTCATATGCCCATGCGGAATCATCCGGAAGGCACTTATCATAGTATGACATCCAGAAATATCCGTAGTGGCTGTATTCATCCACATAATCATATTTCCAGCTGTTCCTTATGAGCCACGCCCCGTCACCTGCCGGCTTTGTCTTGAAGTTTTCCTTAGGAAAACCGTCATCCCAACCGACTATTGTAACGGCATGGTTGATCTCGGCTCCGGCAGTCGGATAATAGTAGCTGTTATATGTTTCGTTGTATGCACTGTCCGTGTCATGATAACTGACCCCTGCCCCGCCATAGTCCATGACCAGGCGCTTGACCGCATTTCTGTCTTCTTCGGTGGCAAGGCTTACTTTGTAATAGTTCCTGACATGAGCTATATCGGTATATGCAACAGACGCCGGAAGCCCCGAAGTCTTTGCCTCCTCGGCTTGAGAATACGGCGCGGTCGACTCATCTGCGGCTCCGATCCATGCGGAAAACGTCTTTGAGGCAAATTCATGGTTCCCGCCGCGGTCAAGGAAATTCTTGCCCGTGCAGGCATTGCTGTCCCCGTCCATTCTTCCGGTCGGGTCGGGAAAACCGTGATATGTAAAATATGCGAGATGCAGTTCGGAAAAATCCGGATCGGATATGATGCCCTGCTTTTTCATGCTGATCTCGGCAAGGGATATGGCAGAATGGGCCCAGCATGTGCCGTAGGGATTCTGATTGCGAAGAGGCGGAAGGTCCGGTGTCGTATAAGATGAAGGAAGCGGCTCATCACCGACACCCATGAATCCGTCATCCGCATCATCGGGAAGTACCGTGATGCTCTCTGTCGGCCTCTCATCGGGGATCTGTTCATAGCCGTAATAAACCTGCGGATCAGATGAACCGCCCGATCCATCTTCATCAGGTTCGGTCATCATATCGGATTCGGTCATCATATCGGATTCGGCACCGGACTGCTCGGCAAATACATCTGCCGGCATGGACAGCACCAATATGACTGATAACAGAAATGACAGATATCTCTTTGCTTTCATTAACGTTCTCCCCTTGATGATCTTGGCCCTATGATATTATATCGGCAGAAATGTCATCTTCCATAACGATTCTTGATGCGGAGCCTGTTTATGGCGCGTGCAAGGATTCCCTTTGCAGCACGGTAATTGAGCCTGTCCGCCCTTCCGGAAAGTACATCCATGGCAGCGGCCTCATCTTCCCTTGCCCTCGCCTCATCGATCTCCCCGGGATCTTCGGCGGATTCCACAAGGACAAGGACATTGTTGTCCTCAACCTTTACAATGCCGTTCGATACGGCGGCATGGCACCTTGTACCGTCGGGAAGCGTATATTTGATGACGCCGATGTCTATCGCGGCAATGAGATTTTCATGCATGGCCTGGATGCCATACATTCCGTCGGTCGTCGGGATCACGAGGGAAACGCATTTCCCGTCGTAAAAATCTTTATCCGCTTCGATTATGTGAAGGTTGAATTCTTTCATATCTGCTTGCTTTTCGCGTATGCATCTTCTATGGTTCCGACATTATAGAACGCCGCCTCAGGCATTTTGTCGGCATCGCCGCCGAGTATCGCGGCAAATCCTTTGATCGTTTCGGAAAGTGTCACATATGCTCCCGGAACTCCCGTATATTTCTCGGCTACGCTCATCGGCTGAGACAGGAATCTCTGCGCTTTCCTTGCCCTGTTGACCACTATCCTGTCTTCTTCGGACAGCTCTTCCATACCGAGTATCGCGATAATGTCCTTCAGCTCGTTGTACTTCTGAAGGAGGTTCTTTACGGCCCATGCCGTCTCGTAGTGTTCCTTTCCGACTATGTCCTCCTCGAGTATGACCGAAGAAGACTCAAGCGGATCGACCGCCGGATATATGCCCATCTCCGCTATCTTTCGCGACAGGACCGTCGTCGCATCAAGGTGCGCAAAAGTCGTAGCGGGTGCGGGATCCGTCAGGTCATCCGCCGGAACGTAAACGGCCTGCACGCTCGTGATAGAGCCGTTCTTCGTTGATGAGACACGTTCCTGAAGCGTCCCCATCTCCTCTGCAAGAGTGGGCTGATAACCAACCGCTGAAGGCAGGCGTCCGAGAAGCGTGGACACCTCGCTCCCCGCCTGAACGAACCTGAATATGTTATCGACGAACAGGAGCACGTCCTTCTTCTGCTCGTCCCGGAAGTATTCCGCCATCGTAAGTCCGGAAAGCGCTACCCTCATCCTGACTCCGGATGCCTCGTTCATCTGCCCGAAAACGAGTGCCGTCTTATCTATTACGCCGCTTGCGTTCATCTCGTTCCAGAGATCATTGCCTTCACGGCTTCTCTCACCGACCCCGGCAAATACCGAATAACCGCCATGCTCCATGGCGACATTGTGGATCATCTCCTGTATCAGGACGGTCTTGCCGACTCCGGCCCCTCCGAACAGTCCGATCTTACCGCCTTTAGCATAAGTCTCGATGAGGTCTATGACCTTAAGCCCCGTTTCAAGTATCTCGATCGCCGGCTTCTGTTCCGAAAACGCGGGGGCTTTTCTGTGTATTGTCCATCTCGTCTGTGATTCCGGTATCGGAGCCAGTCCGTCTATCGGATCGCCGAGGACGTTGAACATACGCCCGAGCGTGACATCACCTACGGGCACGGTGATCGGGTTTCCGGTGGCGATGACTTTCATATTCCTCTTCAGGCCCTCGCTCTGTCCCATCATGATGCAGCGGACGGTCTCATGTCCTATGTGCTGCTCCACCTCCATGAACACCTTTTTGGTGCCGCGCATTGTATATAGAGCCTCCCTTATCTTCGGAAGTCCCGTATTTTCAAAAACAACGTCCACAACGGGACCTGAGATCTGAACGATCTTACCTTCCATTTGCCATGTCTCCTTTTTTCTTGCGCAGCGCCCTTGCGCCTGAGGATATCTCGGTTATCTCCCTTGTTATCTTGCCCTGTCTGGCGTGATTATATTCAAGCCGGAGCGTATTCATAAGCTCCGCCGCATTTCTGTCCGCCTCATCCATTGCGTTCATCCTTGCACCCTGCTCGCAGCAGTAGCTGTCAACGAGCGCGCTGTACAGATATTCGGCCACATAGCTCCTGACGATGTTCTCGAGCACCACTTCCGGGGACGGGTGAAAATCAAACTTTACGCTCTCCTTCTCATTCGGATCCATGAATTCCCGGCGGTGGAACGGAAGCAGCCTTACCGTCTTGGCCTTCTGGACTATTCCGTTCTCGAGGTCGGTGTATATCAGGAAGATTTTCGAGATGCGTCCCTCGTCATACTCGTCAAGTATATGGTCGGCCATGAGCCTTGCGCGCCTCATCGTGGGATTGTCGGCGGAATACCTGAAGTCATCCTCATACGGAATGTTCTGCGCATCACAGTATTTGCACCCATAATCGCCGACCATGAAATACCTGCTCTCATGGTCAGTCATCTGGGATTCAAATTCCTTTATGATCGCATGGTTATAGTACCCTGCAAGCCCCTTATCGGACGTGACGACGATATATGCATATGCTCCGGGAAGATCATGTGAACCGTCTGCCGGATACATATAGGGGCTGTTTATCTTCGACCTTGAGCGGAATATCCTCTTTATCTCATTGTTAAGGGCATCAAAATGAGGCCTTGTCCTATCAAGCTCGGCCCTGGCTTTCTGCATCTTGCTCGATGAGATCATGTACATCGCCTTCGTTATCTTCTCGGTATCGGCAATCGTTCTCATCCTCATTTTGATCTCTCTGATATCAGCCATTTACCGCTGCAGCCTCTTCTGCTATCCTCTTTTTGTCTTCATCGGTAAGCACGCCTTCGTTCTCGATGCGCATCACGATATCGCGGCATTTCTCCATTACGGACCTGGCGATCGGGAGCATGCGGTTTTCAAGGTCATCGGTATCTATATGCTCAAACTTGTCAACAGTTGCGATGGTGAGCATGAACACCTGCTCCGTAAGCGACAGGGGATGCGCAGGTTTCTGCTTGAGCATCTTCATGAGGCCTTCACCGTACCTTATCTGCTTTCTCGTTGCCTCATCCATGTCACCGGCAAACTGCGAGAACGTCTCCATCTCACGGTACTGTGCCAGGTCGAGCCTAAGCGTTCCGACCGCCTTCTTCATCGCCTTGGTCTGCGCATCGCCGCCGACACGCGAAACCGACAGCCCGACATTTATAGCCGGCCGCTGCCCGAGCCTGAATAGGCTGCCCGATAAGAATATCTGTCCGTCCGTTATCGATATGACGTTTGTGGGGATGTATGAGCTTACGTCCTCCTCCTGCGTCTCTATTACGGGAAGTGCCGTGAGAGAGCCTCCGCCCTTCTCATCCGAAAGCCGCGCGGAACGCTCAAGAAGCCTTGAATGAAGATAAAATACATCGCCGGGGTATGCTTCACGTCCGGGCGCCCTCTCCAGCAGAAGGCTTATCGACCTGTATGCTATAGCATGTTTTGTCAGGTCATCGTATACGATCAGGACATCCCTTCCCTTCTCCATGAAGTACTCGCCCATGGCGCAGCCTGCATAGGGTGCTATGTACTGAAGCGGTGCCGATTCGGCCGCCGATGCGTTCACGACGATCGTGTAATCCATCGCGCCGTGTTTTTTAAGCCCGTCTACAAGCCTTGCCACCGTGCTGGTCTTCTGGCCTATGGCCACGTATATGCAGATGACGTCCTTGCCCTTCTGGTTGATTATTGTGTCGGTGATGATCGTGCTTTTTCCCGTCTGGCGGTCACCGATGATAAGCTCTCTCTGTCCGCGTCCTATCGGGAACATCGAATCTATCGCGATGATGCCTGTCTCTAACGGCACGTTGACGCTCTGCCGGTCTATGACCGCAGGTGCTTCGCTCTCAACCGGCCTGTAGTCGTCGGCAATGATCTCTTCGCCTCCGTCAACCGGAACTCCGAGCGGATCTACAACGCGTCCGAGAAATCCCTCGCCGACCGGTACGCCTGCCACTCTTCCGGTACGCTTGACGGTGCTTCCCTCGCACACCTCCTCTTCGGGATCGAAAAGGATGCATGCGGTCTCATTACGCCGAAGGTCTAGCGCCATGCCGCGCACACCTCCGGTGAACATGAGTATCTCGCCATATTCCGCGCCCTCAAGTCCGCTTATCGTGGCGATCCCGTCTCCTACGGAAGTGACTTTTCCGATCTCATTCACCATGACCGTGGGAGTCCAGTTTATGAGCGTATCCTTGATTAGCGGGATGATGTCGCCGCGCTCCTCCCGAAGCGCAAGAAGAGCATCCTGAAGCTGCCTCAGTCTGCCCTGCTTGTTCCAGTCATATACATCTCCTCCGACAACGAGCCTGAACCCGCCGGTGACTTCCGGCGTATTCTTCCATCCGATAGAGACCGGCTCGTCATACTTTTTGAGGAGAAAATCAGCCAGTCTCTCCAGATCCTTATCCGAAGGTTTTTCGCTGCTGTATAGTACAGCGGTCATTTTCTTCTCATCCATTATCTGTATCCTTCTTCACCGGGCTGCTTTCAAAGAAGGTGTCAAAATCATCCTCCAGATCCCCTTCTCTCATGACGATCTTTTCGGCGGCTTTTGACACATATTCGGCTATCTCGCCCTGAGCCCTTGCTATAAGGCGGTCATGCTCCTTCTGCGCCTTATCGCGCGCATCCTCGACTATCTTATCGGCGCGCTCGTGTGCGTCACCTATGATCTTCTCCCTTTCGGCTTCAACATCGGCGCTCATCTTTGCGCGCTCATCGGCAGTCTCCCTCTCGGCCTCAATGAGCTTAGACTCATACTGCTCTTTGAGCTTTTCGGCATCGGAAAGAGCATCCTTTGTGTCCTGCTCTCTTTTTCTGTATTCCTCTTCGCGCTTTTCCATGAAATCACGGACAGGTTTGTACAGAAGGATGTAGAGGATGCCGAACAGAAGGATGAGATTGAACAGGTGCAGCAATATCTGCTGCGGATCAATGTTTAACGGCATAATCTACTCCTACAATGTAAATATAATCAGAATGGCCACGATCAGCGCATAGATGATGGCGGTCTCCACAAATACGAGTCCGAGCATCATCGCGGTCCTGATCTTGCCTTCGGCTTCAGGCTGTCTGGCTATTCCTTCAATGGTCTTCCAGATGACGAGCCCCATTGAGATAGCGCCTGCTGCCGCAACGACGGCGATGACGATGCCTGCTGCCCATGCCTTGGAATGGATGTTTGATGCCTCATCCGACATTGCCGCCACGGCGACCTCCTCGCCGTTGTCCGCGAGAACAGGCACAGGTGCCGCAACCGCTCTGACAACGAGCACGAGCATCAGGACTGCTGCAATTCTTACGATCAGTTTCTTCATTTGTTTATTCCTCCTTAGTACATACTTCCCCATAGAACAATGCTGTGAGCATTGTGAGCACATACGCTTGTATGAGTGCGTGGAGCATCGTGAACATGACTGCCACGAATACCGGTATGACGAAGCTTGTGGTGATGTAATAATATACGAGTTCGGTGACGAGAGCGCCCGAGAGCAGTGCGCCGAACAGACGGAAGCTCATCGAGATCGGAAGCGAAAAATCCTTGAGCGTATTGAGCACCCCCTTTATCCTGTTGCCTGCGATGCCTCCCGAAAGTATGACGCAGTATGAGAACACACCCATCGAGATCGCACCGTTTATGTCCGCGAGCGGTGCCGGCAGTGCAACGGAGCCTCCGGATACGGTCGGTGCCATTGCGCCGATCAGCTCAAACATCGTTCCGACAAAAATATAAGTTCCCGCAGTGAAAACATAGGCTCCCAGGAACTTATGCCTCTGCGGGCTGTTTGATGTAGCAAGGCCGTCGAATATCCCCACTGCCTGTTCGAGCAGGAGCTGGAACTTACCGGGGATCTTTGTGAACTTAGGTATCACGAATATCCTTACGATGAGCGCGAACACAAATATGATGGCGGTTACCGTGTAGGCCGATATCACCGCGGGGTTGACGGTCATGATGCCAAGGAAGTTTATGCGTGCGCTCTCATGCAGCACCGCATCCTTCATGACCATCTTTACCGGCTCCTCTTCACCGGAATGTCCTCCGGTGGCTATGATGCCCGCAAGTATGACAGCCAGTATGCAGCATATGATTATGATGAACCGTGTCCGCTTCTTTTTATCCATAACGCTCCTCAGACATTTATCTCTGCCTTCATTCCAAGAAGGTCTTTGTTGGCATCAAGCATCGGACGGACAACATTGCCGAGATAGGAATCTACCTGATCCGAACTTCTGCCGGTGTAATCTTTGGGGTTCATGTAACCCTTCAGTTCCTCATACGTCAGGTCAAAATCATCCGATGCGGCGATGAGCTCGAGCAGGTCATTTTCGGCGCCGTCCCGCTTAACATGTGCCCCGGCCTCCATCGAGAGTTTTCTTATCGCCTCATGAAGCTCCTGCCTGTTGCCTCCTGCCCTTACCGCATCCATCATGATATTCTCGGTTATCATGAAAGGAAGCTCACTCATCAGGTGCTTTTCTATGACCTTCGAATTGACAACGAGTCCGTTGGTTACATTTATGCACAGGTCCAGTATACCGTCAAGCGCCAGGAAGCCTTCGGCGACTGACAGGCGCTTGTTGGCCGAATCATCAAGAGTGCGTTCGAACCACTGTGTTGCGGAAGTCACCGCGGGATTCAGTGCATCTATCATAACATATCTGGACAGGGATGCTATCCTTTCGGACCTCATGGGATTGCGCTTATATGCCATGGCGGAAGATCCGATCTGATCTTTCTCAAACGGTTCCTCAACCTCCTTAAGATGCTGAAGGAGCCTTATGTCATTCGACATCTTGTGTGCACTCGCCGCTATTCCCGCAAGCACGTTTAATACCCTCGTGTCGACTTTTCTGGAATATGTCTGTCCACTTACGGGATAACATTCATCAAATCCCATCTTCTCTGCGATCATGCTGTCGAGGCGGTCGAGCTTCGCCCTGTCGTTTCCGAACAGTTCCTTGAAGGATGCCTGAGTCCCGGTCGTCCCTTTGCACCCGAGAAGCTTTAAGGATCCGGATACATACTCAAGGTCATCAAGGTCCATCATGAACTCATTGATCCACAGCGTCGCCCTCTTGCCGACCGTCGTGGGCTGGGCAGGCTGAAAATGTGTGAAGGCGAGCGTGGGCTCGTCTTTATATCTGTCGGCAAAATCCGCGAGAACGGATATGACGTTCACAAGTTTCCTGCGGATGAGCCCGAGCCCCTCCTTCATGATTATGATGTCGGTATTATCCCCGACATAGCAGCTCGTTGCACCGAGGTGAATGATCCCGGCCGCTTTCGGGCACTGCTGCCCGTATGCATACACATGGCTCATGACATCATGGCGGACGGTCTTCTCCCTCTCGCGCGCCACATCATAGTTGATATCCTCCGCATGGGCCTTCATCTCCTCTATCATCTCATCGGTGATGACGGGCCGGCCGTCCTGCGTAAGCCCGAGTTCCTTTTCGGTCTCGGCAAGAGCGATCCAGAGCTTT
The DNA here is from genome assembly GCA_024698075.1 of Lachnospiraceae bacterium. Lineage (GTDB taxonomy): Bacteria > Bacillota > Clostridia > Lachnospirales > Lachnospiraceae > UBA2868. Next base: position 32,342 of record JAILRP010000005.1, read on the forward strand.
CTCCATGTCCTAAACTTCTTGTCCTGTGAGAAGATATACTGCATCTCCTTTGAGGAATAACGCTCCGAAAGAGGACTTATATATTTATCTGTGTTCATGTTGTTCTCCATACGGTTTATTTAAGTTTCCTTCCCGTCAGCATCTCATAGCCCTGAAGGTATTTTCTTATCGTCTCTTCGGTGACATCTTCGGGAAGCTTCCATGAATGTCCCGGATTGTCCGTGAGCCAGTCCCTCGCAAACTGCTTGTCAAATGAAAGCTGTCCCCTTCCCGGCTCATAGCTGTCCTTTGCCCAGAACCTTGACGAATCCGGAGTCAGCACTTCGTCGCCGAGTATGATGTTCCCGTCATCATCAAGCCCGAATTCAAACTTCGTGTCGGCTATTATGATGCCGCGTCCGTCTGCATATTCGGCACACTTATTATATATCGCAAGCGAATACTCTTTGATCTTGGCAGCGTATTCACTTCCCTTTCCGGGGAATCTCTTCTCCAGATAGGCGATGCATTCATCATACGAAACGTTCTCGTCATGCTCCCCTATCTCGGCTTTTGTCGAAGGAGTGAATATCGCCTCGGGGAACTTCTGGGATTCGATGAGCCCCTCGGCGACCTTCGTCCTGCAGACCGTGCCGCTCTTTAAGTATTCCTTCCAGGCGGTTCCGGTAATGTATCCCCTGACGATGCATTCGACCGGGATCATGCTGAGCTTTTTGACGAGCATGCTCCTTCCCTCGAAGTATTCGGTCCTGAAATACTCGGGCATGTCATTTACATCTGTCGATATCATGTGGTTGGGGACGATGTCCTTCGTATAGTCGAACCAGAACTCGGACATTTTGGTGAGCACCCTGCCCTTGTCGGTTATCTCGTTTCCGAGTATGACATCAAAGCAGCTGATCCTGTCTGTCGCGACGATGACAAGCGCATCACCCACGTCATAGATCTCACGTACTTTTCCTTCTTTTACCGGTGTGTATTCCTTCATGGTGATTTCCTTTCACATATTATTATACTAAAAATCCGCAAGACGGCAAAATGCCGTCCTGCATACACGTCATCACTCGACTGTGACACTCTTTGCCAGATTGCGCGGCTTGTCGACATCGAGACCTCTTGCGACGCTTAAGTAATATGCAAGAAGCTGTAATGGTATTATAGCAAGACTTCCGATAAAATGCTCGTCAACTTTCGGAACATACACAGGAAAGTTCACCGAATCCTCCACATCATACTTTCCGTATGATGTAAGTCCCATAAGATATGCACCGCGGCTTTTGCATTCCATCATGTTTGAAAGCGTCTTCTCGTAAAGGTCGGACTGCGTCAGCGTTCCGATGACGAGCGTGCCGTCTTCTATAAGGGAGATCGTGCCGTGCTTCATCTCGCCCGCAGCATAAGCCTCCGAGTGTATGTAGCTAATCTCCTTCATCTTGAGGGAACCTTCAAGACAGACCGCATAGTCAATGCCCCTGCCGATGAAGAAGATATCCTTTGCGTTCGAATACTTGGACGCGAACCACTGTATCCTCTCCTTGTCCTCAAGGACTTTCTTCATCTTGTCGGGTATCGACAGAAGTTCTGTCAGGTAATCTCCGTATGAATCCATTACAGAACGGGCTGTCGCAAATTTCAGCGCGAGCATGAACATGCACACCAGCTGGCAGCTGTATGCCTTGGTCGTGGCAACGGATATCTCGGGGCCGCCGAGCGTGTACATGCAGTAGTCTGCCTCACGCGCGATCGAGGATCCGACGACATTTACAATGGCAAGCGTCGTTACCCCGCGCTCCTTTGCCATCCGAAGTGCCGCAAGCGAATCCGCGGTCTCCCCCGACTGGGATATTATGATGACCAGCGAATCCTCCGGCAGGCGGTTTTTCCTGTAGCGGAATTCCGAAGCGAGCTCAACCCTCACCTGCAGGTCGGCAAGCTCCTCGAGGACATACTGTGCTTCCATCCCGACGTGCCATGCACTTCCGCATGCCACTATGTACACGTTCGAAAATCTCTTAATGTCCTCATCGGACAGCCCAACCTCCGAAAGGTCGACAGACATCCCGCTGCCGTCATCCCTGATATATTTATGGAGAGTATCAAGCACTACCTGGGGCTGCTCGTGTATCTCCTTCATCATGAAATGCTCGTACCCACCTCTTTCCGCGGCTTCGGCATCCCACTCTATGACAGTCTCCTCTTTCTGTATCCTGTCGCCGTCAAGGTTGTAGAACGTTACATCTCCGGCGGATATCTCGGCCATCTCAAGGTTGCCGATGTAATATACATTTCTCGTGTGGCTGAGTATCGCCGGGACATCAGATGCAACGAACGACTCCCCGTCGTTAACTCCGATTATCATCGGGGAATCTTTTCTCGCAACGAATATCCGGTCGGGATAGTCCGCAAACATGACGACGAGCGCATAGGAGCCCCTGACCCTGACTATCGTCTTGGCAAGAGCGTCTATGGGCCCGACCTTGTATTTCTTGTAATAATAGTCGACGAGCTTTATGAGGACTTCGGTATCCGTCTCAGAATAGAACCGGTAGTCATGACGCTCGAGCTTTGCCTTGAGCTCCTGATAGTTTTCGATGATGCCGTTGTGCACGCCGACAACCTCGGATTCGACCGAACCCGAGCCCGAATTCGTGCAGTTGCCCGACACGTGCGGATGCGCGTTCGTCTTGCTCGGCGCGCCGTGTGTCGCCCACCTTGTGTGTCCGATGCCGCACGTCCCCGAAAGGGCACGTCCCTCGTCGGTCTTTTCGATAAGGTTGTGAAGCTTTCCTGTCGTCTTTACGACCTCGGCGGGATTTTCCCCGTCACGGACCGTGATACCGGCAGAATCGTATCCCCTGTATTCAAGCTTTGAAAGTCCCTGAAGCAGTATCGGTGCAGCCTGGCGGCCGCCAACGTATCCAACTATTCCGCACATGCGGTTTCCTCCTCATTAAATGACGGATGTCACTGCTTATAGCCGATCTCATCCGCAAGCTTTTTCTCGATGACGACTACGGCGTCCCTGTGAAGACGCAGGAATGTAGCGGGGCACATGGGATCGATGGTATTTTCGAGCAGGAGCTTCCTTGCGGCTTCCTGTTTGTTCCCGTTTATGATCATGAGAAGCGTCTTTGCCTTCATGATCGAACCCATGCCCATCGTGACCGCATAGCGCGGAACCTCGTCGCGGCTTGCAAAGAACCTGGTGTTCGCATCGATAGTGCTGTCCTCGAGCGTCTCCTTGTGCGCGAGCTCGTAAAGGACGGCCCCCGGCTCATTGAATCCGAGATGTCCGTCGGGCCCTACGCCGAGAACCTGGATGTCGATGTCCGTCTTGGCAAGGATGTCATTGAACTCCCTGATGTTGGCATCAACATCGCCCGTGCCTTTTGCAACATATGTGTTTGCCTTGTCGATGTTGATATGGTCAAACAGGTTGTCATCCATAAAATACCTGTAGCTCTGGGGATGTGTGGGCTCAAGGCCGACATACTCGTCAAGGTTCACCGAATGCACCTTCGAAAAATCAAGCCCTTCCTCGCTGCATCTCCTTGCAAGCTCCTTATACATTCCGACGGGGCTTGAACCCGTTGCAAGCCCGAGCGTGCAGTCAGGCTTTTCCCTGACCAGCTTCTCTATGACATCCGCCGCTGCCTTTGCTCCGTCTTCATAAGTATCCGCTACTATAACTCTCATGTCATTTCCTCCCATATCTGATCTTTTTTTGCTGCATGTTACCCTTTTATCATCCGGGGCCTGCTGCCTATCCCCTGCAGGCAGTTCCCGGCTTCTCAGTCATCGTTTTCCTTGATGACTATCTTCTTGGCTTCCTTGTATATGCTGTCGGCCGGAATGACCCCGCGCACGCATGATACCGGATATACGTTGCTGTCACGCCCTATTACGGTGCCGGGATTGAGGACGCTGTTGCATCCGACTTCAACCCTGTCGCCGAGCATCGCTCCGACCTTCTTGCGTCCGGTCTCTATCCTCTCGTCCCCGTCCTTTATGACCACAAGCTTCTTGTCGGACTTGACGTTGCTCGTTATCGAGCCGGCTCCCATGTGGGCCTTGTATCCGAGTATCGAATCGCCGACATAATTGTAGTGGGGCACCTGGACGTTGTCGAACAGGATGACGTTTTTGAGTTCCGTGGAATTGCCGACGACACAGTTGTCACCGACAAGCGCCGATCCCCTGACAAAAGCGCCCGGCCGGATCTCCGTCCCGTGGCCGATTATGCAGGGTCCTCCTATGTAGTTGTTCGGATAGCGTTTTGCATCCTTTGCGATCCACACGTCCTCCTCGGGATGGTCATATTCATCCGCCGGAAGCGTGGGGCCGATCTTAAGTATCAGCTCTTTTATCCCCTCAAGCGCCTCCCATGGATATGTGAAGCCCTTCAGATACTCCCCTGCAAGCGAATGCGACAGGTCATACAGATCATTTACCGTACATTTCATTTTCGTCTTCCTTTCCTTCGGCTTCGCCGGAACCTCATCCGGCTGCCGCTCCTCTTTTGGGGACATCTACCTAACCTTGATAAGGTGTCCCGAACTCTTCATCGCATCTATGATCTCATCAACACACTTCTCGCAGTCCTTGTATGTGGATGCCTCCGACATTACGCGCAGGACCGGCTCCGTGCCGGATGCACGCAGGAGGACGCGCCCGTCATTTCCGAGAAAATCAGTGGTGCTGTCAACCGCTGCCTTGACGGCCGGATCCGCAAGCGTCTTTTCCTTGTCGTCGACCTCAACGTTCTTTAATACCTGCGGATACATCTTGACTTCGGATGCGAGCACCGAAAGCGGAAGATGCGTCTCCACGAGCACCGTCATCAGCATTATCGCGGTCACGAGCCCGTCTCCGGTGTGCGCATATTTCCTGAAGATCACGTGTCCGGACTGCTCGCCGCCGATCATGTGGTCGTTCTCCTTCATGTTCTCGTATACGTAACGGTCACCGACCTTGGTCTTCTCATATCCTATATCTATCCTGTCAAACGCCTTGTAAAGTCCGAAGTTCGACATGACCGTCGTAACGACGGTATTGCTCGGGAGCATTCCCTTGCTCTTGAAATACTTGGCGCATATGTACATGATCATGTCGCCGTTGACAACATCGCCGTATTCATCGACGGCAAGACACCTGTCGGCATCACCGTCGAACGCGAACCCGACATCGACCTTGTTCTCCCTTACATATTTCTGAAGGCCCTCTATGTGGGTGCTTCCGGCATTAAGATTGATGTTTGTGCCGTCGGGAGTGTCGTTCATCACGCTTATCTTGGCACCGAGCGCGTCAAACACCGCACGTCCTATCATCCATGCACTTCCGTTAGCGCAGTCGAGCGCGACCTTGCATTTTTCGAACGATACCGGTGCTATGCTCGTCAGGTATCCGATGTAGCGGTTCCTTCCGGAATAAAAGTCAACCGTATGCCCGATGTCGGCTCCCGTCGCCCAACTTACATCATCGATCTGCCCGTCGATGAACTGCTCGACCATGTCCTGCACTTCATCTTCCATCTTTTCGCCTTCGGCGTTCATGAGCTTGATCCCGTTGTCGTAGAACGGATTGTGGCTCGCGGATATCATTATGCCGCAGTCAAACCCTTCGGTCCTCGTTATGTAGCTTACGCACGGAGTCGTAGTAACGTGCAGCAGGTAGGAATCTCCGCCCGATGATGTGATCCCTGCCGAAAGCGCATTCTCGTACATATAGGAAGAACGCCTTGTATCCTTCCCGATGACGATCCTGGCCTTATGCTCCTTTCCGTAATACCATCCAAGGAATCTTCCGATCTTGAATGCATGTTCCGCGGTAAGTACCTCTCCGGCCTTTCCCCTGAAACCGTCTGTTCCAAAATACTTGCCCATAGCCTTCCTCTCTTTCTTCTGTGTCTGTACTGCCTGAGCGTGTGCCTCCTTTGTCCTTCCGTCAAAAGGCTTCGGAGCACCGGCGGGTATCAGCCAGAGCTTTCCCTCTTTCCTGGCACCTTTTATCTTGCCGTCGCGGCACAGCATGGTTATGCGTCTTTCAGTCATTTCCCATTTTGCCGCCGCCTCGCGAACATCAAGATATTTCATCTGCTTTTTTCCCTTTCTCATGCAATGTCCGTACAACATGTTGTACCGCCCGGTATATGCCGGCACAAACTGTACATATGTACATTTTACACCCGGTCCGACATTTGTCAAGTTATAAAAAACAAATGTCAAGATACATGTATCTGTATCTTGACATTTGATACCTTGGGCACTATCCGTGCTTATATCTTACCGGAACTTCTTCTCGTACCTGCTTATGAGATCCGCGTTGTATTTCTCGGTATCACTTAAGCATCCATCGTCAAAAGTCTCCGACTCGTCAATCGGGAAATACCAGTCCATGCCGTCAAAATGGGTCTGAAGTTCCATGTCCTTGAATCTCCTGCCGTGACGGGCATATATCTCGTTCCTTGCGATGCGAAGCTCGCCCATGTCAAGTCCCTCAAGGTCTTCCTCGGAAAGTTTTCGCATGTCGCTGTCAGGTATGACCATTCCGTCCGTCAGTGCTGTCTGGTCCTCATCTCCGCCGTTTGTCGGATCTTCCACATACCACTTCGGAAGATTATAAAGAAACCGGTACTTTCCATTGACATCTTCAAAGGCCACACAGTATTCGATGCAGTCGGGGGCTTCATATACGATCCTGTAATCATCCCCGTCCCTCATGCCGCCTGTTACGGTGACTGACCTGTAGTTGGTGTCCCCGTGTTCGCACACATAAAGGTCATAGTCCTTAAGGTAAGCCCATTCAAGGGGATACTTCATGTCGGAATAGCTGCAGCCGGTCGTCTCCCTGACGAAGCTTCTGACATCATCGCCTGAAACCGCCACGATGTCAGTCATGATCTCATCGAATCCCGTCTTATGAAGATATGCGGCCTTCACCCTGTCAGACACCGGATAACGCGCAAACCCGGCACCGTCATAAAACACTTCGTCCCAGTCTATATAGGCAGGCTCGGCGAACGCCCCGATCAGGAATCCGTAATATTCCCTGCCGTTAAGCTTTTTTTCGATGCTCTCAAGCTCGGAGGCGCGCATGTTGTTCACGATCTTTGTGCCGGCATTTTTGTTTTCGCCCGCTTCACCGTCTGCTTCTGCGCCGTCCCCGTCATCCGCGATCGATACCCAGTCATCATCCGCATCACCGTTAAGGGATACCCAGTCATCTTTTTTCTTTTTTTTCTCATCCTTCTTTTCCGGGGCCTTTTCATTTGCCTTGTCACTGTCTCCGGGATCCGCAGCTGCTGCCGCTTCTGTTCCGGACGGTGCTGCTTCCGCTTCAGGTCCGGCGGGCGCTGCTTTGCATCCCGCAAGATACACGCATGCCGAAAGGCAGAAAAAGAAAGCTGCCAGTTTCTTATTTTTCATATGATAATACCTCCCTTTTACGGAACAGGTCCGTATCAGAATTCACACATCTTGTATCACTTTCCGGTCATTTGATGAACGTGCTGATCTGCGGGTTCTTTCCGGAAAGTATCCAGACCGGCCAGAAAACATCCTTCTTCCCCGGTATCCTGACAACGATCTGCTGCCGCGGCATCCCTTCAGGGACCGTTACGTCAAATACCCATGAACTTCCTTTCGAAAGGTTGCAGGGCTCGCTCCTTTCCGCCTTTCCCGACGCATCAGGCTCCATGTCCTCAATGAACACCTCGGCTCCGTCGGCAAGGCCCGCTGCCACGACACGGTCAAGCTCACCCTCTGACTGATAAAGCGCCTTCGGCATTCTTTCCGTCATCCGCTCCGGCGGATTTACCATGATAAGTGCCACTGATCCGGCAGGCGACCCCTCCATGAGTTCCCGCAGCTTCTGCCTGTCTCCTAGCATGTATTCATAGTATGACAGCACCGCCAGGTCGCACGGCTCATACTCAAACTTCTCGGTAAATTCCTTTTCTCGCCCTATCTCATCAACTATCCAGCATTCGGCATTTACCGTATTTCCGTCTATGGACAGGTCATAAAGCTCTCCGTTTTCTATGCTTCCTATCCTGTGGCCCCAGAAATCGAATATCTCGTTATAATATGCATACACCGCGGTCGAAAGGTCATCCCCCTTCCACGTGAGCAGGGCACCCGCGATCTCATATTCGAAGTCTCCGGAATAAATGTTGAAGAATTCATAGACACCCGCGTTCGGATTGATGTGGCAGTCAACGATAAGCCAGTCCCCGACGCGCTCACAGCCTGTTATCGCGTTAGCCGCTTCGGCATAGCTTCGCATATCATAATCCGCACCGTTGACCGTGAACGTCATTCCCTCGTAACTGTATTCGGGATCGAGCCCGCCCATGTCATATACGTTGTAAAGTGCTATATCAACCTCGCTTATATGGCTTACCGTACCTTCTTTGTCCGCCGTAAGCTCACACATCATCAGGGGGTATCCGCTGTCCCATGCCGCACGGTCGGATATTCCGTCAAGCACCGCCCTGTCATTTATTTTGTAATATACCGGCCGTATATCATCGGTCTCCGAAAACCGTCCGCCCATGAACTTCCGGTTGCTGTAGTCATCATTGGTTTCAAACTCATGCTCTTCCATCGGCTGCAGCCATACGCCGTCAGATGCGCTCTTCCATGCCCATGCATAGAATGTGCCCTCCTCCGGCTCCCTGTCCGCCGCGGAGCCTGCGTCCCTCCGGAACAGCCAGTCATATGACCAGTTCCCTATTTCATCCGAATCCGCGTCCGTATTGAAGACATACATCGAAAAGACGGAATCACCGTTTCCGATCTCCTTAAGGTACAGGAAATCCCCTTCTTTCGAAGAACACACATGGAACATCCCTCCTGTGCCCTCATCTCCGTAAAGCTCCACTCCCTCCGGGATCAGGCCCCCGGCATCGGAAAGCTCAAGCCTGAACGTGTCAGGCTCCTCATCCGCTGTGGCGAGATTTCTCCCGAAAGTCATCACTCCGGCTCCCTGCGCATTGTCCGAATGCCTTTTGAAAGTGAACGATCCGTCCTTCTCAAGCGAAAGAGTGCCAAAATCCTTCCCGTCTTTCCGGTCAATAAGTTCCCATTCACCCTCAAGGAACGTACTTATGCCCGAAGCCGTCGAAAGGTCAAAAGACACTGGTTCCCCGGCGGGTTCTTCGGAAGGCTCTTCATCGGTTTTCTCTTCGGCTCCGCCGCCAAGCTCCCCGGCAATGTCTGCCGTATCATCCTGCAAAACGGCTCCTCCGCCGCACCCGCTCATGATCATGCAGCTTATCAGGCATACAGCAGCCGCAGTCATCCTTTTCATTTTCCGTACCCTCCTTGCCGGTAACAAAACGCCTTTTGTAAATGCCGGGATCATCTCAGACCGCCCTCCCGGCGGATCTGCCCTACAGAGCACATATCCTGTCTACCGCTTCCCTCGTGTTCTCGTGGCTTCCGAATGATGTCAGCCTGAAATATCCTTCGCCGCAGGCGCCGAAACCGGACCCGGGCGTTCCGACGACTCCCGCACGTTCAAGGAGATAGTCGAAGAAATCCCAGCTCGTCATCCCCGACGGAACCGCCAGCCATACATAGGGAGAATTCACGCCGCCGTATACGGTATGTCCCGCCTCTTTGAGATGAGACAGGATGTATGAGGCATTTTCCATGTAGAAGTTTACCAGGCCGCGTATCTCCATCTTCCCCTCGGGGGAATACACGGCTTCCCCGGCCCTCTGAACGATGTAGGGCGCACCGTTGTATTTGGTCGAATGCCTCCTTGCCCACAGGGCATTGAGGCTCACTCCGTCCCTTATTATGTCCTTCGGCACGACAGCATATCCGAGCCTCAGTCCGGTAAATCCGGCATTCTTCGAAAATGACCGGAGCTCTATCGCACACTCTCTAGCGCCGCTGCATTCATATATGGAATGAGGTATTCCCTCCTCGCTTATGTATGCCTCATAGGCCGCATCAAATATGATCACCGACCCGTTGGCATTCGCATAGTCGACCCATTTCTGGAGCGCTTCCTTTGTCATGGCTTCACCGGTCGGATTGTTCGGCGAGCACAGATATATAATGTCACATACGCTGTCGGGAAGCTGCGGGCTGAATCCGTTTTCTGCCGTGCACGGAAGGTAGACGATGTCGCTGTACCTGCCGTCCGTCCCGAGCGTGCCCGCGCGACCCGCCATTACGTTTGAATCAACATATACCGGATAGACCGGGTCGCAGACCGCGATGCGGCATTTCCCATCAAATATCTCCTGGATGTTCCCCGAATCCGGCTTCGCGCCGTCGGATATGAACACCTCGTCTTCATCCACTCTGCACGACCTTGCGGCAAAATCATTTTCGCATATGGCCCTTCTGAGAAAATCATACCCGAGGTCCGGTGCGTATCCGCGGAAAGATTTCTCATCGGCCATCTCGTCGACCGCATCGTGAAGCGCTTTTATCACCGTCGGTGTGAGAGGCCGCGTGACATCACCTATCCCGAGCCGGATTATGCTCTTATCCGGGCCCGATTCCTCAAAAGCCCTGACTTTCTTCGCTATAGTCGAGAAAAGATAGCTTCCCGCAAGCCTTTCGTAATTACTGTTGATCTTAACCATGATGCCTCCTTTTCTACCGTCCGAGCGACAGTATCATATGCGCCGTCTCCGCAAGGGTCCGGCCCATGTCCATGCTGTTCTTCTGCATATATCGGTATGCCTCCGGTTCGGTCATTCCATTCCTTTCCATCAGAAGGGTCTTGGCCCTGTCGATGGTCTCGCGGTCTCCGGCGGAGCGTTCCGTTTTTACCGAAGCTCTCTTCCGGTATCCGTCGGGATGCAGCATCCGGATGCTGCTTATCAGGTCTGCCGTCCTGAAAGGCATCTGAAGAAAGATTATATTGCTCGAGAACAGATCGGTCCTGATATCCTTTGACAGCATGAGCATATTAACGGAAGAAGGAAGATATCCGTAGAGTTCTTCATAGCCCATGTCCTTAAGCCTGCGCGTGCACACTACGAGGCTTATGTCCATGTCCTCCACCCTGCGCAGAACTTCAGAGCCCGTATCGCATATGAATATATCATCCCATATGCCGCCCTGCTTTATGATATCAGCGATCCGGCCCGAGTCCTCATGTCTGGGCATAGCCACGAGAATCGCGCCCATCGCATCTCCTAACCAAAACAATGCCGGCAATAGCCGAAGCAGTCCTTAAGTTACAGTCTCGTAAGGTATCTGTCGATCTCCCACTGGGTGACTTCGCCGAGGAATTCCCGCCATTCGGCCCTCTTCACCTTTGTGTAGACGGATACGAATTCCTTTCCGAGCGCGCTGCCGAGCACTTCATCACCGCCGAGCTCGCCGACCGCCTCCTTAAGATCCTCGGGCATGGTCTCTGTCTGTCCGGGCGTGGCATTTTTCCACTCGCACCCGGGTTCCGTCTTCTTTTCCACGCCGTCAAGACCTGCTGCAAGGCATGCCGCAAAGAGCAGATAGGGATTGGCCGAGCCGTCAGGAAACCTGAGTTCGATCTTGACGTCTCCGATCTCCCTGTTTATGTTTATGAGTGCTTTTTCTCCTTTGTCCGCCCAGGTGATCATGTAAGGTGCATCATATCCGGACAGGAGTCTCTTGTATGAGTTGACGCAGGGATTGCTTATGGCGGACATGGCACGTGCATGAGCCATTATGCCTCCGGCAAAATAGCGTGCGGTCTGTGTGATCCCGCCGTTCTCATCCATGAAGACATTCATTCCGTCCTTCATCAGCTTAAGGTGAACATGCATCCCCGAACCGGCCACGTCCTGACGCGGCTTCGGCATGAATGTCGCATACAGTCCGAACCTTCTCGCGATGGACCTTACGGCAAACTTGAACGTCTGTATCGAATCTGCCATGGACAGCGCATCCGCTTCGCGAAAATCGATCTCATGCTGTGCCGGTGCATGTTCATGGTGGGACGACTCTATCTCAAATCCCATATCCTCGAGCATGAGCACTATGTCCCTTCGTGCATTCTCGCCGAAATCCGAAGGTCCGACATCCATGTATTCAGCACGCTCATGCGATGTCGTCGTGGGCAGTCCGTTCTCGTCAGTATGGAACAGGAAAAACTCACACTCGGGATCCGCTATCATCGTATACCCTAGGGCAGCCGCTTTATCGGCAGCTTTTTTCAGAATCTGCCTCGAGCAGGATTCAAACGGCCTTGCGTCCCTGTAGCAGACATCGCAGACTATCTTGGCCACCTTGCCCTGCTGCGGCCTCCACGGAAGTATCATGAACGTATCAAGATCCGGATACAGATAAAGTCTGTCATCATAATCAAATACGTCTGAAAAAATGGCCGCTCCGTGGAATGAATATCTGTTTTCAAACACCTTGTCCATCTGTGACGGTGTTACCGCCAGATTCTTGAGCCTTCCGAAAATGTCGGTGAACTGGAGCCTGATGAACTCCACTCCCTCTTCCTCGATCATCCTCTGAATGTCTTCTCTTTGCATGATTTTCTCCTTTCCGGATCTTATTTCTTCAAAGAAAGCCGGAAGCGCGCTGCCTCCGGCTTGTCATACCTTCTATCGTCAGCTGCAGACAATATGTATGCCCTTACTGCATTCAGTCATTCGGGGCATCTGCAGGATCGATGTCCTCTGCAGGGCTGCTATCCTCTGCGGTTTTTTCCGCCCTTTCTTCAAGCAGGTTCATGAGAGTGTCCGCGGCCGTCACGGCGGGTGCTTTCTTCAGCCTGCGTATCCAAAGGCTCTGGATCACATAAGCCAGCAGGTACATATCCGCCGCTATCCCTACGAGCGTTCCGATGACCGGGATCATCCTTACGGCTTCAAGAACCGCTATGCCGATAAGTGCCGACAGGAAAACATTCATCTTCGGGAACACGAGCCGTGAAAGTGATGCTCCGGCAAATGCCAGTCCTGCGCATATGAGCATGATATATGCAAGGAGCAGAAGTCCTCCCGCAGGTGCGAGTATCCGTGTTACGAACATGATGAGAACGGCGAGCGGAATGCACATCCATCCGATTATGCCGCTTGCCACCATGGCACCTGTCCTGGTCTTCATGAACTGCGTTGCCCTCGTCAGATGGTCGGAGAACAGCCAGCACAGGATCATTCCGAAGGCGGACATTGCGATGATCCAGTAAATGCACCTTACTATCTTCTTCAGTACCTTCATTCCGAACGAAACGGCTGCATCAGCTTCATCCGTCTGAAGTTCAAAGCTGTAATCACCCGTATCGGCTCCGTCGGCAATGTCAGGCTCGTTCGCGCTCTTAACGCTTAAGGAGCCTGATACCTTGGCATCCTCACCGATCTCGACAAACTCGGCATCGATCTCGACATCCCCGTCTACCCTGCCGTTGAATATGACTTTGTTTCCGCCGGCCATGAACGCCTTTGCCTTTCCTTCGAAAGTCACCGTGTTCGCGGCAATATATACACCGTTTGCACTGCAGTCACCTTCTATGCTTGCCGTATTGGCTGCCACGAATATGTTTCCTTTTACGTCGGTATCTTTTATGATGACCGTCTCACCGGCAGCAAAAAGGCTCTCACCGATCTTCGCACCGTATGTTGTTACCTGGCGTCCCGCAGCATACACCGAGCCTTTGGCCTTTGAGTCTTCAATGTCAACCTGACCTCCTGCCGCAAAGCCTCCGAAGAAAGAATCCGGAAGCGTCACCGTATCGCCCGATGCAAACACGTTGTCCGCACTGTCGGTCTCAGCATCGGCGGCAAGTGCGGGAACACAGGCGGCCGCAGCAATGAGCAGCGCAGCAAATAATACAGTGATCTTCTTTTTCATCAATATCATCTCCTCATAACAATGTTGTAAAAATGCTGCTAATATAATACAGATTGGTTCTGATTTTTTCAAGTACATCCCGGCCATTTTATTGACAAAGAAAACCCCATTTAATAGAATGAAAAAATGAACATAGAAGCTGTTGAAAACATCGTAATGCTAATCGCAGTCATAGCCGTGCTGCTCGGATGCCTCTTCCGTTACATCGATGTTCCGCGCAGAGGCTATCTGTTTCTGTGCATTTCTTTTCTTGCACATCTTCTGAGTGACTACTACTGGGCCACATATACCCTTGTAATGAAGAGCAATCCGGAAGTGTCGGAGCTCATAGCGTACTTCGGATGGAACGTCAGCTATCTGTTCCTTATTTTTGCCGCGCGGAGCATGCAGGACTATAAGGCAAGGCGCTTCTTCAATCCGCTGATGCTGCTCCCCATACCGCTCAACATCTTTCAGTTCTGGCTCTATATCCAGTACGGGGGCTACTTCAACAATACCTGGGCGCTTGTCACGCTGACGGCTGCCGCGGTCATCTGCATCCAGTCGCTTACATATTATATGAAAACAAGGAATGGCGGCGGGCATTTCCCATATGTCCACACCGTGATCCTCGTATACATCGCTGCCGAATACGGCATGTGGACCTCCTCATGCTTCGACTGGCCCGGCGATGCATACAACCCGTATTATTATTTTGAGTTCATCACCTACCTTGCATGCGTGATAATGCCGATCGCCGCCGCAAAAGACTATGGCCTGTGGGGACTTAAGGTTCCCGAAAAAAGTGCCGGCGACTTAAGATTCCAGTTCAGGATCCAGATCATAGTGTCTTTCATCATCCTCGGCGGCTGCGCCGCAGGATACTATCTTGCGGTCTGGACCAAGAATGCGATACCGGCGGGAATAGACGTCGGCATCTACCGCCTCATAGCCATAATGCTCTTCATGCTTTCCATCTTCATGTCCCTCCTGGTCCTCGGAACGCTTTACCTCATAACCGTCCGCTACAGGAATGCCATCGGGGAGCATCCCACTGACCCTGACAGCCGGAGGAACCGGTTCAATCTGATATTCACTATACTCATCACTTTAGGCCTGATGATATTTTCGGTCATATACAATTCCCGCCTTTTCTATGACGTCTCGGTGACAAGGCTGTATGAAGCCGGCTCGGACAAGGCCGCATCAACCGCAAACAGCCTGGAAAACTATCTCGCGGTAGCAAGATCGACACTCGATGTCACAGCCGACACGATAGACATGATGTTGCTTACCGGGGAGCCTCAGGATAAGGTGCTCAGTTACCTCACCGAACAGACGCAGCGCCGGAAAATGGAATTTGATGAGAACTTTACCGGAATATACGGAACGATACGGGGCGAATACATGGACGGTTCCGGATGGGAGCCTCCCGAAGGCTACGATCCGGCCGGGCGTGACTGGTATAACATCTCCGTCAATGCCGGAGGCCGCACAGTCATCGTTCCTCCATACATCGATGCCCAGACCCATTCCGTTGTCCTCACGATAACCCGCCTTCTGTCCGTCAAAAATCCCGGGCTTCAGAACACCGTATCCCTCGATGTCCTGACCGGGCACATACAGGACGTCATAGAAAATGTCGATCTCAGCGGCAAAGGATATGCGATGATCTCCGACCGCGACGGAAGGATAGTCGCACACCGCGATCCGATGATGAACGGTGAAAACATCAGGGACGTTCTCTCGGAGAGCCTTTCACAAAGCCTCAAGGATCCCGGAACATTGCAGCACGGGATCGCAAGTGACAATGAGAACACACTGTTCATAAGCCCGATCATGGACCAGTGGTATGTGCTTGTCGTCGTCAGCAACAGCGAACTCTTTGCGGACATCCGTTCGCAGGTAGTCGTCAATATCTTCGTTTCGCTCATAATATTCGGACTGATCACAGGCTTCTACTATTTTGGCTACAAGAACGAGCAGGCATACAGCCGCAAGGTCGAGGAAATGCGTACCGGAAGGCAGAAGCAGGAATATGAAGCAGAAGTGCTGAAGCTTGAAAAGCTTGCGGCGGACGAGGCAAACAAAGCCAAGAGCAGTTTCCTTGCCGACATGTCGCACGAGATACGCACGCCCATAAACGCCATACTCGGCATGAACGAGATGATCATGCGCAAGACCGGCGAGGACGATGTGCTCGAATACTCCAAAAACATCAAGAGTGCCGGCCACAACCTGCTCATGCTCATTAACAGCATACTTGATTTTTCAAAGATCGAGGACGGCAAGATGGAAATACTGCCGGTACGCTACAGCCTCGCGTCGCTCATAAATTATCTCGTCAATTCCGTAAAGGAGAGAATGAAAGCCAAGTCCCTTGCGTTCAACGTCGACATAGACCCCACCCTTCCGTCGGAACTGTATGGAGATGACGTCAGGGTAGACCAGGTCATCGTGAACCTCCTTACAAATGCCGCCAAATATACGCATGAGGGGTCCGTCACTCTTACCGTTTCCGGAAAAGAGCGGAAGGATGACATGATCCTTCTGTACGTGGAAGTCAGGGATACGGGGATCGGAATAAAAGAGGATGACATGGAGCGCCTGTTCGAATCGTTCGAGCGTCTTGATGTGATCCGTAACCGTAATATCGAAGGTACCGGGCTGGGGCTTTCCATAGTCACGAAGCTCCTGTACCTTATGGGAAGCGCGCTCAAGGTTCAGAGCACATACGGCGAGGGATCGGTCTTCTCTTTCGAACTGTGGCAGAAGGTCGAAAATGAAGAACCCATAGGAGGCTTTACGGCAAGTTCACCGGCCGACATAAAAACCAGTTCCTACAGGGAATCCTTCCATGCAGCCGGTGCACGGGTACTTATCGTTGACGATACAAATATGAACCTCATGGTCGCGGAAAACCTTCTTAAGGACACACAGATAATAACGGATACGGCAGAGAGCGGCCAGGCTGCACTTGACCTTTGCGCAGAATACAAATATGACGTCATACTCCTCGACCAGCGCATGCCCGGCATGGACGGCACGCAGACGCTTTCTGCAATACGTGCCCAGACCGGCGGCAAAAATACCGCAACGCCTGCAGTCTGCCTCACCGCGGATGCGATAAGGGGAGCAAAGGAGCGGTATCTTTCGGAAGGATTTTCGGACTATCTTGCCAAGCCCGTTGAGGGCCACGAGCTCGAAAAAATGATGCTCCGCTATATACCGAAAGAAAAGGTGGAATTTGTCGGCAGTGCTGCCTTAAGTGACGTGCCCAGTAAAGATTCCGGGGCGGGCAGCAGCGCAGCATCCGCTTCTGACTTTGTGAAGAAGCTTTCCGGGGCGGGAATTAATACCGCATCCGGCCTAAGGTACTGCCAGCAGGATGAAAATATCTACCGTTCCATCCTTATGGAATACCATTCGGATTCGAAGTCCAAGGCAGAGGATCTTCGCAGGTTCTTATCCGGAAAAGACTGGGAAAACTATTCGATCATCATCCATTCGCTGAAGAGCACATCCAAAACGATAGGCGCAAATGAACTGTCACAGATCTGTGCGGAGCTTGAGGGCGCGGCCGACAGAGGCGATGAAGCCTCGATAGTAAAGGATCATGATAAGGCTATGGCGCTTTATGATGAAGTCTGCTCATATATCGCCGATGCTGTTGATGTGACGGACTATTCGGGAAGCGACGATGACATACTCGAATTCTCCCCGGACTGACAGGGATATCATTCAGTCTCCTCTTCCATCCCAGATAATACCGCAGGATCTGCGAACGCCCAGTACGCAGGCTTGGGACGGTAATCTTCGTCAAACGGGAGCGGACGCTTATCCGCCAGCCATGAATACTTGTCAGATGCTCCCCAGAAGGTTATCCCGGCAACACAGGCGCCAAGCTTTCGTTGTTCCTTCAGCACCTCATAAACCGTCCGGTAATATTTCCCCTGTCTTATGAATTCCTTCGGAAGCCCTTCGTCCGAGCCGTCATAGAACATGCTCGGCTTGACGTCAAGCTCTGTTATCATGACTTTCCCTGCAAGGGCGGCATACTCTGCCACGGCATCCGCTATCTGCTCACCGGCAGGCGCATTGACCGAATAATGCCCCTGCATTCCGAACCCGTCAAGCCTTGTGCCCTCCGCAGACTTCACTTCGGTAATCAGGTTCATGATCCCCTTCATCTTGGTCTTATCGCATTCGTTGTAGTCATTGTAATAAAGGTCCAGTCCGGCAGGTGCATATTTATTGGCATACCTGAATGCATTTACGATATATTCACTGCTGCCGTATACCTTCCACCAGCTTGATTTTGAACTGTGGACCGGGTCTGAGAGCGAATCGCTGCCGCTCTCGATGTCGCTTCTGTACATGCCTCCGCGGTCGCTTACGGCTTCATTGACAACATCCCACCCATAGAACATCCCCTCGTATCTGCTGCCTTCTGAAGTGTAATGCGTGAGCACGCTTTTTATGTACCACTCAAGGCGCCTGTCCATTTCCTCTTTGGAAACATAAGGCGCTGCGGCATCATATCCTTCATGGAAAAACCACTCCGGAGTCTGTGAATGCCAAACGAGAACGTGTCCCCTTGCCCTTATGGCCTTACCGGGATTGCTGCCGTTCCATTCGAGTATTCTGTCAAGTATCGCATCCGCCCTTGAAAAATCAAGTTCCGGAACAGATATGACGCTGCCGCCAAGCTCCTCATCATGGATGCTCCCGCTCTTCGGGGCATTGTTGCTGTATCCGAAGAGAGCATCGGGCTTAAGTTCGTTTTCTAGCGTGACAGCATTGAAGTGCTTCCGTATAAGCTCAAGAAAGCGTTCATCGCCCATACACTGCGTGCCTATGCAGGCAGCACATATGCTGTCAGCCCCGAGTCCGGAGTCTGATGCAACGATATCACGAAGCGCAGGGATGTCTTCCTCCGCGTCCGCTTCTTCTCCGGCTGTATCTGCATCTTCTGCCGCTTCTTTTTCATCCTCATCTGCATCTGAAGCAGCATCTCCTGGACCGTTTCCTTCCGATGTTACGGTTTCGTCCGCATGTCCCGTCTGAGGTCCTTCCGACATGACCGGCACGGATGCATACGAACATCCCGAAAGTGCGAGCATGGCTGCCGCCAAAATACAGAGTATAGATCTGAGTGAATTCTTCTTTTTCATAAAGAGCATTATAACAGATTTTGATTGACTTTTTAAACGGAGGGTTATATATTTTCTTTTGGGCAACGGTGTCATAGTTTATTCATGGCACCTAATTTTATGTCCGAAGCCTGCCGGATTGGCGGGTTTTTGACGGGATAAGAGATAAATTACGGAGGTATGCCAAATGGTTAAAGCAGTTGTCGGTGCCAACTGGGGTGATGAGGGAAAGGGCAAGATCACTGATATGCTCGCCCAGAAGGCTGATGTTGTCGTAAGGTTCCAGGGTGGCGCCAATGCCGGACATACGATCAAGAACAAGTACGGAAAGTTCGCACTTCATACCCTTCCGTCCGGAGTGTTCAACGAGAACACCGTCAATGTGATCGGAAACGGCGTAGCACTTAACATACCGATACTGATGGGCGAGATCGACAATATCGTTTCAAAGGGCGTTCCCAAGCCGATAATACTCATCTCCGAGAGGGCGCAGCTGATAATGCCATATCATATCAAGTTTGATGAATATGAAGAAGAACGCCTGGCCGGAAAGTCATTCGGTTCGACCAAATCGGGGATCGCTCCGTTCTACTCCGACAAATTTGCAAAGATCGGATTCCAGGTAAGCGACCTTTGGGACAGCGAGGAAAACCTCCGTGATAAGATCGAAAGCGTTTCGGTACAGAAGAACGTGCTGCTTGAGCATCTGTACCACAAGCCCCCGATCGATGCGGATGAGACATATGATACTCTCATGAAGTATAAGGATATGATCGCGCCTTACGTATGTGATGTTTTCTCATACCTGCGCGATGCGATCCGTGACGGGAAAACGATACTCCTTGAGGGCCAGCTCGGGACCCTTAAGGACTGTGACCACGGGATATATCCGATGGTGACATCTTCAAACACAATAGCGGCATACGGTGCTGTCGGATGCGGCATCCCGCCTTATGAGATAAAGCAGGTCATATCCGTATGCAAGGCCTACTCATCGGCGGTAGGGGCCGGAGAATTCGTAAGCGAGATACATGATGAGGCGGTCGCGGACGAGCTTCGGCGCCGCGGAGGTGACGGCGGCGAATACGGTGCCACTACCGGACGCCCGAGGAGAATGGGATGGTTCGACTGCGTTGCGTCAAAATACGGCTGTGCGCTTCAGGGTACTACCGATGTTGCTTTCACGGTCCTCGATGTGCTCGGCTATCTTGACGAGATACCTGTGTGCACCGGATATGAGATCGGCGGTGAGGTCACGACTCAGTTCCCCGTAACGAGGCTTCTGCATGATGCCAAGCCGGTATATGAAGTCCTTCCCGGATGGAAATGCGACATATCGGGAATACGCGAATATGACAAGCTTCCCGAAAACTGCAGAAAGTATATCGAATTCATCGAAAAGAAGATCGGATATCCGATAACGATGATCAGCAACGGTCCTTCAAGGGACGACATCATATATAGGAATCCCAGAAACTAGGGCACAAAAAAGGACGCGCGAGCGTCCTTTTTTATTTCTGATGCCCTCTTTTACCTATTACTCAAAGAGCGCTGTTGAATAATATCTGTCTCCGCTGTCGGGAAGAAGGGCCACAATGGTCTTGCCCTTGTTCTCCGGGCGTTTAGCAAGCTCAATGGCTCCGTAGAGTGCGGCACCGCTCGATATTCCGACGGATATGCCCTCCTTCTTGGCAAGGAGCTTTGCCGTATCAAATGCCGCCTGGTTCGGTGCCGTAAACACCTCGTCATATACTTTGGTATTGAGGACATCGGGAACAAACCCCGCGCCTATTCCCTGGATCTTGTGGGCACCGCTGACACCTTTTGATAATACCGGTGAATCCTCGGGCTCAAGAGCGATGACTTTTACCCCCGGATTTTTCTCCTTGAGGTATTCGCCCGTGCCTGTTACCGTTCCGCCGGTTCCGACGCCGGCTATGAAAATGTCTACCTTGCCGTCCGTATCGTTCCATATCTCGGGGCCCGTCGTCGCCTTATGAACCGCAGGGTTGGCAGGGTTGACGAACTGGCCGGGAATGAATGAATCCGGTATCTCTTTTGAGAGCTCCTCCGCTTTTGCGATGGCTCCCTTCATTCCCTTAGAGCCTTCCGTGAGCACGATCTCGGCTCCGTATGCTTTCAGGATGTTCCGGCGCTCAACGCTCATCGTCTCGGGCATCGTGAAGATCGCCCTGTAGCCTTTTGCCGCTGCGATCGATGCAAGGCCTATGCCTGTATTTCCGCTCGTAGGCTCTATGATGACCGATCCTTCCTTGAGAAGCCCCTTCTTTTCCGCATCTTCGATCATGGCGTTTGCGATCCTGTCCTTGACGGATCCTGCCGGATTGAAGTACTCGAGCTTAACGAGGACCGTGGCCTCAAGTCCGAGTTCCTTTTCAATGTTGGTCACCTCAACGAGGGGTGTGTTTCCGATAAGTTCTACTGCGCTTTTATATATCTTTGACATGGTATGTCCTTCCTTTCTTTATCCGTAAGATTATTTCAGGCATTAAATGCGTTGTCAAGGTCAGCGATTATATCATCGATATGCTCCGTACCGATTGAAAGACGTATCGTGCCTTCGTTTATGTTCTGGTCACGAAGCTCCTCCTCCGAAAGCTGGGAGTGTGTCGTGGAGGCCGGGTGTATTACAAGGCTCTTGACGTCAGCCACGTTGGCGAGCAGCGAGAATATCTTGAGGTTGTCGATGAACTTCCATGCCTCATCGCGTCCGCCCTTTATGTCAAACGTGAATATCGATCCGCCCCCGTTGGGGAAATACTTCTCATACAGTGCGTGGTCCGGATGGTCGGGAAGCAGCGGGTGGTTGACTTTTGCAACCTTGGGATGCTTCGCAAGATACTCGACTACCTTCTTCGTGTTCTCGACATGGCGCTCAAGCCGGAGCGAAAGCGTCTCAACACCCTGCAGGAGCAGGAATGCCGCGAAAGGCGAGATTGTTGCGCCGGTATCACGCAGGAGAATCGCACGGATGAATGTAACGAAAGCCGCGGGACCTACCGCATCATAGAACGAAACTCCGTGGTAGCTCGGGTTTGCATCCGCGATGTTCGGATATTTGCCCGAAGCCTTCCAGTTGAACTTTCCGGACTCAACGATGATGCCGCCGAGCGTCGTTCCATGGCCGCCGATGAACTTCGTCGCTGAATGAACCACAATGTCTGCACCGTGCTCGATGGGCCGGATCAGGAACGGTGTTCCGAAAGTATTGTCAACTACTACGGGAAGTCCGTGCTTATGTGCTATCTCAGCGATCGCGTCGATATCCGGGATGTCGCTGTTTGGATTGCCGAGCGTCTCAAGATATACGGCCCTTGTGTCGTCTTCTATCGCATCCTCAACCTCCTTAAGGTTGTGGGCGTCAACAAATGTCGTCCTGATCCCGTACTGGGGAAGCGTGTGTGCCAGAAGGTTGTAGCTTCCTCCGTATATGGTCTTCTGCGCCACGATATGGCCTCCGTTTGCGGCAAGCGCTTCGATCGTATATGTTATGGCGGCCGCACCGGATGCGAGCGCAAGCGCTGCGCTTCCTCCCTCGAGAGCCGCTATCCTCTTTTCGAGCACATCCTGTGTCGAATTGGTAAGCCTTCCGTAAATGTTTCCGGCATCAGCAAGCCCGAAGCGGTCTGCCGCATGTTTGCTGTTCCTGAACACATATGATGTTGTCTGATATATCGGAACCGCTCTCGCATCCGTTGCCGGATCCGGTGATTCCTGTCCCACGTGAAGCTGCAGTGTCTCAAATCTGTAATCGCTCATGATCTTTCTCCTTTACTGTGAACGGGTTATCTGTTTCATTACTCGGAATAGATGGTCATGTCCACAGTCAACACCATAGCTTATCGTGAAGATTGTTCGGTCTTACGTACATCGTCTGTCTCCTCTCCTTCGTGATGCCATTTTGAACTGTTGAACGTAATATAACACCACTTACCTACTATGTCAATAGGTATTTGGGAATATTTAAAATTTTTCTTTTTTCTTTTCTTTCAGAGTGAGATGACGCAGGCCAGACTTCCCCTGTTTCCCTTTGTTCCCCTGTGTGAGTAGTAGTCATCGGGATGGCACATCGTGCAGTCTCCGACGAGACCGATGTTCTCCGGCAGAAGTCCGAGCATGATGAGCCTGTGCCTTACAACCCCGCGCAGATCGAGCATGAACTTATCGGCTCTTTGGCCATAATACTTCTCTATATCATTGCCGATAAGATCTCTCATCGCATCAATGACTTCAGGCCCCACTTCAAAGCAGCACCTGTCTATCGCCGGGCCCGCTGCAGCCCTTATATCCGAAGGTTCGGCACCGAGCACGGCCATTGCCTCAATAGCGTTCTTCTCTATGTCCGAAGCCGTGCTCCTCCATCCGCAGTGCACCGCAGCTATCACCTTATGGACCGGATCCTCGAGGAGCAGGGGCACACAGTCGGCTGTAAAGATCGCAAGCGGGACACCCGGCTCGGCTGTCACATAGCCGTCGCATTCGTTCATGAAGCCTTTTCCGTATGCGGGCCTCATATCCTTCCTGCCTGCCGTTACCACCCGGCTTCCGTGGACCTGCTTTCCGCATACGAAGCTCCTTCCGGAAATCCCGGCAGAATCAAGGAACCTGTTCCAGTTCTCCGTGACCCTTGCCGGCTCATCCCCCCTGTTCATCCCGAGGTTCAGCGTCGCGAACATGCCGTCGCTGACCCCGCCGCGCCGCGTCGAAAATCCGTGAGCACACGTTATGAGCGGGGATTTTAAGGTCATGACAGGCTCCGTAAGGTCTTCGCATCTTACAAGCTTATCGCCCTCATATTCAACGACCATATCTATGCGTTCCCGGCCTTCAATGAGCGGCCCGAGGAAATACCTGTCGCCCTCCCATGTCGGAAGATCGAGCACTTTATCGGCCGGAACCCACATGAGGACGCCTTCATCACAGTCTTCCCGGAGAGTACCCGTAAATCCCGATGCCGAATACAGGTACATGTCCTCATCTTCCCAGACATCGGATATGAACTTTACGAGCCCGTGAAGGTGGTAATCGGTAAGCGTAAGCCCGGTCTCCTCGAAAACCTCCCGCACGACGCATTCGTCGGCCGTCTCGCCTTCCTCGAACTTGCCTCCGACACCTATCCATTTGCCTTCGTTCAGGTCGTTCTCCTTGCGTATCCGGTGCAGGAGCAGATATTCGTTTTTATCGTTTTTTATGTAACAGAGTGTGGAATTCATGAAATGGATTATACCTGCTTATCGTCCGGGCCGCAATACGTCCGCCGTTTCCATTCGGTGAAAAATATTGTATAATCACGTCTATGGATAAAAGACTCGACAGGGCCATGGCCCAGTATGACCGGATGACTAAAACGCCCGTGCACAGGCTGGTCATAACACTTGCGATCCCGACCATACTCAGCATGATGGTCACAACAATATACAATCTCGTCGACACGGCTTTCGTAGGGAAGCTCGGTACGAGCGCAAGCGGCGCCGTAGGCGTGGTATTCGGCTTCATGTCGATCATTCAGGCATTCGGCTTTATGTTCGGCCAGGGTTCGGGAAGCCTTCTGTCAAGAAAGCTCGGAGCAAAAGACCAGAAAAGCGCAAGCAGTGCGGCATCTGCCGGATTTGCTGCATCTTTTGTGAGCGGGGTGATCATCGCCATCCTCGGATTCATCTTCGAGGATGAGCTTATCGTCATGCTCGGAAGCACCCCGACTATAGCGCCATATGCAAAGGCATACCTTAACAACATCATGTTCGTTGCGCCGTTTTGCTCCTCGAGCTTTACGCTCAACAACATGCTCCGATACGAGGGGCGGGCCAAGCTCGGCATGATCGGCCTTCTTGCGGGCGGGATACTCAACATAGGCGGGGATGCCCTCTTCATCTTCGGCATGGGAATGGGTATCGCCGGGGCGGGGCTGTCGACCGCGATCTCGCAGACGGTAAGCTTTTTCCTGCTTCTGTATATGTTCCTGTCAGATAAGACACAGTCAAAACTATCCTTATCAAACGTCATCCCCGGAATACATATGCTCCCGGAAATCATCGGAACAGGATTTCCGTCGCTTCTGCGCCAGGGGCTCGGGAGCACGGCTACGATCCTCGTCAATTTCAAGGCGGCCAGATACGCGGGGGATGCCGGAGTGTCTGCGATGACGATAGTCACCAGGGTAGCATTCTTCCTGTTTGCCATAGCGCTCGGCATAGGCCAGGGCTTCCAGCCTGTGTGCGCCTTCAATTACGGTGCCGGAAAATACCGCCGCCAGCGCGAAGCCTACAGGTTCACGATAATACTGTCCACTGCAGTGCTCTTTGTGCTGACAGTTTTCGCCATGATCTTCTCGGGAGGCCTGATACAGATATTCCGCGACGATCCGGAGGTCATCCTGATCGGAACGAGGGCCCTTCGCCTGCAGTGCGTAGCCCAGCTCTTCCTTCCCATAGTCATGGTCACGGAAATGCTGATGCAGTCGAGCGGCAAAAAAATCCCGCCACAGTGCTCTCATCACTGCGCGGGGGTATACTGTTCATTCCTCTTCTGTTCATCCTGCCTGCCTTCAGGGGGCTTGCCGGCGTACAGGAGGCTCAGCCTCTTTCGTACCTTATCGCCGTTCCTTTCGCCATAGTGATGGCCAACCGGTTCTTCGCCAATACTCCCAAGGAAGACATGCCCGAATAGTCATCTGCCTTTTGCAAGGAAGAAAAGCGCCAGCGTGCCGGGTCCGGAATGCGATCCGATGACCATGCCGACATATGTTATCAGTGCACAGCTCCGTCCTCCTTCGGCAACTATCAGGCTTTCAAGCTCTTTCGCATCCTCGAGGCAGTCCCCATGGGATATGAAATATGTCCCGTCCTTCGGATCAAGTGCCGTTTCCATGTATTTCTTCGCAATAGCCTTAAGAGACTGGCTCCTGCCCCTGACTTTCATCATATTGATCAGATGTCCCTCATCATCAACATGCATTACGGGTTTGATGCCGAGCACTCCTCCGGCGAATGCCGCTGCTGCGCTGACCCTTCCGCCGCGCTTTAAGTACACAAGGTCTTCCACCGTGAACCAGTGTGCGACTTTCATGAGCATGTCCCTGATATACTTCTCATTCTCCTCTATCCCGGCACCGGACTTCTTCTTTTCCACCGCATAGTAGACTATAAGGCCCTGTCCCGCAGATGCGGCGAGAGTGTCTATCGTGATGAGCTTTCTGTCGGTATATATCTCACGGAGCTCATTGGCTGCCATCTCAGCCGAATTCGATGTGGCGGATATCCCGGAAGAAAATCCGAGGTAGAGGACATCCTTTCCCTCCCTGAGCACCTCTTCAAAAAGTTCCTTGAAGCTCTGGGAGTTGACCGCACTCGTCTTGCTGACCTCGCCGGCCCTCATACGTCCGTAAAATTCGTTCATCGGCATCTCGCCCTCGTTATGCTCGATCCCATCCTCGAACCGAAACGACAGTCCCCGAAAGCCTACTCCCCACTCACGCAGTGTTGGAAAATCGATATCGCAGCCGCTATCCGTCATTATAACGTAATCGCTCATAATTCCTCCGTTCTCTGTAATTGATATACTGTATCACACAATCTAATCTTTAATATTAGATTATCAAGTACATTTCTCTATGTCAACCATAAAAAAGATGATATAATGAATAAGATCATTCTAAATGATCTTAGGAGCAAGCGGAAGGAGCGGATGATATGAAATACAACAAGGAACTCGTGGCGGGAAAGCTGCGCAGATGGGAAAAATACCTGGAGGATTTCAAGCTCCCCTGCTGGAACGACATTCCCAATATAGGGCTATACATGGAGCAGGTCATCATACTTCTTAAAGAATACCTTGACTATCTCCCGCCCGAGCTGAAAGATGAGCAGATAATCACTGCGGCCACGATCAACAACTATGTGCGCACAAAGATAATGCCTGAGCCCGTGAAGAAGAAATACTACCGGGTCCATATAGCGTACCTGATCATGATATGCACAATGAAGCAGATACTCCCGATAGCGGTGATCACAAGGATAATCCCAACCGACTTACCCGAGGATGAGGTCAGGACCACCTATGAAAGGTACTCGGAGCGCCACAAGAAGACAGTCCAGTATTTCCTGAAGCAGATACGTCTCGTGGCAGGCCCTATCCTCGACCACAAGGACATAATCGAAGAAAGCACGGAAGAGACCGAAGACCTTATAATCATGTGCACGATATTCGCCGGATTTTCCAAGCTGATGGCCGAAAAACTGCTCCTGCTCGACGGGAAGGACCTGTCAAACGGCGGAAGCATAGAAATAAGAAAGAGGTAACTTTCGTTACCTCTTATGTTTTTCTCTTTTCTCTTTATACATTTCCTGATCCGCAAGCTCTATGAGCGCGTTGAGCGGCTTGTCATTGTCAAAAGGCACCATATGATAGCCTATGCTCGCATCGAGCGTATATGGCCTGTCGCCTTTTCCGTTCAGGTTCTTCATTGCCCTTCGGATGCCGGTCACGCCTTCTTCCACCTCGTCATCCGAAAGCCCTTTTCCGAACACGACGAACTCGTCACCGCCATATCTCATGAGCAGTTCTTCCTTGTTGCGCGTCTTGCGGAGGACATCGGCCATGTCGCAGATCATGCGGTCACCCATCTCATGGCCGTAAGCATCATTGACTTTCTTGAGGCCGTCGAGGTCGAGGAATATGAAGTACATATCCTCCTTGGTCTTTCTCGCCTCCCTGACGATCTCCTCGGAAAACTTGAAGAATCCCGCACGGTTGTAAACATGGGTCATCGGATCGAACACCCACATCTCATCAAGCGTCCTGATCATCTCCTGCATCTTCCCGACATTCCCTACCTGCTCGAGGGCACTTGAAAGCGTCATAATGAGCACCCTGTAGAATTCCGAGAACATAGGCATGGTAGAATTTCGTATTATGGATATCCCGAAAAATTTCTTCCTGTAGTGGAGTGAATAGAGGATATAGAAATTACCGCCGACATTCGGATCGAACCGTGGCTTCCGGGCTCTTAAGTAATCACTTGCCATCGGTCCGAACTTTCCGTTATGGTAATTGATCCCTGCCGTAACATCCTTATCATATCCCTCTGCTTCGTCATCATCGCTTATAAGAAGGCAGAACGCATCTCCCCCGAGATCGGGGACACGGCTCTTCAGCGCATTGCATACATCGTCCTGCGACTGTGCGCTTGTAAGCTCAACATTCAGTTCGCTGATCATCTCCGCAAACCTTGCCTCGCGGAGCTTGTTTCTCGAATACTGGTTGACGACTAGCCTGTGGTTTACCGGGCGTACCGCGGAGCATCCGCAGCTTTCGGCATATACCGGCTCGGAGAGGATCACGGGGTTCTTGTCGTATTCCTTTCCCTCTATGTATTTGATTATGTTCTCATATGCAGTCTTTCCGACCTTTTCCTCAAACCTGTTCACGCTCGTTACGCGCGGATAATGGTTGGCGGCTTCAAATATGTTGTCGTATCCCGAAAGTATCGTGTCCTCAGGCACCTTAATGCCCCTGTCTGACAGCGCATAGAACGCGCCGAGGGCCATCTGGTCATTTGCGCACACATAGGCGTCCGCTTCGAGCAGGCCCTTGCTCTCAAAATATTTGACGGCAGCCCTGCCGCTCCTGGCATAATAATCTCCCGTATAGCAGCGTTCCCTGTCGACGGTAAGGCCGGCCCTTATCATCTCCATCTCGAACACGCGCTTTCTTGTTACGGAATCAAACGAATCTTCGGGGCCGCTGATGAAATTGACGGTCTTGATGCCGTGTTCTCCGATAAGATGTTTCGAAAGCTTCTGCATTGCCGATTCATTATCGCTGCTGACGTTTATCATTCCGGGGATGTGGCAGTCTATGGAAGCCGACGGCTTGTTCTGGTCAAGGATCTTGGATATGAGCTTGGTCCTGATCTTGGCGGAATATATGCTCTCCGCATAAATGATGAAACAGTCATATACGGAAAAATCATCATACAGCATCGCGGAGGATTCGCCTATATTGAACTCGTCGTCATTCGAGAGCGTAAGGCAGTAAACGATGACATTATTGCCATCGGCACGTGCCACTTCCACGATCCCCTCAAGGACCTTACGCTGCGTATCAAGCTGTAGTTCTCCGAGAAATACTGCCAGATTATACATTTTCAGTTCCCCATCTTTGTTCTCGCTGCCGCCGCACTCGCGCACTGGCTGCCCACTATGTTGAGCGCGGCCTGATTGTAATGGCATCCGTCGGTAAGGTAGGCTGCGGGAAGCGTCCTTAATGCATCCGACCCGAGCGTGAACCTCGGATCCTGCGCACACAGTTCAATCTGTGCGGCCGCCACCTTGTCATAAGTACCCGGAAGCCCGGCATACTGGCCTATCGTTATGACAAATACCTGGTCGAGGCCTTTCACGAACAGATTGGTAAAAACATTGGACAGTCCGACCTTGTAACCCTGCATGGAGATGTTCCCGACCCCGTCCGTCTCACCCTGCAGCCATACAACGTATGACTTGCGGATGCTGACATGATTGGCCGCACACCACGCCTTTATAGTATCATATTTGCTTATAAGCTCCGCCTGTACTTCCTTGCTCTGCCAGTATCCTATGGACGATCCGCCCCTTGCGGCCGAAAATCCCAGGACAGGCACCCCTGTCGCCCTGTAATAGGTGTTGGCAAAAGCAGACACGAGCGAACCTCCGCGGAGCGCCGGAAGATCACACAGGTATCCGTTTGAATATATGCCGAACGGCTCGGTAATGGGATACATTCCGGTAGGGCACGTGCCGTACCTGAACTCGTATCCCGTATCGACCGGAACGCCCGGAGCCGCCTTTGCATCCCCTCCCCTTCCGGACATATTGCTCTGCCCCGCAAAGATGACAAGGTCGACCGTCTTTAACGGCTGCGGAGTCGGCGCCGGCGCAGGTGTCGTCTGTGCAGGTGCCGGTGTTGGAACA
The DNA here is from genome assembly GCA_024698075.1 of Lachnospiraceae bacterium. GTDB lineage: Bacteria > Bacillota > Clostridia > Lachnospirales > Lachnospiraceae > UBA2868. The sequence goes on from JAILRP010000005.1 coordinate 62,255, forward strand.
GGTGTCGTCTGTGCAGGTACCGGTGTTGTCTGCGCAAGCTCGTCGGCCCTCACAGTCTGCGCGGATATGATCATAAATGCAGCTGCCGCTGCAATGAACAATGCTTTCTTCATGACTTTCCCCATTATCAAAATATTACATCCCCAGGAATCTTTCAAGGGCGGGCATCAGTTCGTTCGCCTCGCTCCTGCCGATCTCATACGTCTCTCGCATCACGAGCGGATCATGGCATATATGGCCTATAGGCAGTGGGGATTTGGGACATATCACAAAATTGACCCCGGCCTTCTCCTGCCTTAAGCAGTATTCAAACTGCTCATTGTATGCTATATGCCTTACCTGCATCGCGCCCACGAGATTAGGGTATGATCTGTATTTAAGTTTTACCAGCGGCATCGTCCTGTCCGCGCTCTTGCGGTATCCGCGCGGTTTGGTCAGGACCGTTACGTTCTTTTCGCAGCCGAGCGCCTCGGATGCTCTAAGTGGTATCGAATCCGAAACTCCTCCGTCGAGATACTTTCCGCCTCCGATCTGCACGATGTTCGAAACAAGGGGCATCGATGCGCTCGCCCTCATCCATTCGAGCTCCTCATATCCGCCATCTTTCATCCTGTGGTATCCGGCCTCTCCGGTCTCAACATCAGTGACCACTACATAGAAGGGAACTCCCGATGCCACAAAAGCCTCCTCGTCGAACCTGTCAAGCTCCATCGGAAGCGTATGGTAGCAGAACTCGGCCCCGAATATGTCCCCGGTACTAAGAAGGGATGATACGCTGCAGTATCTCTTATCTTTTGCATACTGCAAATTGTAGCGGATCGTCCTGCCAACCTGGCCGGATACAAAATTGCACCCGAAACAGGCACCGGCACTGACTCCGATGACATTGTCAAACTTTATCCCGTTTTCCATAAAGACGTCGAGCACACCCGCGGTAAATATGCCGCGCATCGCTCCGCCTTCAAGCACCAGTCCGGTCATATCGCAAACTCCGCCGCTTCACGGATATTGGTGATCTGCGCCATCCCTGTCATTCCCCCGAACTCTCCGTCAAGGTTCCACGGTATCGGTTCATCCGACTCGACCGTAAGTGACGAACATTTAAAACAGAGCACGTTTTCCGAGTTCCTCTTCCTGTCAAGTATAGCAGGCGCGATGCTGTTAAACTCGAAAATATTGTCCGGCGCACGCACGAGCATCACCTCAAATATCCCGTCATCGAGCTTAACGTCCGGACCCGGTATAGCCCTCATACCGCCGACCGAATCGGTGTTCATGACAAGCCCGACGATGAAGCTGCCCGTTATCTCGTTTCCGTCATATGTAACCTTCAGGGGGATCGCCCTGGCAGCCGGAAGCCTTTTGACGGCCTCCGCAAGGTATGCTGAATATCCGAAGATGTTCTTCATGCCCTGGTCAGTTTCATATGTCACGTCGGTAAACAGTCCGAAAGCCGCAACATACACGAAATATCTTGAATTGAACCTGCCGATGTCGCAGGAAAAAAGCCTGTCGGAAGCCGCAGTCTCGGCGGCCTTCTTTATCGTTCTCGGAAGCCCTATGCTTCTGGCAAAATCATTGGTCGAACCGGTCGGAAGATACCCTATCGGGATCCGTACGCCCGCAGACATGAGGCCTGTGACGATCTCATCCAGTGTCCCGTCACCCCCGGCGCATACTATCCGGACAAACCCCTTTGCCCACTGCCTCGCAATGACTTCCCCGTCTCCCCGGCACTGCGTCGGGTAGATCGTGACCCTGTATCCGCGTTTTGTGAAGATATCGACGATATCGCCGAGATGGCTGCCGATACTGCCCTTTCCGGCCTTCGGGTTATAGATGAACAGAAGATTTTTCATAGGAAAATATTAGCACATCCGAGTATTAAATACAATCGGTCACCTAATGTGATATAATATGTAAAGCATACCCGCACGGTCTGTCAGGTGGCGGGCATGACTTTTCATAACATGAGGAGAATCATGATGGAAGAGATGATTTTTGCGGTTGTATTGTTAGTCATTCTGCTCATCCTGTGCATCAGGTGCATATGCATCGTGCCGCAGGCAAATGCGTGGGTAGTGGAGTTTTTCGGAAAGTACCACAGCACCTGGGCTGCGGGCCTTCACATCAAGATACCGTTCCTTTACAGGATAGTCAAAAAGGTCTCGCTGAAGGAACAGGTCGCCGACTTTGAACCCCAGCCGGTCATCACAAAAGATAACGTCACGATGATGGTCGACTCGGTCGTGTTCTTCTCGGTATTCGATGCCAAGCTCTTCACATACGGTGTTGAGCGTCCCATAGCGGCCATCGAGAACCTGTCTGCGACAACGCTTCGAAACATCATCGGAAGCATGACGCTTGACGAGACGCTGACGAGCCGTGACGACATCAATTCACAGATAACGGTGATACTTGACGAGGCGACCGACAAATGGGGAATAAAAGTCAGCCGTGTCGAGGTCAAGAACATCATGCCGCCTCAGTCTATCCAGGATGCGATGGAAAAACAGATGAGAGCCGAACGTGAAAAACGTGAAGCCATCCTTACCGCGGAAGGTAAGAAACAGTCGGCCATAACCCTCGCCGAAGGCGAAAAGCAGGCCGCCATACTCCGTGCGGAAGCGGTCAAGGAACAGCGCATCAGGGAAGCCGAAGGTGAGGCCGAAGCCCTCCTTGCCGTTCAGAAAGCAAAGGCAGAAGGCATCAGGCTGATAAACGACGCCAATCCGACACAGCAGTATCTGACACTTCAGTCATTCGATGCTGTCGCCAAAATGGCTGACGGACAGGCCACGAAGGTCATCGTCCCTTCTGACCTCGCAAACCTTGCAGGCGCGATAACCGCACTTTCGGAGACTTCGAGATCATGAGCATTGTTTTTACTTTTGTCATAGTCATATTTGTGATAATCGTGTTCATCGGCAGATCCGCCAAGAAGTCCGTTCAGTCCGAGAAGAAACCGAAAAACGCTTCTTCCGCCCGCTATACGAACTATAAGCCTCACGGGGATATCGTCAGTGTCAGCCGTGAAATGGGTGATAAAAAGGGAACTGTGCTGCGTGACGACAAGGCCAACGACTGGCTTGCAAGGCAGCTTCAGGATGAGCACAAGGCATTCAAGGCAACGAGTGAGATGTTCGATCTTAAGATTGAGCACGCCTCGCACTGTGACGCAAGGCTTCTCGAACAGTTCCACAGAAGGAACTGCACTGCTTCGGGGATCGATCTCGCGAACGGGTCAACCGCGGTCAATAAGTCCCACTGACCGGAATAAGATCGTGCGGAGCCGGCAGAATATGACGGATGAAATGTAGGCGCACATGAAGCTTGCCGGAACGGTGGCAAAGAACCACCAGAAAGCTTCCGTTGCGGATGCAAGATATTTCTTCGCGTACATGTATATGACGGCATCATATGCTCCGGCGAACAGATATATCTCAAACGACACCCGGCTTACGGATGACAGAAAACGTCCTATGCCCGGTGATATCTTAACATCATACAGAAGAAGGAAAATGCAGACGGTGCATATGGAAATGAAAAAGGTTCCGTATGTGCCGTCTGATGTTGATATGAGATTCCAGTCAAACACTCCCGTGGATGTAAACTTCATGCTGATGAACGCCTCGGCAAAAAGCGCCACCGCCAATACCGCCGCGAGCACTGCCCTGTTAGGGCGCCACTTCCTGTCCCTTACCGCTATCCCGAGAAAATAGAACAGTATCGGATAGATCCCCGTGAAATAATGCGGGGCGATATATTTAAGGACGGGATAGATCGTGCACAAAAACAAAAGCGTTCCGATCAGTATGTCCTGCTCTCTTTCCGAAAGCGCATACCATAGTTTATTTAAGAATGGCATGAGCAGGAAAACGCATATGTACAGTCCCATATACCATGCTATCTGGTAATTCCCGAGATTTTGGAGCATTTCCTTTATCCCGTATATACGTCCGTACAGCCTGTTGTATAAGAGCATCTTGGCAACAGATATGACTATGTACGAAAACAGCAGGGGGATCACAGACATGTAATGGCTCCTGTCGGCCTTCCTCTTTCTCATGAAGTATCCCGAAAGCAT
>JAILRP010000037.1 GCA_024698075.1 Lachnospiraceae bacterium
GAGGCTTGACGGATGCAACATCCCGCAGACTTTTTTCCATATAATGGCTCCCCTTACCAAGTCTGCTATGGTGGCACTCGGGATCTTTACCGCGGTCTTTGCGTACAAGGATCTGATGTGGCCGATGATCGTATGTCCCGACAACAGGGCGACCACACTCGCGAGCGCGCTTGCCAAGATGAACGGACAGTATCAGCAGAAATATCCCGAACTTATGATGGCGGCGCTCATTTCCTGCGTTCCCATGATAGTTCTCTATATCATATTCCAGAAACAGTTCATCGAGGGAATTGCGACTTCGGGCGGAAAACTGTAAGGCAGATAATACAGACATCATTCAAAAGACAGGTCCTGCCTGTCTTTTGTTATAGAAGAAACCATTCATATTATGCTCGGAAGAAAGGAAGAACATGGAAAATCCAAGGATAATACGGGAAATCCTAAGCGATATGGAAGCTGTCTATATCATCCACGAATCGGGACAGGTTTCATTTTCGCTCATCCCCGCAGACAGTAAAGCAGTATACTTTGAAAAGATAAGGCCCGATCCGCTCGTCCAGATATCCTGCACGGGCGATGCATCGGCGCTTGGATTTGCCGCGGGAGAAACGAGGCATGGCAGCGCGATGACGATGTCTATGCGCTATGTGTCGCAGGAGATAAGTGAGGGCAAAGAAGGAAAAGTCATACAAACGACGGTTGAAAGCCCCGAAGGCATAAGGGCGGTCCACAGCGTGACGGCCGTAAACGGCAGCAGGGGACTTATCGTTAATACCCTTGTGCAGAATCACTCGGATGCCGAGGTCATGATTGAAGCCTTATCTTCTGTCAATATATCAGCGCTCACGCCGTATACCGATGATGAAGGTCACGGCAGGCTTAAGCTCCACAGGATGAGGAGCAGATGGAGTGCGGAGGGAAGGCATGATATAAGGTCGATAGAGGATCTTCTTCTTGAACCGTCCTGGGCAAACTTCGGAGTAAGATGCGAGAAATTCGGCACTCTGGGGTCGATGCCCGTAAGGGGTTATTTCCCGTTTGCCGCGGTGGAAGATTCAGAGGAAGGAGTTTTCTGGGGTTTGAGTCTTGCCTGTTCTTCATCCTGGCAGATAGAAGCGGTGAGAATGGACAAGGGACTCAATTTATGCGCGGGACTTGCGGATTATGAGTTCGGCCACTGGAGGAAGCTGCTCAGGCCCGGTGAAGATTTCGCCACACCCGAGGCTTATGTTACGGCCGGGAATTGTGACTTTACGGGAATCTGCGACAGGCTTCTTGATGTACAGAGGAGCAGGCTGCTTCCGGAGCAGAGGGTAACGGCGCTTCCGGCTCTCTTTAACGAATACTGCACCACATGGGGTGAACCCTCGGAAGAAAAGATAAAGGAGATCTTGTCGGTCATAAAGGGCAAAGACTTCGGATACTTTGTCATCGACGCCGGCTGGTATGCCGATTCAGTAAAGGGCTGGCAGGATAACATGGGCGACTGGAAAGTCGCGGATGATCTGTTCCCGAACGGGATCAAAAAGGTCGTCAGGATGATAAACGGTGCCGGGATGAAGGCCGGTATCTGGTTTGAACTTGAGGTCGTCGGAAGGGATTCGGATATGGCGGATGACAGCGCACATCTGCTTACCAGGGACGGGAAAGTCATAATCTCCGGGACAAGAAGGTTCTGGGATATGCGCAGCAGCTGGGTTAATGACTATCTCAGCAAAAAGGTGATCGATTTTCTCAATGAGAACGGTTTCAAATATATCAAGATAGATTACAACGATACCATCGGGATAGGCTGCGACGGTGCCGAGAGCGTAGGCGAAGGTTTGCGCGCCTGTGTCAATGCGACAAAGGATTTCTACAAAAAGATAAGGGAGAAGGTCCGCGGCATCGCGATAGAGGTATGCTCTTCCGGCGGCCACAGGCTTGAACCTTCCTTTATGGAGCTTGCGGATTATCTGTCGTTTTCAGATGCCCATGAGGAAAAGGAGATCCCGGTCATCACGGCGGATCTGCAGAACCTGTTACTGCCGCAGAAGAGCCAGATATGGGCGGTCTTAAGGAAGGAAGATGATCTTAAGAGGATAGCTTATTCCGTCTGCGCCGGGATGTACGGAGTTCTGTGCATTTCGGGTGATGTTTCGGATCTTGCAAAGAATAAGTGGGAG
>JAILRP010000057.1 GCA_024698075.1 Lachnospiraceae bacterium
TGCGCAGCTTCTCGGCGCCATCCCGGTCATAACGACATCGACCGATGTGAACGGTGCATTTTCAGTAGATACGTTTGCTGCCGAAAACAGGCTTGCCATAACCGACAGGAAAGGCATAAAAAAGGTTTCCGTCAAGGCGCTTGAAGGCAAGAAGGTAACGCTTTCGATAAAGGATTTTCCGCCCGCGGAAAAGGTCGATGTGATCGTTGCGGACGAAACCGACAGGGAGTGTTCGCTGCTGCTTACACCGAAGGAGTATACGGTCGGACTTGGCATGAAAAAAAACAGGGACAGCCGGGCGGCCGAAAGTTTTTTCCTCGAAACCCTCTCAGGACTCGGGATAGATGTAAGCGACATATATGCGCTTGCAACGATAGATGCCAAGGAAGATGAGGAGGCACTTACATACCTTCGTGACCGTTATTCGATACCGCTCATCTCTTTTGACAGTTCTCTGCTTAACAAGGCAGAGGGCAGCTTTGCCGGATCGGATTTCGTCAAGCAGACGGTCGGGTGCGACAATGTCTGCGAGCGTGCGGCAACCCTTGCCGCAGGACCCGGCGCCGAGCCTGTTCTCGGAAAGACAGCACATAATGGCATGACCATTGCGGTCGCGAAAAGGAGAAACATATGGGGAAGATATATATAGCCGGGATCGGCCCGGGAAGCGCCGGAATGATGACGCGGCAGGCGGAAGAAGCGCTCGCCGCAAGCGATGTGATCATCGGCTACAGGACATACACAGACCTTGTAAAGGACAGGTATCCCGATAAGGAATACATAGAAAGCGGCATGCGCGACGAGATCGGCCGCTGCGAAAAGTGCGTGGAGCTCGCAAAGTCGGGAAAGACCATTGCCCTGATCTGCAGCGGCGACCCGGGCGTGTACGGCATGGCTTCGCCGCTTCTTGAGATCGCGCAGAGGGAAGGCTTTGATGATGTCGAGGTCGTGCCCGGAATCACGGCGGCACTTAGCGGTGCGGCAGCCCTCGGGGCGCCACTTGCGAATGACTTCTGCGTGATCAGCCTGAGCGACCTTCTGACACCCTGGGATGTTATAGAAAAGCGCCTTGAGAGCGCAGCCTCTGCGGGTTTTTCTATCGCCATCTACAATCCCGCAAGCCACGGCAGGGCGGACCATCTTAAGAAGGCGTGCGAAATATTGATGCGCATCCTTCCCGGAAGCACTGCCTGCGGATACGCAAAAAACATCGGAAGGGACGGCATGGAGACAGGGACCTGCATGCTTTCGGAACTTTCCGGTATCCCCGCCGGCATGACGACAACCGTGTTCATAGGGAATGCGCAGACGAAAATATCGTGCGGCAGACTGATCACCCCGAGAGGATATGAACTGTGAGACCTGTCATTTTTTCAGGAACAACCGAAGGAAGGACGCTCTCCGAAATGCTCGAGTCCGCCGGCATCGCGCACCATGTTTGCGTCGCGACGGATTACGGTGAGAAGATGATGACCCCCGGCCCGCTTGTGTCGGTGCATACCGGCCGCATGGATGAGGAAGCGATGCGCGCATTTCTCTCCGGGCTCGGCAGTGATGTCATTGTCATCGATGCGACCCACCCTTACGCGAAGATCGTTACCGGCAACATCCAAAAAGCCGCCGGGGACCTCGGCTTGTACTATATACGCGTCGCCCGTGACCGGAGTTCATCTCCTGCCGTTCAGGGATGCATTGACAACGGAGAAAATGGCTCTTTATGTGTTCTTCCGGAGTGCAGTGCCACAGAGATGATCGGAACATCCGCCAATATTTCGCAATATGCCAGCATCAGGGAATGTGCCGCGGCGCTATCCGGAACGGAAGGAGGAATCCTGCTCACGACGGGCAGCAAGGAGCTTCCGGAATTTACAGGGAACGCATCTGCCGAGGTGCGAAGCAGGATATACGCCAGGGTCCTGCCGTCCGCCAAAAGCATAGAGGCATGTGAAAATGCCGGGATCGCACCCGGCCGCATCATAGCGATGCAGGGCCCTGCGAGCCGTGAGATGAACGAAGCGCTCATCAGGGAGTACGGCATTGCTCATGTCATAACAAAGGACAGCGGAAGGGCCGGAGGCTTTGCGGAAAAGATACAGGCCGCCGAAAATACCGGAGCACATGTGCATGTGATCGCAAGGCCGGATGACGTAGACGGCGTGAGCATAGAAGAGGCATATAGGATCGTCATTGCAGAATGCAGGAACGCTGCCGGAACAGACGGATATACCGCAGAAAATCCCCGGCCGCATATCCTTATATCACTGATCGGCATCGGCCCGGGCGGCGGCGCCTGCATAACAAAAGAAGCATCGGATGCCATCGCAGGCACCGACGCGCTGTTCGGCGCAGCAAGGCTTCTTAGCGGCTTTGACTGTGAACGTAAATATGAGATGTACCGCGCAGCTGATATCATCCCCGTACTTTCCGAGGGCAGCATCAGAAATGCGGCTGTTGTATTTTCGGGTGACAGCGGTTACAGAAGCGGTGCCGCGAACCTTCTTTGCGAGCTTAAAAAATGGGATCCGTCTGCAGACATAAAGGTGATCCCCGGGATATCATCCTTTTCCTATCTGGCATCAAGGCTCGGCGTCAGCTATGATGATGCGTGCCTTTTAAGCCTGCACGGAAAAGATTCCGACCGTGACATCGAAGAACTGGCGGAAAAGATAAAACATAACGCCATTACGTTCGTGCTCCTGTCGAATGCGGGAGATGTTCCAAGGATTGCGCAAAAGCTCATTGCAGAAGGAATCAAAGGACAGATCGCGGCGGGCTCGGACCTTTCATATGAAAGCGAAAAGATAAGCAGCATGACTTTTGCGGAAGCACTCGGATATGAGTCTGACGGAGTCGTCACCATTGAGGTGTTCAACAGCTGTCCGGGATGAGGTTTAAAAAACATAAAAGATCATGCCCAAAAGAGGTTCAGATATATGAAAAAAAGGATGCCCAAAAGAATAATGATAGCGGCACCGAAAAGCGGAAGCGGCAAAACGACGGTTACCACTGCGCTGCTTTATGCACTCGCAAAAAGGGGATTTTCGCCCGGATCGTATAAGTGCGGGCCGGATTATATCGATCCGCTTTTTCATGAAACGGTGCTCGGAGTCGAGAGCAGAAATCTCGACGCTTTTTTCTCGGGCGGTGAGGGAATGCGGAACATCCTGTCGGACTGTACCGGAGACTGCGCTGTGCTTGAGGGCGTCATGGGGCTTTATGACGGCATGAGGGTTTCCGACATAAAAGGGTCAAGCTATGAAACCGCTTCTCTGACGGACACACCCATAATTCTTGTGGTGGATGCTGCATCAACCGGACGCACGGTCATTCCGATGATAAAAGGAATACTTGCCGATGATGGGCATAAGCTGATAAAAGGGGTGATACTCAACAGGATCAGCAGTGGATTTTATGAGGAAATAAAGCCTGTGCTGTCAGATGCGCTCTCTGAAATGGGAGATGTTCGGCTTCTCGGATCCATCCCGCGAAACGAGAGCATCAGCATAGGCAGCAGGCACCTCGGGCTCATGCTGCCCAATGAGATAAGTGATATCAGAAAGAAGATCGGGCTTGCCGCCGAAATGCTCGAAGAGTGCGTTGACATGGATGCGCTCATCGCGATCATGGATGAATATTCTGGCCCGGCCCATGAAAGCGCGGGAATTAAAGCGGTCCGGGGTGCTTTATGCACGGCAGGCTCAGCAGTGCCTCCGGACGGTTCCGGCCTCACACTGGCCGTCGCTTATGACGGCGCATTCTGCTTTTACTACAGGGCGAATCTTGAGGCGTTTTCCAAAAGGGGTGTGCAGATAAGATATTTTTCGCCCATGAACGATCCGGCTGTGCCGCCGGATGCGGACGGCATCCTGCTTGGCGGCGGGTACCCCGAAAATCATCTTATTAAGCTTAGCGGCAACACATCAATGCTTCGCTCGGTAAAAGAAGCCATAGACTCGGGAATCCCGACGCTGGCGGAATGCGGCGGGTACATGTATCTTCATAAAACGATAAAGGATCCCGAGGGGAACAGCTTTCCGATGGCAGGAGTTGTCGACGGAGAATGCTTTTACTCCGGCCATCTTGTAAGGTTCGGATATATGCAGATAGAATCTGCAGCAGGATCTGGAACGGAAGGACTCACGCAGAGCCTTATAGGCATGAAGGGGCATGAGTTCCATTACTACGACAGCACGGCCTGCGGGAGGGCATTTACGGCACGAAAGCCGGGCAGGGACATCAGCTGGGAATGCTGCATCGAAGGTGGTAACGGCATATGGGGATTTCCGCATTTTTACTATGATTCATGTCCGGGATTTGCCGAAAGTTTCATAAGACGCATGAAGGAGAAAAAACATGGATGATTCTTGCAGGTTTTTTGCCAATAAGAAATGTGAGTACTATCCCTGCCATGACATGGACACTGACATCAACTGCCTGTTCTGCTTCTGTCCCCTTTATGAGCATGAGTGCCCGGGAAATTATAAGATGACGGAGAAGAACGGCAGGCTCATTAAAAACTGCAGGGACTGCGTATATCCGCACCTTCCGGAGAATTACGATAACATCATGTCGCTTCTTCGGTGAGGGTATTCCTGCCGGAACTTAATCTGCCTCGGGAAGGGATGGAATGATGTAACGGGATGTGGTGCAGTTATTTGTAAATCGCAGTGTTCTATGATATTATCATACGGTATGATGTCCTGATGACATCTCTGTAAAATGAAACCATAAAGTCAGGAGGACACGATTATGGTTAGAGTCAACTGGAAAAAAACACTGGCTGCCACCGTTGCGGCTGCCATGACATTGCTGGCTGTTCCATCCATGGTTTTTGCGGATGAAGCTGATGTTTCGACGGAGGAGCCGGAAGTATACGAGCAATATGCAGAAGAACTCTCCGAAGACGCATATGCCGAGCCATCCGCAGAAGAACTCTCCGAAGACATATATGCCGAAACGTCCGAAGAAGAACTGCTTTCCGGCAAAGATGAAGAGTTATCCTCAGAAGAAGCAGTAACTGCCGATCCGGCAGATGAGGAAGCAGATGCGGAAGATGGCGATGAGGCTGACTCCGTGGCAGAAACTGAGCTGACAGGAGATGGTGATTCACCGACGGATCCGCATGCTCCCATGCCGGTTTTGCTTGATAACAAAGTTCATACGGGACATCTGAACGAAGAGGGTGAAAATCACTACTATCGTTTTGAGGTAAAGAACCCGGGAAGAGTTACCCTTAAAGTCACATCGGATATCGGGGTAGGTGTAAATCTGCTTGATGATGTTAAGGGCGGGGATGACTGGTGGAATTACAAAGCCGAGATACAATGGGCCGATGATGATGTGCACGACGAAGAGTATACTTTTGATCTGATCCCGGCTACATACTATATGGAATTATATTACTACAAGGCTTCGGATTACTCTTTTTCACTGTCTTTTAAGGGCCTTGACATACCTAAGGGAGGTAAAGACATCACAGACCGGATAATGGGAGGATCCAGGCTTGATGCAGGGGATGCAGAGTATATTGAAACGAATCAGAAATATGTTTCGATGTTCCCACTCAGGAAAAATGCCAGCCATGAATGGTTACAATTTGAGATAGAAAGGGATAATACTCCCATTTATCTTACGCTTAACAGCCCCCAGATAGGCAGATTTGATTTCGCACTGTATTATGATGGAGCAGATTCGGTCGTATATCTCGATCATCCTTATTACATAGTTTATAAGGGAAACGGATATTTAGGTGAAAAGCTCATTGCAAACACTATTCCCGGTTATGGACATTTTGAAGACGGAACGGATAAGTTCCCTCACGGTACATATTACTTACGTATCTCACAAAATGGAGGTATTTTCGATACCGGGTATTACAATCTCGAGATAGGAACAAGGCAGAAGGCAAATGTCACCGGTGTTTCCTTTAACAAGAACCAGCAGAAGATAGCGCTGGGCATCGGAGGAACAGAGAAGCTGATCCCCGTCGTTAAGCCTGCAAATGCAGATGAAAAGACTGTTGTATGGTCTGTTTCCAATCCGCTTGTTGCAAGTGTTGACGATGAAGGAAACGTAACGGGTGTCAGCAAGGGAACAACCAAGGTAACGGCGACGTCCACAGTCAGCGAAGATCTGAAAGCAGTGTGTGAAGTCCACGTGGTTGATGTTGTTGTAGACAATGAACCGAAGACGGACTGCCCGGCCAATGCAGTCAAGCAAAAAGTGAATACCGTGACTTCTGAGTATTTCGGGCGGAAATTTGATAAGTATGAAGTATCGAATCCCAAGTTGGGATCTGTTGACAAGGACGGCTATTTTACATCCAAAGCACCGGGAAGCACGAATGTAACCGGATTCGTGAAGGCAGACGGAAATTTGTATGTCCGCGCAAAGACCTGTGTTATCAATATTGCGCAGCCGACAGTCAAATATCCTCTTAACGAGAAGGGCAGAGAGGTCAAATATTTCACCGCGACTTATGAGGGCAGCGAATTCGATCCCGCGGCTGCAGTCGATAACAAAGGAATAGAGATAACGGGATGGGATCTGTCCGACAAGAAAGGCGATTTTGTGCTTCAGTCAAATGGCAAGATCCTGTGCAAGAAGAATGGGACAAACTGTAAAGTAACTCCGCTCTTTGGCGCGGATAAGAAGCCCGGAAACATCGTCTTCACTCTTAAGACTGTCACACCAAAGCTCAGTGTGGTCCAAAAACTGAATCAGAAGACGGGACAGAGCTTTACGATCAAGCTTTCCAACTGTACGGAAAAAGACGAGATCGACTGGAAATATGTTGAGGATCCTGATGATACCCGGGTAACGGTCAGGACGGAAGATGTAGTCTTAGAGCAGGTTAATGCGGGCAAGCCTTCAAATCTTCAGAGAAAGGTTGTTATCAATAAGGCCGTTAACGGAAAGATAGTAGCGACTGTCAACGGACATGACTATGAATGCAAGGTTACTGTCGTTACGCCGCAGATCAAGGCATCTGCCATAAATACGAAGGTTGGCAAGGCGGTAACTGTCGGAGTCAAGGACAGCTCGATCAAGAGCATAAGCTGGGAATCGTCAGCACCTGATAAGGTTGCACCGACTGATGCGGCAAAGGGCAAGTTTAAGGCCGTATCAGCAGGCACTGCCGTGATCTCAGCCGAGGTTGGCGGCGTTACGGTTTCGTGTAATGTTACCGTCAGCGAGAAATAACATGATCTGTTAACAGACAATGTACTGAATCTTCATAAAGTCCTATGGCTTCAGAACCTTTGGTTTTGAAAGTCATAGGACTTTTATCGTGTTTATCATAAAAATGTGTCAAGAATCTTCAAATGTGATTGTTTACAGTGCCCCAATATGGTAAATTCCATTTCATATATCAAATATTGTTTTGAGATTTTATCGGAAAAGGTAAAACTATGAGAAGAAAATTTCAAAAAAGAACAGTAACGCTCATAGCAGCCGTTACCGCCGCGGCACTTGCGCTGACGGGCTGCGACGCCGTGAGCGAATCATTCAGCGGAGAGGCCCTGGATTTTCTCGGCGACGAGGACGGGTGGATAGATTCGGATCTTATAGGAAGCATGGATTCTGTCACAGATGTGCGGCTGCAGGATGATTTTGCGGCAGCGGTCAATGCCGAGTGGAAGCACTCGGTGGGAAGCGCATTTTCTGATACTTTCCAGGAGCTGTCCGACAGGATATACGAAAACAAGAAGACCATCGTCACGGATGAGTCGGCAGCAGGGCCCGAGGCAGATAACCTGAGGACATACTACGCGCTTGCCTCCGACTGGGATGGAAGGGATAAGGACGGCACCGAGCCGCTTGCTCCTTATATCAGTGATATCGCGTCGATCGACTCCACCGAAGCCCTGTATGATTTTCTCGCAGATCTTGACAGGAACCCGATGATGTATGGGCCCGTGTTTATCGACCAGGATTCTCTGATACAATCGGATATCCATCCGGAGAATTACTGCCTGGCGATAGGTGCGCCGGATATGACTCTTACGAGCAGCATGGGAACGAATGAGCTGTATTTTTCGCTTGATTCCGCCCAGGCGGTTGAAATGTATGAAAGTGCCCGCAACAGAGTCATATACACGCTCGGAAGGCTCGGATATTCCGAAGATGATGCCGCAAAGATCTTTGAAGGGAGAGCATAAAGCTCGAAAGGAAGATCGCAAAGTACGACAACAAGGAGGCGGCTGCCGCAAAAGACCTCGAAGAATATACATACGGACATGATGAGGCGATGGCAGTTGCGAAGGATTTTCCGCTTGAGAAACTGCTTTCCGGATGGGGGCTTAACGGCGCCAAGGACATCCTGATCTGGCCCGGATATGCGAAGAAACTTTCAAAGCTCTGCAGCAGGGGCAATCTTGAATACATGAAGGATTTTCTGATCGTAAGCTACTGTCTTGAAAGCTCGTTTTATCTTGACAGGGAATCATTGGAAAAGCTGAAGGAATTCACGAATTCCCGCCTTAAGGAACCTATAGATACCGGCGAGACCCCGGAGCAGGAAGAGATGGAGCTCATGTTTGACAAGTACATCGGGTCGACTCCGATGTGCGGCGCGATGAACAGGCTGTACTGTGAATACTTCTTTGATGACGAATGTGTCGGCGACCTGAATTCGATCGTAGCTGAGATGTTCGATTCATTCGAGGATATGTTCAATGGTGAGGAGTGGATGAGCGATGAGGGCAAGGCCGCCTGCATAGAGAAGCTCAGGGCGATCCGTGTCCACATTGCATATCAGGATTTTGAATCCGTCGACTATTCAAAACTTGACATAAAGTCAAGGGAAGAGGGCGGCAATTTCCTTGAAGCCTATTTTGACAGCAAGCGCTTTGCAGCGCTTCATATTGCGGAGAGGCTTGGGGCACCGTATGACATCAATTACTGGGACCCGATCGCACCGGGCCTGTCCACAACCGTAACGAATGCGGCATATAATCCGTCCACAAACGGCATTTATATTTTTGCGGGCGTATGTGAGGCACCGATGTATTCGCTTGACATGTCCTATGAGGAAAAGCTCGCCGGACTCGGTGCCGTGGTCGGACATGAGATCACGCACGGCTTTGACAATAAGGGTGTGCTATATGACAAGGACGGCATCAAGAACAGCGACTGGATGCCCGCAGCGGACCAGGGAATGTTCGTCGACAGATCCGAAAAGGTCGGGCAGCATGTTTCGACTATCAAGCCTTTCCCGGGCTCGGGACTTTATGACGGAAGGAAAGTCACGGCCGAACTTACTGCCGATATGGGAGGCATGAAGGTCACGCTCATGATGGCCAAAAAGCATCCCGGTTTTGACTACGACAGGTATTTCATGGCACGCGCAAGTGACTGGAGGACAAACGTTCCGATCGAGGTGGAAAGTTCAAGGCTTTCGCAGGATCCGCATCCCCTGAACTTCCTTCGTATCAACATACCTCATCAGCAGTTTGAAGAGTTCTACAGTACATATAACATTACCGAAAATGACAGGATGTATATAGAGCCGGGAAAACGGATCGCGGTCTGGTAATCGAAAAGGAGAGCATAAAATGGGTGAAGCAGTACTTAAACTTGAAAATGTCAAAAAATCATACGGGCATTCCGAAGTCTTAAAGGGCGTCTGCATGCAGGTCAACAAGGGTGACATTTACGGCCTTATCGGCAGGAACGGCTCCGGAAAGACCACGATCTTCAAGATGGTCCTCGGTCTGTCCCCGATAAATGACGGAACCGTTTCAATCTGCGGATCGCAGACGATGAAGGAGCTTTATCAGAACCGTGCAAGAATCGGGTTTTTTGTGGGCGCGAGATTTTACGAGAACTTAAATGCCGAGAGGAACCTGCGTTATTTCTGCACGCTGAAGGGAATACCCAAAGCCGAGCAGAAGGCGGAGATAGAAAGGGTGCTCGAGATCGTGGGACTGGCCGGCAGGAAGAGCCCAGTCAAGGCATTTTCGCTCGGACAGCACCAGCGTCTCGGAATAGCATCGGCACTGATCGGAAAGCCCGAGATACTCATATTCGATGAGCCGACTAATGGGCTCGATCCGCAGGGAATAGCCGACATACGCCATCTGATACAGAACCTGCGCGATGAGTACGGGGCAACCGTCATCGTATCCTCGCATATCCTCGGAGAGCTCGAGCATACCGCCGACAGATTCGGGATACTGAACGAGGGAGTCGTTGTAAAGGAAATTACCCAGGATGATCTTGCACAGAACCAGCCGGCCGTCGAGATAGCCGTGGCTGATGCCGCAAAGGCCCGTGAAGTGCTCGAGGCAAACGGCATCAAGGTTATGCGTGAGATCGTGGAAAAATCATCCCTTGAGGATTATTATTTCCGTCTGATCGGAGGTGGGATGAAATGAGAAGACTCATAAGGGCGGACATCCGGAGGTTTCTTGCAAAGCCCTCATTTTATGTGGTCTTGGCCGCGGCGCTTGCTCTTACCGTATTAAACCACCCGGCGGACTCTGCAGGAGAGCAGATCGAAATGTACAAGAGTTCCCTTGGGACACTCTACCTGTTCCTGGTTTCCATGCCGGTCTTTCTCGGGATATACGGAGATGAGATAAAGAGCGGTGTTCGGATAAGCGCCATAGGCAGGGGGATCCACCGAAAGAAGATCGTAATGGCCAAGCTTTGTGATGTCGCTATCATCATGCTCGGATGCTTTATTTTGGCATTTGTGCTGATACTGGTCAGAAATTCTTTTACGGATCTTGCCATAACTCCTTCACAGAACCTGATGCTTTTCGTGTACTGCATCTTCTGTGTGATAAGGTCGGTGGGATACTTTGCGCTTGCGTCGCTTGTGGTATTTCTGTCATGGAGCTCGGCGAGCGGACTGTTTGTACTTATCGTGTATTCCCTCATTCTGAACATGGTATTGAAAGGGATACAGACGAAATTCACGGTCCCTGTATATGACATAAGCTTCGACGGACTGATGGATGAAGCTTATGCGCACATCCAGGTCGGGCAGCCCGGGATATGCCTCATAGCGGCTGTTATCATATACATCTGCCTTGTTGTTTATCTGACCAATAAATTCTTCAAACGGAAGGAACTTGCATTATGAAAAATATCCTTAGGGCCGATATCGGGCGTATACTTGGCAAAAAGATACTGTGGATCTTAATTGCGGCAGCCTGTGGGATTTACATCGGAGCGATGTATTACACTCTCGGCAAGGCAAGGGATGCAGGGCTTGCATTTACCGATGCGACGGTACAGACGATCGGCACCTTCAACATGATCATCGGCTTCATCGTGATGCTTGCGATATACTCCGATGATTTTCGGTACAAGACGGTGATACAGACGATAGGAAGCGGAATCTCAAGGCTTAAGTACGTTGTGATAAAACTCGTAGATACGGTGCTTCTGACGCTTCTTATCTGCGGAATAATGGCTATTATGACATTGGCTCTCAAGATCATCACCGGTACGCATTTTACTACCGCGGAAAGCACACTGGTCGTCATGTCGCTGTTCTTTAATTTCATCACAACGACAGCCTGCGTGACCATGGCGTCGATATTCTTTTATCTGACGGATAATACCGCACTCGGGGCCCTCGGTTATCTGACATTTGCGTTTGTCATCCCGCTTGCAGTCTATTTTGCCCAGACATTAGCGTTCTTTTCAAAATACCATCTGGACAGATACAGCATCGACGGACTTGTAAAGATCGCGGTCACATGCTTTATCACGGGATCCGTGGCAGAAGGCATATTCATCACGCTTGCCGTGATAGCGATCTTTATAGGTGGCGGAGCTGCCATAGGCTATGCCGTGTTCAGAAACAGGGAGCTTGATTTCTGAGGAATGAACTGCCGGAGTTTTATCCCGAATGCTCCAAACCCCGCATAATAAGTTAATAGAATAGATTATACAGAGATTCATGGATATTTGGTTCTGAAAATATCCATGAATTTTCTCTTGACAAATTAGCATAGGCTAACTATAATGTGTATCGGTTAGGGAGTGCTAACCGAATATCGGCACGAGTTAGATGAAGCTAACTGATGCCGGCACCGGGTTAGCCGGAGCTAATCATAGAGAGGAAGTCCGGCCCTTCGACGAAGTCGAATTCTAATGGGCCGATGTTCCGGAAGGAGGGTAAAATGATGCCTCTCATATTTGCGGAAACAGGGCAGTCACAGATAATCAGAAAGATAGGCGGAAGCCCTGAGGTAAAGAAACATCTGGAAGACCTTGGTTTCAATGTCGGCGGTGAAGTAAGCGTGGTCAATACGCTCGGCGCGAACCTCATCGTCAAAGTCAAGGAAAGCCGCGTTGCCGTCAGTGAAGAGATGGCAAGGAAGATCATGGTCTGAAGCAGCCGCTTGACAAAGCGAGGGGCGTTGCACTGAAAAGGCCCGCTCTGCCATGGCGATGCGATGGTCCTGGAAAGCTGCAGAAAAAAGGTTAGAGCAGGAGGAGAAAAGAGTGAGAACATTAAGAGACGTAAAGATCGGAGAGACCGTCACGGTCGTAAAGCTCCATGGCGAAGGCGCAACGAAGCGAAGGATCATGGACATGGGAATTACGAAGAACACGGAAGTACTTGTCCGAAAGGTGGCACCTTTGGGAGATCCCATTGAGATCAATGTCAGGAATTATGAACTGTCTATCCGCAAAGCGGATGCTGAGATGATAGAAGTCAGGTAAGGAGAGCATAGAAGATGAGTATAAGAATAGCACTTGCAGGAAATCCGAACAGCGGAAAGACAACACTGTTCAACGCACTCACCGGTTCAAACCAGTTCGTCGGAAACTGGCCCGGTGTAACGGTCGAGAAGAAGGAAGGCAAGCTCAAGAAACATGATGATGTCACGATCACGGACCTTCCGGGCAT
The DNA here is from genome assembly GCA_024698075.1 of Lachnospiraceae bacterium. GTDB lineage: Bacteria > Bacillota > Clostridia > Lachnospirales > Lachnospiraceae > UBA2868. Next base: position 12,875 of record JAILRP010000057.1, read on the forward strand.
TTATTCACTTTCCCCTTATACACTTGAGGAAGTTGTTGCCAGAAACTATCTGATCGTCGAACGACCCGATGCGATACTTAACATCATAGACGGAACGAACCTTGAAAGAAACCTCTATCTGACCACACAGCTGACCGAGCTCGGGATACCTGTTGTCCTGGCCGTCAACATGATTGATGTTGTCAGGAAGAACGGTGATAAGATAAATGTTGAAGAGCTGTCAAGGCAGCTCGGCTGCAGAGTTGTTGAGATATCAGCTTTAAAGGGCGATGGGATAATGGATGCCGCCGAAGCGGCGATAAGTGCCGCAAAAAGCACCAAGACGATTCCCCAGCACACATTCTCGGGCCCCGTTGAACACGCCATTGCACATATCGAGGAAGCGGTTGTGCATGACCTTCCCGAGGAGCAGCAGAGGTGGTATGCGATAAAGATCTTCGAACGCGATGACAAGGTGCTCGCACAGATGAGGATCCCAGCAGACAAGATGGCACACATCGAGAACGACATCGCAGCTGCCGAGAAGGAGCTTGATGATGACGCCGAATCGATAATCACGAACGAAAGATATGTATATATCGCAGAGGTCATCAAATCCTGCTACAAGAAGAAAAATGCCGGAGCCCTCACGATATCCGACAAGATCGATAAGATAGTCACTAACCGTATACTCGGTCTGTTCATATTCGCGGCTGTCATGTTCCTTGTTTACTGGATCGCAATGGTGGGCGTAGGCGCGTCGGCAACAGACTGGGCAAATGACGGCCTGTTCGGAGACGGCTTCCATCTGTTCGGAATGGACGGAGGCTACGGAGAGATTTCGGAGCAGTATGCAGAGGCATCCGCGATAGTTGACGGATATGATGCTTACATCGAAGAAAACGGTGTGGCCCCGACATCTGATTTTACATATGAGGTAGAAGACGAAGAAACACTTGAGATATCCGAGGAAACGGCTAGCATCGAAGATTATGAGGATGCCGTTAAGACGGTCGATGCGATAGGCGATGAGCCTGATCCCGCCGATTACGGAACCTGGGTACCCGGTATTCCTGCTCTCGTTGAATCGGCGTTAGATGCCGCTAACACTGCGGACTGGCTCAAGGGACTGATCCTTGACGGTATAGTTGCCGGCGTCGGAGCGGTGCTCGGATTCGTACCGCAGATGCTCGTACTGTTCTTCCTGCTCGCATTCCTTGAGGCCTGCGGCTACATGGCCAGGATCGCATTCGTGCTCGACAGGATATTCAGAAGGTTCGGACTTTCCGGAAAATCATTCATCCCCATGCTCGTCGGAGTAGGATGCGGCGTTCCCGGAGTAATGGCAAGCCGTACGATCGAGAACGAGCGTGACCGCCGTATGACCATAATGACAACGACATTCATCCCCTGCGGAGCGAAAGTCCCGTTCATCGCGATGATCGCGGGCGCCATATTCGGCGGCTCGGCATGGGTATCAACATCGGCATATTTCATCGGCATGGCCGCGATCGTTGTATCGGGCATCATGCTGAAAAAGACAAAGATGTTCGCGGGCGATCCCGCACCGTTCGTAATGGAGCTCCCGGCATACCATATGCCGACTCTCGGAAACGTTCTCCGCTCAATGTGGGAGCGCGGCTGGTCGTTCATCAAGAAGGCCGGGACGATAATCCTCCTTTCAACAATCGTCGTATGGTTCACGAGCTTCTTCGGATTTACCGCAGACGGATTCCGCATGCTTGCAGAGGACGAGCTTGATATGTCTATCCTCGCAAAGATCGGCGGAGCCATCGCATGGATATTCGCACCTCTCGGCTGGGGCAACTGGCAGGCTGCCGTTGCTTCCATAACGGGACTTGTTGCAAAAGAAAACATCGTAGGTACTATGGGCATTCTTTACGGCAGCGGTGATATGACCGCCTGGCAGGCGCTGTCACTTGCCTTCACGGACGTCACAGGCTTCTCCTTCCTGGTGTTCAACCTCCTTTGCGCACCTTGTTTTGCTGCCATCGGTGCCATCAAGCGTGAGATGAACAACGCTAAATGGACATGGTTCGCCATCGGATACCAGTGCGGCTTCGCCTATATTGTCGCACTCATGATCAACCAGTTCGGCGGACTGTTTACCGGGAATGCCAATATCATCGGCCTGATCTTCGCTCTGGCGGCACTTGCGGGGATCATATATATGCTCTTCTTCAAAAAATACAAAGAAGCTGACAAGCTCACCATCAGGGAAACAGGTGCCGCATAGGAGATAACAGATGACTGCATGGTTAGCGGAAAATCTTGGAACTATAATTGTTTCCCTGATCCTTGTTCTGACCGTCGCTGCCATCATCCGCAAGATGGTACGCGACAAAAAGCAGGGTAGAACCTCCTGCGGTGGTAACTGCGCACACTGCTCAATGTGCGCAGGCTGCCACAGGAAGGGATAGCACACCCCGACTTTTTTGAGGCCCCGTCTTTTTATAGAAGACAGGGGCCTCTTCGTGGTATAATGGGGAAAATCTGCGTAAGCGGACCGGAACAGGGGAGAGGGCTCATGGAACAGCTTAAGGAAAAACAGAAAAGGCTCGAGGAATACCTATCAGGCTTTGGAAGCATTGCTATAGCTTATTCTTCGGGCGTTGATTCGACTTATCTGCTGCACACGGCAGCAAAAGTCCTCGGCAGCAGGGTGCTTGCCGTAACCTGTGCTTCATGCCTGATCCCGGGGCGCGAGATCGAAGATGCGAAGGAGTTTTGCAAAAACGCGGGGATAGACCATCTGATCATAGAACCTGATGTGCTTTCTGTTGAAGGCTTTGCCGCCAATCCGCCGGAGCGCTGCTACATATGCAAGCGCGCTATCTTTACGATGATCATCGAAGAAGCGGGAAAGCGTGGGATCAGCCATGTCGCGGAAGGATCGAATACGGATGACGACGGTGATTTTCGGCCGGGCCATAAGGCCGTGGCCGAGCTTGGCGTGTTAAGCCCGCTAAGGGCTGCCGGAATGTCGAAAGCTGACATCCGCGCGCTCTCGAATGAGGCCGGCCTTAAGACGTGGGACAAGCCGTCTTTTGCGTGCCTTGCTTCTCGCTTTGCCTACGGGGAGGAGATAACAGAAGAGAAACTCGGTATGGTCGGCAGGGCCGAGCAGCTTCTCATTGACATGGGTTTTTCCCAGATGAGGGTCAGGATGCATGGAAATATCGCGAGGATAGAGGTGCTCCCTGATGATCTTCCGAAGGTGACGGAAGAGGGCATGAGGGGCAGGATATACACTGAATTAAAGGATATGGGATTTTCGTACGTGACCCTTGACCTTAAAGGATACAGGACCGGAAGCATGAACGAAACGCTGAAGATATAAACATGGTCAGATATGTCAGCAGAAGAGAAAAGAGAAGGAATATCCTTCCGGCCATACTGGTCATTGCCCTTGCGGCGGCCGCGGCATGGATTGTGGTGCCCATTGTAATGACCGAGAAAAATGCACCGGTGTATGAGTTTGAAAACTGCCTGTATTACGATTCCCTGAGTGAAAAGGACAGGGAGACATACCAGATGCTCTATGACCTTGCACTCCATCGGGACGGAAGGTATAAGAGGCACGTGCTTCTCGGCCGCTTCGATTCGGCGCGGAGTGATGACTACATGCTCGTATATCATGCGATGCTTAGTGACCATCCGGAACTGTTTTATCTTGATGCGGACGAAAACCGCGGCCTTATCGTAAAGGGGATCGAGACAAACCTCGGCTCAGTCCTGTCATTCGGGCTTGGTGCGCCGCTTCCGGGCGAGGATGAGATGATCGAAAAGTTTGAAAAGGCCGCAGACCGGTTCATGAGCGGCATCGATACTGATGCGGATCCGGCCGATATCGAGCTTCAGATACATGACAGGCTCATAGAGAAGGTCAGTTATGATGTGGATCTCCTTGCGGAAAATCCAAGCGGAATGGATCTCGGGCACACCGCATACGGGGCGCTCGTTGCCGACAAAAAAGGGCGGCCGAACAGTGCGGTCTGCGACGGATATGCGAAGGCTTTCCAGTACCTTCTCGGGCGCGCGGGGATATGCGCCGCATTCGTGTCGGGAGAGGCTGACAGCGATTCGGGAACGCTTCTCGAGCAGGGCTCGCATGCGTGGAACATTGTCCGCCTTGACGGGGAGTGGTACGAGGTCGACTGCTGCTGGGATGACATCAATCCGCCTGCGGGTGATGAAGACGAGGTATTTTACCACCTGATGAAGCTCCAACAGCCGCAGTATTATAATTCAACGCACCACTGGTACAACAGGACGACCGAGCAGATGAAGCGGCTTCCGGCGGGGGCCGACACGGCGATACGTGTCCGTGAGGGGAATACGTTATACGAGATAGACCACTGCTCGGCAAGCTCGCACATAAGGTGGAGTTCTTCCGGAAAAGAAGGGTATGATCTTGATGCCGGACTTAACAGATATCTGCCGGATGCCTTCGGAACAAAATATGCCTTTGAGTACCGTTAGGATATGATAATATCTTCTGTGGATATGATCTTCTGCAGCAGGCAATTTTTTTATCAGGAGGGAACGCTATGGATATGAAAACAGTCATAGAGATGATAGGATACCTGGGATCCGCACTTGTTCTTGTGTCGATGCTCATGACTTCCGTTGTGAAGCTCCGCCTCATCAATCTTACCGGAAGCGTTATATTCGCGGGATATGCACTTGCCATAAGGTCATATCCGACTGCGGTCATGAACATCGCTCTTGCCGGGATCAATATTTTCTATCTCGTGAGGATGTTCCGTGAGCAGAAGATATATGATGCGGTAAAGACGGACAGGAAGGACGGCTATTTTTCGTATCTTCTCGACCGCTACCATGATGATATCTATTTCTGGTTCCCCGAGGCATCCCTTCTCGATGAAAGCTCGGCAGATGTCACCTACCTTGTGTGCTGCGATTCCGATCCGGCATGCCTGTTCCTCGGAAAGGAAACATCTCCGGGAAACCTCAAGGTCCTGCTCGACTACGCTACCCCCATTTACAGGGATGCATCGGCCGGAAAGTTCCTTTACAGGAAGCTTGCCGAGGACGGGTACAAAACGCTTGCTTTCACGCAGAATGCCGAGGCACACGTGCCTTTCCTCAAAAAGGTCGGATACGAATACCGTGGGGACGAGGGATATGTTCTTGACCTTACGAAGTTTCAAGGTCGCAATTAGACGCTGATTGTGGTATGATTTTCGGGGTCTGTCCTTGAACATGCTGCTTTGAAGTTTCAGGGATAAGAGATATAATGTGAACGTCGGGCGGCTCCTGCCTGACAGATTGGATGCATGGACGGTAAGCTGCAAAGATGAAGAAGAGGAAAAACATCATATGGGCCTTTGTTGCAGCGATACTTGCCGCTCTTTCGGTCTGGGCAGTCGTCACGCAGACAAAGAACTATTCGCTGAATGATTTTATCGGGTTCTTCAGGGACGGTGATCCGCTATGGATCACCCTGGCGGTCATATGCATGGGCTGCTACATACTGTTCGAAGGACTTGCGATCTTAAGTCTCCTGAAGGCTTTCGGGCACCGGAGGTCGGTAAACAAAGGGATCATCTATTCGTCAGCGGACATTTATTTTTCGGCCATAACGCCTTCTGCCACGGGCGGGCAGCCCGCGAGCGCATTTTTCATGATGGCGGACGGCGTACCTGCTGCGGTGAGCGCAGTCACTCTTCTCGTTAATCTTGTCATGTACACCCTTTCGATAATGACGATAGGCATCATCGCGGTCCTTATCAGGCCAGGCCTTTTCTTTACGTTCACGACACTGTCAAAGGTGCTCATAATAATCGGATACATGATACTCGGTGGCCTCGTGGCGTTCTTCATCCTTCTGATAAAGCGCGAGGACTGGGTGCACGCAATAGGCGCCTTTACGATCAGGATATCCCAGAAGATAAAGATAATAAAAAATCCGGACAGGTTCAGCAGGAAGCTTGACAGCATAACGAAGGAATACAGGGACTGCGCGGATATGATCGACGGACACCGGGGTACGCTCGTTAAGTGCTTTATATTCAACTTCATTCAGAGATCGCTGCAGATATGCGTTACCGCGCTTTTATTCCTTGCGGGCGGAGGAAATCCGGCGGGTGCCGTGAACATATGGGCCACGCATGCATTTTCAGTCATAGGCTCGAACTGCGTACCGGTTCCCGGTGCCATCGGCGTCATCGATTTTCTGCTCGTCGACGGCATGAAGGACCTGATGAGCGAACAGGATGCGATAAGCCTTGAGCTCGCGAGCCGCGGAATCTCGTTCTATGTGTGCGTCCTGGCATGCCTTCTGATAGTTGCGGTCGGCAATTTCTTCCTGAACAGAAGGATGTATTTTTTAAGAAATGAGGATGAAGAATGATAGGCTATTATAACTACACGGTTATTCTGACATACCTTTCCCTCGTGTCTGCGGGACTGGGTATCACCATAACGCTGATGGGACAGGGGCATCCTTTCCTGGGGACTTTTTTCCTTCTGTTCTGCGGGCTGTGCGACGCGTTTGACGGAGAGGTCGCAAGGCGCAAGAAGAACAGGACCGAAGAGGAGATAAAGTTCGGCGTGCAGATAGACTCGCTGTCTGATCTTGTTGCATTCGGCGTGCTGCCGGCTGTCATCGGAGAAGTGCTCGTATGGCAGAATCCGGAGTTCACGATGATCCCGAAGCTCCACACGGGCAATCCGCTTGATTTTGTCGTGCCGCTCCTGTGCTTTCTCGTCATGATGCTTTACGTTCTCATGGCCATGATCAGGCTTGCATATTTCAACGTAATGGAAGAGAAGAGGCAGAAGGAGGAGGGCGGCAAGAGAAAATCATACACCGGCCTTCCGGTCACGAGCGCCGCGCTCATATTCCCGTTCGTGATGCTGCTGCAGTTCATGACACCGCTTGACATGACCGTTGTTTATTACGGCGTCATGGTGCTTGTCGGATATCTTTTCGTATCGAAGATCGAGGTCAAGAAGCCCGGCGTAAAGGGCGTCGGAGTCCTTTGCATAATAGGTGCGCTTGAGTTTACCATTATGGCTCTTTTGAGGTCGTGTGCAAAATGAGGGATTTAACGGGATTTCTGTATGATACCTTCATGGGAAGATGCCTGCTCTCGATCCTGGTGCGGCCTTCAGTGTCAAAAATCTGCGGGCGCTTTATGGATTCGCGTGCTTCGGCTATCCTTATCCGGCCGTTCATTTTGGCCAATTCCATCGACATGTCGCAGTTCTACTCGGAAGGCTACAGATGTTTCAATGACTGCTTCGTTCGCCGCATAAAGCCCGGAAAGAGGCCGTTTGATATGACGCCGTCGGCATTCTGTTCGCCGTGTGACGGACTGCTTACCGTTTATGAGATATCGGATGAGACGGTGGTTCCCGTCAAACAGTCGCAGTACAGCATCCCGAGGCTTCTGTATTCACGAAGGACGGCACGCCGATATGAAGGCGGGCTCTGCCTCGCTTTCAGGCTCTGCGTCGACAACTACCACAGGTATTCGTATTTTGACAGCGGGATAAAGGGCAGCAACCATTTCATCAGCGGAAAACTCCACACGGTAAGGCCCATTGCCCTTGAGAAGATCCCCGTGTTTACCGAAAACTGCAGGGAATACACGGTAATGAAGACCGACAATTTCGGCACGGCCGTCCAGATGGAGGTCGGGGCGATGCTCGTCGGAAAGATCAAAAACCACCACGGCCGCCACGTCATGAAGCGCGGCGAGGAAAAAGGCTATTTCTGCTACGGGGGCTCGACCATAATACTACTCTTTCAAAAAGGCAGGCTCTGCCTTGACGACAACATCATAAAAGCCTCCCGCCTCGGCATAGAAACCCCCGTCATCATGGGCGAAAAACTCGGAATGGCCCCCTGACTCCGTCCCCCAGGGCCATTTACAGCAGGAATTCAATGACGAGAACAGTGAGGCAGCACATGATGGCTGTCTCAAACAGATTTTTACGGAACCATGCCACCAGTATCCCGACAAGAAGTGCGGCGTAGCCCGCAGCCGGATTCTGTGTGGCTTTTGTTATTGCGGGAAAAGTCATGACCGAAAGCGTGACGTAAGGCACGTAGTATAAGAACGACCGGACGAACCGGTTCGTGATCTGCCGGCGCATGAGCGTGGTCGGAAGCGCGCGGATGATGAGGCTTACCACTGCGGCTATGAGGATGTAGATGAAAATGCTGTGAGTCATTGCGCATCCTCCTTCCTCGGAAACAGCAGGGCAGCCGCTGCGGAGATCACTACGGTCAGTATGATCGTGCGCGTTCCGTCGGAAATGCCCGAAAAGAGCGGAAGGCTTGCCATGAGAAAACTTGTAAGGAAGCATACGGCGATAAGCACGCCGATGATCCTGTTTTCCCTTGCAGGCGGTACGATGATCGCGAGGAACATCCCGAAAAGGGCAACAGACAGTGCGCTCACGATACGGCCCGGAAGTACGCCGCCGGAAAAGCATCCGATGCCCGAACCTGCGGCCCACATAGGAATGGATATCAGCATAGCTCCGTACATATAATTGGGGTTGAGCGTTCCGGGACGTGCAACGCTGATCCCGAAGATCTCATCCGTGATGCCGAAGCCCATGAACAGCCTGTGGAAAAATGAAAGATCCGGATGCAGATGCTGGCTGAGGGCGCAGCTCATCAGAAGGTAGCGCGCGTTAGCGATGAATATCATGATCGCCATCTCAATGTATGCGGCATTTGCCCCGATCATCGTATATACGGCATATTCCCCGGCGGATGCATGGAGCAGGACGCTCGTGATCATGCACGTCAGCGGGGACAGGCTTATCGCCCTCGCCGTGATGCCAAGCGAGAAAGCGACCGCAAAATATCCGAGCCCGATAGGAATGCCGTCACGCATGCCCTTAACAAGCTCGGAGCGATTTTCCTCGTATTTCAGTGAATAACTTTTTGACATTTCAATGCTCCTACCCGCATAGATTACTACAAACGGCGATTTTTGCCAAGCCTGCAGAGGGCATTTCCCGCCTTCATTTCCATTCTTTCACAGACGGGCCGAATGTGTTATCATTACTTCGTTGTAAAAATCACCGCGGATGCTGTCAGGTGTCCGCGCCTGCGTCCTCTGGCCGCGGCAGGGACTGCAGCAATAATATGTACTATAAAACAGGAGGATAAAATCATGGCGGATCTTCGTCCGGAATCACTTGCAAGAATAACTGATGCAGCTTCTGCTGATGCATTTATCGCGCAGCAGATCGAGGCCCTCAAGGCCCAGATAGGAGACAGAAAGGTGCTCCTGGCGCTTTCGGGAGGCGTTGACTCTTCGGTAGTCGCAGCTCTTCTTATTAAGGCCGTAGGCAAAAATCTTGTGTGCGTGCACGTCAACCACGGACTGCTTCGAAAAGGCGAGCCCGAACAGGTTGTAAAAGTATTCCGGGACCAGATGGACGCGAACCTCATATATGTCGATGCAGTTGACAGATTCCTTGACAAGCTTGCCGGAGTATCCGATCCGGAAACGAAGCGCAAGATCATCGGCAAGGAATTCATAGATGTGTTTGCTGAAGAAGCTTCAAAGCTTGACGGCATCCATTTCCTCGCACAGGGAACCATTTATCCCGACATACTCGAGTCGGACGGAGTAAAGGCCCATCACAACGTCGGAGGACTTCCGAAGGAGCTTGATTTCGAGCTTGTCGAGCCCGTCAAATATCTGTACAAGGATGAAGTGCGTGTGGTAGGAAAACAGCTCGGGCTTCCCGACAACTTGGTATACCGCCAGCCGTTCCCCGGCCCCGGCCTTGGAGTCCGCTGCGTAGGCGCGATCACAAGGGACAGGCTTGAAGCGGTAAGAGAATCGGATGCGATCCTGCGCGAAGAGTTTGCGGCCGCAGGACTTGAAGGAAAGGTATGGCAGTACTTTACGGTCGTTCCTGATTTTACCTCCACCGGCATAAAAGGCGGAAAGAGGACCGACGACTGGATGGTCATCATCCGCGCGGTCAACTCCGTTGACGCAACCTCAGCAACGATAGAAGAGATACCATACGAGCTTCTGAAAAAGATCCGTGACCGTATCTTCGCCGAAGTATCCGGCGTCAACCGTGTGCTCTACGATCTCTCGACCAAGGGCCCGGCCACGATAGAGTACGAATAAGAACAATGTCCCATTCCCCGGCTCGTCATACGAAACGGGGCAAAGATAAGAGACCTGTATTGCAAGTTTCAGCCGTTGATGTTATCATAAATGAGTGGAAACAAAGGCGTTTCATTCCCGGAGGATGAAGCGCTTTTTTTATTGCAAACGAAAGATGATTTAGGAGTATAAGCGATCATGAAAAATAACCTGATTAAGATTTCGGCCGCCAATCCTCTTATGCGTGTAGGGGATGTAACGTACAATACAGAGCAGATCACAACGGTCATAGATCAGTGTAAGGATAGCGGACTGATCGTTTTTCCGGAGTTATCATTGACGGGATATACCTGCGCGGATCTGTTCCAAAGCGATCTGCTGCTGGATCAGGCACAAAGATCACTTGTAATAATCGCAGCCGGGACGAAAGATCTGAAACTGACCGTGGTTGTCGGCCTTCCGGTAAGATTTGAAAACTGTATTTATAACTGCGGTGCGGTTATTTCACGGGGCAGCATAAAAGCGATCGTGCCAAAATCATATCTTCCGAATTACTCTGAATTCTATGAATGCTGTTGGTTTGTTTCGGGAAAAGACCTGAAAGGAAGGAGCATATGCATCGGAGAGGAGGAGATTCCCTTTGGAACGGATGTCCTGGCAGAAGATCCGTTAACGGGAGCGGTTCTCGGTGTGGAACTGTGCGAAGACCTGTGGGTCCCCGATAAGCCAAGCACGCATGCCGCATTGGCTGGAGCGAACATCATCGCCAATCTGTCCGCTTCTGATGAACTGATAGGCAAACAGGAATACAGAAGAGAGCTTGTAAAGCAGCAGAGCGGCTCCTGTTACTGTGCCTATGTATATGTTTCTTCCGGTATGTATGAGAGCAGTACCGATCTCGTATACTCTGGCCATGCAATCATTGCGCAGAACGGAAGTGTTCTGGGTGAATCCATCTTTCCGGATCATCCGCATACGGAAGAGGTTTTGATCGATCTGGGGTGCATCATGCATGACAGGAGACATCAAAACACATTCGGGAATTCATATGCTGGCAAATATCGCAGGGTATCGGTTGACATGCAGACATCAGGAAAAAATGAGATGGATATCAGCGAATGTGCCGAGATGCTGAAGGGATACCGTTATCATATACCAAGAAATCCTTTTGTCCCCGAAGATGATTCTGAAAGGGACAAAAGATGCCGCAGGATCCTGCAGATACAGGCTGGCGGTCTGGTCACCAGAGTTCGTACGACCGGTATCCAAAATCTCGTCATAGGCATTTCCGGGGGACTGGATTCGACACTTGCTCTGCTGGTATGCGCAGAGGCAAGAAAACTGATCCCTGAAATCCGGATCATAGCTTATACACTGCCAAGTCAGGGCAACACG
>JAILRP010000049.1 GCA_024698075.1 Lachnospiraceae bacterium
GTAAGAATGAAAAAGAAATTATTGACTTCACTGCTTTCATTATCAATGATCGCTTCCGTACTCGCAGGATGTGCAGCAGCACCCGCGGCAGGAAGCGCACCTGCACCTGCAGCAGAGGCTTCACAGGAAGAGGCACCTGCATCGGAAGAGGCACCCGCAGCAGAAGAGTCGGGCGAAGATGTTACCATTACATTTATGGCCAGCCAGGACTGGATCCAGGATGCTGAAATGGAACTCGGAGAGAAGTTTACCGAAGAGACGGGCATTAAGGTTGATTATCAGATCGTTCCTTCAGATCAGTATGAAAGCCTGCTCATGACAAAGATCAATTCAGGTGAGTGCACGGATATATTCGGCGGACAGAGTTCAAAGTTCAGCATAGTTACACAGTTTGATGTTGAAAAGAACGCAGTTGATCTTTCAGGCGAAAGCTGGGCAGGAAATGTCGACCCCGCAGCCGCTGATGAACTGTCAGCAGGCGGAAAGCTTTACGGACAGCCCATACAGGACGTTTCCGCATGCTGGGCGGTTGCTTACAATATAAAGTTATTTGATGAGCTGGGCCTCAGCATTCCCAAGAACTACGCAGAATTCTGCGATGTTTGCGAAAAGATCAAAGAAGCAGGCATCATCCCCATATATGAGTGCGTATCTGACGGATGGCATCATGTATGCTGGACAGAGGCAGCCATTGCGGCAACACAGGCAGATCCCGGATATCCGGATGCCCTGAATGAGAACAAGGCTACTTTTGCCGGAAATAAGGAACTTACGACCATGTTTACGCAGCTCAAGGAACTGGCAGACAAGGGATATATGGGAGACAACTTCATGTCCAACCAGTACGCCGATGCTCCCGCTTCAATAGCAAGCGGCGAATATGCAATGGTTCTATACAATCAGGGACTTGGCGCAGAAGTAAATGCAGCGGATCCGAACTTCCCGGCAGACGATATCGGATATTTCGTAAATCCCCTCTGTGACAACCAGGCTCTTAACGTTAACTACTGCGGACCTTCAAGATTCATCTTCTCGGGATCAAAGAATATCGATGCAGCAAAGAAGTATCTTGAATTCATGGCATCTGATGAAAGTCTTGCATATATGACCGAAAATGTAGGCAAGTTCAACCAGCTTCCTTACAAGAACGCTCCTTCGGCTTACTCGGCAGTCGTTCAGGATTTCTATGACAGATATCCCACAAAGGTTGCTGTATTCCAGGCATCGGTTAAGTATTACAACCCTGCATGGATGGATATCGGAGCAGACATGTCGGCAATGTACCTCGGCGAGATGACACCCGAAGAAGTTCTTCAGGACATCGACAAGCTCAGGGCAGAACAGGCAGCCGCCGCATCTGATCCGGCATGGAACTGAAGACAGTTGACAATTAAGTAATAAAGGGGCTGCCTGATAGATTTAAGGCAGCCCCTGTTAATCAGAAGGAAAACCGAAATGAACAAGAAAAAAACTTATCCGATATATTTTGCATACGGTGCACTGCTTATCTACTTCGTGTTCTTTTTCCTGCCCGGGCTCATAGGGGTCGGCTATTCGTTTACGGACTGGTCGGCATATTCGGACGAACTGCATGGGGTGGGGTTTGCAAACTTCAAAACGGTGTTTTCGTCCGATGAAAACTATCTGAAGATAATAACCAACACATTGGAATTTACGCTCATAACCACTGTTCTGAAAAACGTTATCGGACTTGTTTTGGCGCTTCTTCTGACAAAATCCATCAGGTTTCTCAACATGCACCGTGGCATAGTGTTCATGCCGTCGGTACTGTCAACCCTGATCATAGGAATGATATTTAAATCCATACTGGACCCGAAGTCCGGCCTCCTCAATTCCTTCTTCAGGTCGGTCGGACTGGACATGCTGGCAAAGAAATGGCTTGTGTCTTCGGAACTGGCATTCGGCTCAGTAATGGCCGTTGATATATGGAGAGGCGTGGGATACATCATGACCATACTGATAGCGGGCATACTGTCCATCTCTTCGGATTATTACGAAGCGGCTGCCATCGACGGAGCCGGAGGATGGGCAAAGTTCAGATATATAACATTCCCGCTCATACTGCCCACGCTTGCCACGACAACGGTACTGAACGTGATATACGGGCTGAAGGTGTTTGACATGGTATATGCCCTTACAAACGGCGGACCCGGAAAGGCAACAACGGAAGTACTGTATACGGCCGTGTTCAAGAAGTTCGGGACGGGACAGTATGCGGTAGGCACGGCGCTTTCGTCCGTAATGTTCATCATCATGGTATTTATCGGCATATACATGATCAGGATCATGACAAGAAATGAGGTGGTTGAGTGATGAAAACGAAAAAAACCGTTCAGGCGGTCCTTAGAAATCTCATTGCATGGATTTTTTCGGCAGTCTGCCTGATACCTCTGCTCCTCATAACCTTCAACGCACTTAAGGATAAAAAATCAGCTGCGGCAATGAACCTGAAGCTGCCCTCGCTTCCCTTGCAGTGGGCCAATTTTATCACCGTCATTGAAAAAGGAAAACTCGCAGCATCGTTTGGCAACAGCCTGTTATATTCGGCAGGCTCGGTCATACTGTGCGTACTTTTTGCGGCGCTTGCTGCTTACGTTCTGTCAAGGAACCAGACGAAGCTGAACAATTTCCTTTACATGTTCCTTGTGCTCGGGATCACGCTTCCGATAAACTACGTGGCGCTGACTAAAGTCCTGCAGTTCCTGCACCTGAACAATTCGGCAGCGGGCATCATCCTGTTGTATACTTCCATGCAGCTGCCGTTTATGACTTTTCTTATACACGGATTTGTTGCGAAAGTTCCGGTTGAGCTTGACGAGGCAGCGGTCATAGACGGGTGCGGACCGGTAAGCCTCTTCTTTCTCATCGTTTTTCCGATGTTGAAGCCGGCTATTGCGACTGCCTCCGTCCTTACTTTCCTTAACACATGGAATGAGTTTGTATCGCCCCTGTATTTTCTCAACAGGAGCGAACAGTGGCCGATGACTTTATCGGTATACAACTTCTTCGGAATGTATTACAAGGACTGGAATCTGGTATGTGCAGACATACTTCTTACAAGCCTCCCCGTCCTGCTGATATATCTGCTGGGACAGAAATACATAGTATCCGGAATGACGGCAGGGGCAGTGAAAGGATAGATAATGGACAGGACCGTCGAAAAGATCACGGATGAGATAATTCATGTTTCATATCCCGCAGCATCCGTATCCTCTGCAGGGCTTTATGATCTTGTTCCCATTGATTTTGAGTGGAACGGGAACTGCGTGGCAAGCCAGACCGAGGTGTGCTTTTCCCCGATAACCGTATACAGATACGAAAAGGGAAGTGACGGCTTAAAAAAGAAGATGACTGCGAACGGGGAAGTATCCTACTCGGAATCTATAAGGGCCGTTCCTTCCGACAGCGCGTACAGCATAAAGCTCTCTTTTCAAATAGGAAAAGAAGAGATGCTGACAGGGCTCGGACAGTACGAGGACGGGATCATGGATTTCAGGGGCCGGACCGAGTATCTGTATGAGTCAAATATGAGGATTGCAATTCCGTTCCTCGTGACAACGGGACATTACGGGATACTCATTGATTCCGAAAGCTGCATGATCTTTTCGTCAGCGGAAGATACGGTCACATTTACGATAGACTGCGGCCGCAGCCTTTCTTATTATGTATTCCTGAGTGATGACATAAAAGGACTTATCAGATGTTATCACGAAATTTCGGGGATGCCGTCCATGCTTCCGAGATGGGCGTTTGGCTATATCCAGAGCAGGGAACGCTACCGGACCGGAAAGGAACTAGAGGATACGGCGAAAAGATTCCGGGATGAGGACATACCCATAGACTGTATCGTACAGGACTGGTATAGCTGGAGGGAAGGCCTGTGGGGTGAGAAGAGATTCGACAGGGACCGGTACCCCGATCTGGCGGCAACGGTACGCCGCCTTCATGATGATAACATCCGTTTCATGGTGAGCATATGGCCCAATATGAGCCCCGATTCGGAAAACTACAGGGAATTTGCCGAAGCGGGTAAACTGCTTCCAAATTCAAATCTGTATGATGCGTTCAGCGAAGATGCGAGAAGCATTTACTGGAGACAGGCGTGCGAAGAGATAATGGAAAGCGGGACGGATGCCCTATGGTGCGACAATGCCGAACCATTTTCCGACGCCGACTGGAGCGGCAGCACCAAGAAGCCTGAGAGGGACAGGTATCTTGCCGTGACGGATGAATCAAAAAGATCCATGGACTGGGAGCGCATCAATTCATATGGACTGTATCACGCAAAAGGAATATATGAAAACTGGCGGAAGACATATCCGAAGAATCGGCCGGTAAACCTCACAAGATCCGGATATACGGGAATACAGGGCTATGGTGCGATACTCTGGTCCGGAGATATCACGGCAACATATGACACGCTCAGGCGGCAGATCACCGAAGGCATCAGGATGAGCCTTGCGGGGATACCGTACTGGACGCTTGACATAGGCGGATTTTTTGTCGTGAACGACAAATATGAGAACAGGGGATGCAATGATACCGGGAAGGAGCCGCTTTGGTTCTGGAAGGGAGATTATAATGACGGAGTACTCGATATGGGCTACCGTGAGCTTTATGTCAGATGGCTCGAATTCGGGACTTTTCTGCCGATATTCCGGTCACACGGAACCGATACGCCGAGGGAGCCATGGAATTTCGGAAACCCCGGGGATCCGTTTTACGATGCGATAGTTACCCATATCAGGCTCAGGTACAAACTGATCCCTTACCTGTATTCACTCGGCGCAGCCGCCCATTTTAGGGGCGAGATGATCATGAGGAGCCTCATTACGGAATATCCGGATGATGAGCAGGTATATAAGACAGAGGATGAATATATGCTCGGTCCGGCGCTTCTTATTGCCCCGGTTTATGTTCCCATGTATTACCTTCCGGGCTCGGTAAAGATCGAAGATGTGCCTAAGTCCAGAAAAGTCTATCTCCCCAAAGGAAACGGATGGTACGACCTTCATACGGGTACATTTTATGAGGGAGGAAGATGGACAGACGCGGACGCCCCGATAGACAGGATACCTGTTTTTGTCAGGGAAGGATCGGTGCTGCCTCTTTCGGATGATATTAGCTTTACGGATGAAAAAGAAGGGAGAGCGGACAGGATACGAGTCTATGAGGGGTGCGACGGAAGGTTCATGCTTTATCATGACGAGGGGGACGGATACGGATTTGAGGACGGAAAGTGCAGCTTTACCGAACTCGTGTATTCAGAGAGTGACCGTTCGCTGTTTGTCTCGGGGAACGGCGGATTTGCAAAAGCCGGTTTTACAGAGGAACATATTAGAAAGCAGAATGCCTGACAGGGGCCGGTGTTGTATATCTTCCGTATTCTTGGTACAATAAACGAAGCGCTTCATGACAATGAAAGGAATCACATCATATGTCGGCAACGATTGTTGATATCAAAGAGAAAACAGGACTGTCCCTTGCGACCATCTCCAAGTATCTTAACGGCGGAAACGTTCTGCCGGAGAACAGGGTGAAGATCGAGGCTGCCATCAAAGAGCTTCATTATGAGGTAAATGAGCTTGCCAGAGGGCTCGTCACAAACCGCACCCGTACGGTCGGCATTTTAGTCTTTAGCATAGAGAGCCCGTTTTCCGGAATGATACTTCATCACGTCGGACTTGCACTTCGAAAGGAAGGCTATGGCATGCTCATC
>JAILRP010000041.1 GCA_024698075.1 Lachnospiraceae bacterium
ATCAAGATCAACATGCCCACCGAGGACAGCGCGAGGGCCATGTGCGAGCACTGGCGCGACAAGTCGTCGGACATCTATTCCTTCATCCTTGAAAATCTTCTCTGAAGCATCTTCTGCCCGGATGATCCAAGTTATGTAAACTTATTCAGCTCTTCGTCGTATTCGTATCCTATCCCGGAAAGTGCCGCGATGATCTGCTCCTTATCGGCACCGGTGGCGGCGCACATTTCATCGAGGCTTGCGTATTCATCGCGGAGCTTCGTGTTCACAAAGCTTAAAAGTATCATCGGATCCTTTGGAAGTTCCATGTCAGAATGTATCCTTTAATGTTCTTATCACAAGCTGCTGTTCGAGCTCGTACCTGTTCTGGATCTCCGAAACATTCGGATTCAGATAGCGTATGTCGCTCTTTTTGAGCCTGACCGTCTTTTCCCTTTTGCTCGTTAAGTGGAAATAATTGTCGGAGAATATCGCATCCGCCTGCAGAAGATCGAGCTCGACGAATGCGGCGAATCCGCCTGACATCATACGGATGACGTATTCATCGGCAAGCTCAATTACCGAATATGAGATCGACGAGCCCTCAAGGTCAAGATACTTGTACTTGACGAAAACGTCTATCTCCGTCGACTGTATGTTGCCGTCCTCATCATAGAACTCTGCCTCGACGAACACGCTGTTCTCCATTCCGCGGATGAGGTCGGAGTAGTCTATCTCGCACACCTTGACCGCGGAGAAGGGCGCCATGTCGACTTCGTGCTCTTCTTCATGAAGGAGACGGAATTCCATCGTCTGAAGAGAGATCTTGACCCTCCAGGTCTCAAAATCCCTCGTCTCATTAACTACATAAGGGCTTACGACATTTCCGGTTCTCTCGATCGAGCCCGCGATCTGTGCAAAGAAATATTTTGAAAAATACTGCAGCGGCTTCCACCTGCCGAAGTAGTCTATGCTCGACCATGAAGCAACGGGCCAGCTGTCGTTGAGCTGCCAGAACAGCGTTCCCATCGTGCAGCCCCTGTTCCTTCTCCAGTGCTCCACGCCGCGCTTTACCGCAACGGCCTGCATTATCTGTGTCAGGTACAGCATGCTTTCAAAATCCTTCGGGAACAGGAAGTTATGTGACAGATAGTATATGAGCTTGCCGTTTCCGTCGGGGCTCTTCTGATGATTTTCCATGACCTTGGAAAAAACGTTGCGGTCATTTTCCGTCGTATACGTCTTGACGGTCTTGACCGACGGGAACGACTGGAAGCCGAACTCCGAAACGAAGCGCATCGTATGGTCGCTGTAATGCTCGTAATCCGCCAGGCCGCTCCATACATCCCAGCAGTGGGCGTCGCCCCTTGTCTCATCTGACGGCCTGTCAAAGCGCCCGCCCGACGAAGGCGACGACGGCCAGTAGAACGTCTGCGGTGCGCATGTCTTTACGATCTGCGGGATCATGTCTTCGAATATGCGAAGGTAATCTTTTCTCAGTTCATCGGAATGTGCGGCAAACTCCGGCCATTCCACCCATGCCTGCTCCATCTCGTTGTTCCCGCATATGAGCCCGAGGCATGCATGGTGGCGCATCCTTCTTACGTTGTCCTCAACCTCTGCGGTTATGTCCTTCGCAAAATCATCCGTCAGGTCATACACGTTGCAGGCGAACATCATGTCCTGCCAGACGATGAGTCCGTATTCGTCGCACAGATCGTAGAAAGTGTCCGAAGGGTAATATCCTCCGCCCCACACCCTTATCGTGTTGAAGTTGCACTTTACCGCGCTCTTTAACAGGTAATCCATCTTCTCCTTCGTGATGAAGGAATATATCGTATCTTCGGGAATGTAGTTCGCACCCATCGAAAATATACGGACATTGTTGACGACAAAGCAGAATTCACGCCCGAATTCATCCTTGTCCGTGCTGACTCCCATCGTCCGGAGGCCTATCCTGTATGACTTGGAATCCCATTGGTTGCCGTTCATGTCGAGTGCGAAAACGCTCACGGTGTAGAGCGGCTGGTCTCCGAACCCGCGCGGCCACCAGAGCTTCGGGTTGTCGATCTCCATCGTGAGGGTGACTTCGCTTCCCTCAAGAGTCTCGGTGATCGCGGATACTTTTCCGTCAGGAGTCACAAGCTCGGCCTGTATGATGTAATGGTCTTTTCTGATCAGCTGCGCCTTGACCGCTATATCGAGCATGACTTTCTTCTTGGCGTGCGTCTGAGTGATCAGGACATCCTCTATCCTGATGAGGCTGTAGCCGATAAGGTCGATGCTCCGCCATATGCCGCAGTCGGGTATGTCTGCGCCCCAGTCCCATCCGAACATGCAGTGCGCCTTGCGCAGATACTGGTTGCCCGGCATGCATCCGGTCGGTGCATAGTTTATCTCCTTGCCCATGGTCGGCGTTCTGTTCTCGATATAGTTTATCGGCGAGAGCAGCTCGATCATGACCATGTTGATGCCCGGATGAAGATACTGCTTTACATCAAAGTTGTATGTCCTATGCATGTTCGAGGTCGTCCCTGCGAGCATGTTGTTGACGTATACCCTTGAAAGGGTGTCTATCCCCTTGCAGCACAGGATTATCCTCTCCTGCTCGTAGAGTTCCGGAATGAGTTCAAACTCAGTCGAGAAGAAATAATCTTTTCTGAACAGTTCCCTGGCTTCTTCCTCATTTACCCCGAAAAAAGGATCATTGGTCCTGTGTCCGATAAGGAGAGAGGACAGAACGGATCCCGGGACCTGGGCCTCAACAAATGCCTCCGAGCCCCTCTCGTTCATGACCCACTTGCCATTTAATGTCTGAAAAATCATTCTATGTACCTCAAATATCGTCTTGTATACTTTGGGGATTAACACCGGGTTCGAAATGACGCGAAGCATGCGCACCCGATGTTTCTGATGATGCTATGGCAGGTCCGGATGTCATTTGGAATTCATGAATGACGTCCGGATATGCCATGTAATATAATACTTCTTTCGGATAATATTAGTCAAGTACCTCGGAAGCTTCTTTCATAAGATTTATGACGGGAAGATGCTGCGGGCATACCCTCTCGCACTGTCCGCATGCAATGCAGTCCGATGCCCTGCCGCTTCTGCCGAGAAGCTGCGAGTAGAAGTTCTTCGATCTCCAGTCATCGGGATAGCGGCGGAGCGTATTGACGGTCCTGAATACGTCAGGGATGCTGATATTGGCCGGACAGCCGTCACAGCAGTACCTGCAGCCCGTGCAGCCTATCTGGGGCACCTTCAGTATCTGCTCGGTGGCTTCGTTTATGATGTTCATCTCATCATCGGATATAGGGTTGAAATCAGTGAAAGTCCTGATGTTGTCATCCATCTGCTCCTCGCTTGACATGCCCGAAAGAACGGTCATGACCCCGGGAAGCGATGCGGCAAAGCGCAGTGCCCAGGAAGCCACGCTCATACCCGGCTGCCTGGCCTTGAACTTAGCCTCGATCTCAGGCGGCATTTCCGCCAGCATGCCTCCCCTTACGGGTTCCATGATGATCATTGGGATGTTTCGGGCATGGAGTATCTCATAAAGCTCCTGTGACCTTACGACCGGATTGGTCCTGTCGAGATAGTTCATCTGTATCTGGACGAATTCGACCTCAGGATGTGCATCTACGACTTTTTCAAGAAGCTCCGGGCTTCCGTGGTATGAAAATCCGAAGTGCTTTATCTTTCCCTCTTCCTTCATCTTCATGCAGAAGCTGAAGCAGTCATACTTTACGTATGTATCGTAATTGCTGCCGTCCTCTACGGAATGAAGCAGATAGAGATCGAAATATCCGGCCCCGGTCTTATGAAGCTGGTCATTGAATATCCTCTCCACGTCAGCGCGCTCTCTCATCTCCCATGCCGGAAGTTTGGTCGCGAGCATGAATCTCTCCCTCGGATAGCGGTCAACGAGCGCTTCCTTTATCGCCGTCTCGGAGGCGCCTCCGTGATATATATATGCGGTGTCAAAATAGTTCATCCCCGCATCCATGTACTTATCGACCATGCGGCAGACGTGGCCGATGTCTATCTTCCCGTCCTTCTCGGGAAGCCTCATCAGTCCGAATCCGAGTTTAGGCATCACATTAAGGTCAATGCTCATTTTTGTCCCTCCCATTTTCAGAAAAACCTTTTCCCTGCCTTACTTATCCTTCTTCAGAAAAAGCCCAAGGAGCGCATCCACAGCCGCCTGCGACGTGCGCATGCACCTTTCGGCCACGGGCCCTACAAGAAATGCGCAGATAACGGTTCCCGCGCCGAACTTTCCTCCGAGCAGAAATCCCGTGAGCACAAAGGCAACATCGGTGATGATCCTGACTATGCCGAACCTTTTTCCGCTCTTGTCGCTTATCACGACGGCGACCAGGTCGTTCGGCCCCGTGCCCGCCTCCGATCTTATCACGAGAGACATTCCGGACGCCAGGATCACGCATCCGATGACGAGAACCAGTATCTTGACGGCAATGTGCGCCGTGCCGATGGAGAGCGGCCCTAAGCACCATGTGAAGAAATCTATTATCGGTCCGCCGCAGAACATGCAGACGACGGTTCCGGCCTTTATATAGCTTCTGTCAACGGCAAGCAGGATGAGAATTATGATGAAGCACACGGCCATATGGACGGTCCCGTGTGTGGGCTCGATGAGCCCCGTGCGGATGACAAGGAGCCTCAGCCCCTGTATCAGCACATTGAACGGATCGGCCCCGAGATCGGCAAGCAGAAACAGCGTGACGCCGAGGTGTGCGATCACGAGTCCGATGAACAGTGCCAGAAGCCTTATAAGTTTCTCGGTGATCTTCTCTTTTGATGACATATATCCATTATACAGTAATGGCCCCCGCCATTACAATAACGGGAGCCATTTCATGTCAATCCGGCAATACGGTCACTCATTGCCCTCCGGAGCGTTCTTCAGAAGGATGTTTGCCAGTATGCCAAGGATAAGGGCACATGCAACGCTCGTGATCGTGACAGATCCGAATGTGAGCGTGAGTCCGCCGATGCCTGCGATCAATATGACAGATACGACGAACAGGTTCTTATTCTTGTTAAGATCCACGTTCTGGACCATCTTCAGCCCGGATACCGCGATGAATCCGTAAAGGGCCATGCAGACACCGCCCATGACACATGAAGGAATGGAATTGACGAATGCTATGAACGGTGAGATGAAGGAAATGATGATTGCACCGAATGCCGCTGCGATAATCGTATATACGGATGCGTTCTTGGTGATCGCAACACAGCCTATTGACTCGCCGTATGTCGTGTTCGGGCAGCCGCCGAAGAACGCGCCGACCATCGATCCGATACCGTCTCCGAGAAGTGTCCTGTGAAGCCCCGGCTCCTTTAAGAGGTCACGCTCGATTATCGAGGAAATGTTCTTGTGGTCCGCGATATGCTCCGCAAACACAACGAATGCAACGGGAACATATGCCGCAAACACGGTTCCTATGTATGTTCCGTTCACCTCGCCGAACGCACCGAAAGCGGTCAGGAACGTAAACGACGGAACCGAGAAGAAAGTCGTGATGCCTACTCCGCCTTCCGTGAGCGCCGCAAACGAATCGAAGCTTAAGAGCTTAATGGAATCGATCCCGGCCGCATTTCCGATGAGCGTAAGTATGAGGCAGAATGCATATCCTGCCAGGATCCCGTATATGAAAGGAATGAGGCGTCCGCTCTTTTTGCCGTAGGCACTGCAGATCATCGTTACAGCAAGGGTCACAAGGCCTCCGAGAAGCGCCGCGACAGGGCTTGCGACAGATACGCCGTCAACCTTGACTCCGCCTGTCGTGATGTCTCCGACCGCATTGCCCGCGAGCGAAAGTCCTATGATGGCAACCGTGGGGCCTATAACGACCGCAGGCATCAGCCTGTTGATCCAGTCAACGCCTACCGCATTGACTATGAGGGCGATGACAACATACACAAGGCCCGCGAAGATCGCACCGATTATCATTCCGAGGTATCCGAGGGAAACGGATGTGGCGCCTGCAAAAGCGGCGCACATGCTGCCGATGAAAGCAAATGACGAGCCGAGGAAAACAGGACTCTTCTTCTGAGTGAACAGGACATAGATGAGCGTACCGCAACCTGCGCCGAAAAGAGCCGCCGCAGGACTCATGTCATTGCCGACGATGATCGGGACAACGAGCGTTGCCGTCATGATAGCCAGAAGCTGCTGGATTGCAAATACGAGAAGAGGTCCCGGCTTGACCTTATCTTCCACCTGGTAGATCAGTTTCATAACACCCTCCTAAGACATAAATACAATATATTGTGTTTCCCGGGGCGCCCGCCCCAAGTTCTTGAAAGATAATATCACAGCGTATATGAAGTGTAAACTGTTATTTTATAATTTTACAAAAAATTTACAGATGCTATAATTCACGTTATGATGAGCAATATGATAAGCCTTCCGGAACAGTTCAAAAAGCGCATGGAACGCATGCTTGCCGATGAATATGACGGGTTCATAGAAAGCTATGATGAGCCTGCCGTAAGATCCGTGCGCATCAGCATGATGAGGACGCGTGGAAAGGACATTGAAAAGCTTGCTTCATATATTACGGGCATGCCCGCACCGGAGGAAGTCAGCTGGTGCCCCAATGCCTTCTACTATACCGATGATGCCGCCCCGGGAAAGCTTGCGCTGCATGATGCGGGCGTATTTTACATACAGGAGGCTTCGGCCATGTACCCGGTGACCGTTCTCGGCATCGATGGCAGCGGCCTTAAGGTTCTTGACCTGTGCGCCGCGCCCGGCGGCAAGACTACACAGATCGCGGACCTGATGGACTCTTCGGGGCTTCTTGTCGCAAATGAGATAATACCGTCAAGGGCAGACATACTGTCGGAAAACGTAGAGAGGATGGGCGCATCCAACGTCCTTGTCGTAAATGAGGACCCCATGGCCCTGGCAAAGCGCTTCCCGGCATACTTCGACAGGATATTGGTCGATGCACCCTGCTCGGGCGAAGGGATGTTCCGCAAAAATCCCGAGGCCGTGAACGAATGGAGTCCGGAGAATGTGAAGATGTGCGCAAAAAGGCAGAAAATGCTTCTTACCTGTGCATCTTCGATGCTTGCGGAAGGCGGAAGGATCGTTTACTGCACATGTACTTTCTCCCCCGAAGAGGATGAAGGGGCGATAGAGAGCTTCCTTGCGGAAAATCCCGGTTTCGCACTTGCAGGACAGCACAGGCTCTATCCTCACACCCACAGGGGTGAGGGGCACTTTGCGGCCGTGCTGTGCCGTGCTTCGGATCTTTCTTCTGCAGCCGGCTGTTCGGGTCGCGCTTCGGGACCGATTTCGGACAGTGCGCGGAAAAAGGGCGGATTTTCGCCGAAAGGCGGAAGAAAACAGTTCGATGATGCACTTCTGAGAAGCTTTTTGGAGGATACCCTGAGGCCCGGATCAACTGTCCGGCAGACAATAGAAAACTGCCAGGAGAGGCTCATTTCATTCGGTGACAGCCTATACCTCGCGCCCGCTGCCATGCCTGATATTTCCGGGCTGAAGATAAAAAGAGCCGGGCTTAAGCTCGGCACGTTCAAAAAGAACAGATTTGAGCCCGACCATGCGCTCTCGCATGTGCTCGGACCCGATGATGTATATAACTGCATCGACCTTGACCCTGACGGGGATGAAATCAGAAACTATCTTTCCGGCCTGACGATAAGCTGCAGCGCCGATATCAGGGGTTGGTGCCTCATTGCGGCCGGCTCGTTCGGCACCGGCTGGGGAAAGGCTTCATCCTCCACTGTCAGGAATCATTATCCTGCGGGTATCCGCCGACGAGCTTTCCGATAGCCCGCGGTATCGCATCCTTTGACTCCTTCCAGTCCTTGTCCTTGTTCTCATACTTGAACTTCTCGACAAACCACGAGATGTCCTCTTCTATCCTGTCGATGTTCCTTGCCTGAAGCTCAAAGAGCATCTTCGAAAAATCATCGGCTGCCTGTCCCGGAAGATTGGAGGGTGCCGAAGCTAAGAGCTCCCTCATGTGCGGCAGGCAGAAGCCCTTGCCGCCCCTTATCTTTTCCCTGAAAGCTTCATCATTCTCATAGAGATAAAAAAACGTCGCGACATACCTTTTATAGGTCTCGCCGTAGTAATCGCAGACAAAGCACTTCCCGGTAAGCTCTCCTATGTATCTTTCGACGTTCGACTCTCCGCCTTTTGAGAACAGCCCGCCCTTTGCCCTGCTGTAATTTGCCATCTCCTTTTTGAGATCCGCCGCCACCTTTCTTATATGGCTTGAGAGAATGAGCGCATTGCCCAGGGGGTTGCCGTACTTATACATCATGTTGAAATGGCGTTCGCAGAATCCCGTCCTGTCGGTCATCTCCCTGATGTCGCTCTCCATGTATGATGCGCCGGGGCCCACGGCATATTCTATGGCGCCGTTCTCGAGCTCGCGCTTTGCGTAGCAGAGCGGGCATTCGTCCCCCGCGGATACCGCGTCATTAACGGGTATCGTGTAAAGCTTTTCCTTCATCAGTCCTTACCCGCGGAATCGGAGATGTTCTTCTCCGCTTCCTTGATAATGTCATCTATCGTCTCCGGCCCGTCGGGCTTTTCGTCTCCCTCATCTTCCGCATCATCATCCGCTTTGGCCTCTTCTTCGGCCTCTTCCGTCTCCTCCTCCTCGGATTCGACCAGAGGCTTCCTGCCGGCCATGAGCCTTTCCTCGAAAGTCATGTTCATGCGCATTTCTTTCATGACCGTCTCATTTCTCTCGTAAAAGTCCTCGCGCGCAATGGATACCTCCTCGTTGCTCTCGCTCGCATAGAAGTGGTCGCGGATCATCGTCAGGTAAAACGAATACTGCTCATAAAGCTCATCAGGCTGCGGGTCGTCCTTCTTGAACCTCTCATTTAAAAATCCGTCGCATACCCATTCTACGATATCGATGACTTTCGGAAGCTCTTCCGGATTGATTAGCCTGCTGCTGTCCATCTTATCGTAGATGTTCCTGTATGTCCTCTCCAGATCCTCCACCGCCGTGCCGATAGCTTCCGCCGCCTCGGGGTCATCTTCATTCTTCAGGCTTTTTAAAAACCTCGGCATGAACGGATAGTTCTTCATGACACGGACCCTAGCCTGCGAGATCTGCGCCATAAGCCCGAATACGTCCTTTTCGCTCTTTTTGACCGTCCTGGTCAGTTCTAGCGTCATATATTTTGTGCTATAGTCGCATATAAAATCATACAGCCCCTGCTTGCTCGAAAAATAATGGAAAAGCAGGCCTTTCGAGATCCCTGCCTCCTTCACTATGACATCAGTGCTCGCATCCCTGTATCCCTTCAGCGTAAAAACATGGAGCGCGGCATTTATTATCTTATCCTGCTTATCCTTTTTGACATCAAAAAATTTCGAATTCATGGCATTCCTCCGGTATAGCCCAACAAAAAAGATGGATTTGACTTAATCAGTCAAACCCATCTTACCATTTGTTATGTAAACTGTCAACAGATTTGTTCGAAAATCACGATCATATCATCCTATGTCTTCCTGCCGGATCTTCTGCGTCTTCTGCGTCTTCTGAGCCTTATAAGGCATATGGCAGCGGCCGCCAGGATCAGCGCAGAACCGGCTGCCGCACAGATCATCAGCCTGAGGTCCTTCTGCTCCTTTTTTACAACCTTCAGGAAAACGCTGTTCCCATCCGCTTCAAAGGTCAGGTATCTTCCGAATGCGCCGCATTCCGTCTCACTGTATAAGCCGTCTTTTGCGACGAGCACCGCGACATCGGAATCATCCCTTTTCCGGTATCTGATCCTGTGCCGCATCTGACCGTCATCGGGGATTGTGATGATGTATTCCTCTTCCGTTCCGTCTCCCGTGGAGATCTCGGTGACCTCCAGCCTGTCACCCTTTTTGAACCTTCCGTCCACAAGAATGGCAGACTGTCTGCCGCCATCCTCCTGCTCACCCGCAAGTGCCGAGCTGTACCTAACTATGTCGCCCGTTATCTCTGTGTCTGAAAATACCGGCATGGTCTCATCGCACTCCCAATCGATGTACTCGTCGGCTTCAAGTATCGGGGGCTCTCCATCGTCCACAAGAGCATCTTCGGCAGCCTTTGCCGCCGGTATCTCGTCTGTGGAGACCGTTTCCCCCCACCGCTTGGAAATGTCGGCAACGGATTTTCCGTCAACTATGAATGAAACGTTCATTCTCGAGAACTCATAGGGTATGCCCTCAAGCTCCATGAGCTGCGCATATGTCACCGGTTCCGCCTTCCCTTCAAGGCTGACCCTGTCGACGCCTGCAAGCGTATCGCTTACGAACACATTGTTCTTAAGCACCCCTCCGTCATCGGCGCAGCCCGTGACGGCTCCGGCATGGTCGGAGTGCTGTGTTATCGTCGGCATGCACGCACATTCTATGATATCGACGCCTTCGCCCGCGATCCCTCCGACGTATGACTGTCCCGACAGTATCCCCTTGCCGTAGGATTCCCTTATCGTTCCATAGGATCTTCCCGCGATGCCTCCGACGTAGTCTGATGTTTCCGAGCTGACTTTTGCAAAATCGGAACACTTCAGTATGGTTCCTATCTCATGCAGTCCGCAGGCGCCTCCCACATAGCTCTTTTTTCCTTTGACCTCTCCGTAGTTCCTGTCATTTCTCAGAACGCATTTCGTCCTGTAGGTCGATTTCTTCGCGGCATCCTTCACACCGGTAAGATCGCCCTCAAGGTCAAAATCATATTCCTCGGCCATTGTTCCTGCGATCCCGCCCGTATTTATGTCCGCACAGATGCTCCCGCTGTTCTCGCAGTCTGCTATCGTGGCATCCGTGCTGTCAGAGCACACATCATTGCTCTCATCTTCGAACACCTCGGAATAATCCATGTCAAGTGCGCCGTCCATGGCATCCGTGAACAGGAGCATCAGAGAGCTGAACTTGTCATTCACGCCTTCAAGGTCCGCGCAGACCGTGTCGGTCCCGCCGAGAAGCTCGGAATTGAGCGTCCCGATGTTATCGCTCATTCCCTGTATGTTTGATACGAGGCTGTTTGTATGGTACCTGTATTCATCGGACAGTTCGGGGAACCGTACCGGCTCCCTTCCCGCGATGTCCTTAAGTATCGACCTGAACCCTTTCCCCGCATCCTTAAGGTCCTGGGCCATCCTCTTTAGGTCTTTCGTCGCGGCCTTTCCGTCCTTTTTTTCATTTTCCGCGATCTCGTCCGCATGGGACATGATGATATCCGCAATGACGGCTGCATTTTCCGACATCACATCAAGATAAGTCTTTGGCGGCGTATCCGCAGAATGCGCATCGTCATATTTATCCTTTGCGGAAGATGCTGCCCACGCCGCGACCGCTGCCTCGGCAGCACGGTCCGCCTCGGCCTTCTGCTCCTTGGACAGTTCATCATAATCGTGTGAAGGCCATTCTCCCGCATCGGCCTTCAGGTCTATGTATTCCTGCCTTGCGTCGGCACGCTTTGTCTCGGCCTCGGGTGAATCATAAAACTCTTCGTAGTACTTCTCATATTCTTCCGATGCATCCCTTATCGCCTTCTTTGCCTCGTCATACCTGGCCTTGTCCGCATCATTCAGATAATCGTATATGTCAAGGTCCTCAGCCGCCTTTTCGATATCCGCGGCAGCATTTTTAAGATCCGCCCCGGCATCCGTCAGGTCATCGACGGGTCCACCGCTCTTGGAGGATTCATCCACGACATACTCTATCCTTCCCATGATCTCATTTGTCGAGCCGACCACGCCGTTCACAAAATCCGTCGTGGAGCTCGCAAGATAACCCGTATCCCCGAGCGCCCTGTCCGCAAAGCTCTTGATGACATTGAGCCTGGCAGATGCGACAGCAGATGAGCTGTCCGTGTCCTTTATCGTCCTGTCGACACTGTCATGCAGCTCGCTGATGGCTTTGCTCATCTGGGCGATTATGTCTGCGCTGAGGTCGAGCCTTATATAGGGCTCCGCCTGTCCCGTTATTCCTCCGACGTCCTTCCTTCCCCGGATGGGCCCGTTGTTATAGCAGTCATGCACATATCCCGACTGCCTCCCGGCTATACCTCCGACATTGTATCCCACATGATCATATCCAACCGATGACTCGCTTTTGCACATGCTGATCTCGCCCGTGCTGCTGCCGGCTATCCCGCCTATGTCAACGGGTGCCGTCGATGAATCGAGTGAGACCTTGTTTCCTTCCTCCCTGCCGAGGTTCATGAGCGTCGTGAACATCTCTTCGACCTTGATGTCCGCGATCCCTGTCTCCACTTCCTTTGTGACCGTATTGATGTCTGCCTTTCCGGAACACCCCGTCACGAGCCCCGCATTGGTCCCGCATATCCCGCCGACATGGTGAAGCCCTGTCACCTTGCCGGTCACTGTGCATGCGGAAATTATGCCGGACGGTCCGTTGTAGCCCACGATCCCCCCGATATGGTCATATCCTTCCACATAACCGTCATATCTGCAGTTGGAAATGAGCCCGGAATTGTCTCCTGCGATCCCGCCGATCAGGGCCGGCCGGCCCGACGGCTTCATCACGCCGATGACATTCAGGTTCCTGATGACCGCCGAAGGAGCCGTCACCGAAAAGATTCCTATGCTGCCCATCTCTTTCGTATAAGCGGCTTTGCTAAGCGTATGTCCGTCTCCTTCAAAGACTCCGGCAAAATACGGTACCGGTATGAATTCCTTCATGTTGAAATCTATATTTTCGGTAAGCGTCACATACTTATCCGCCGACCAAGAGTCCAATCTGCATTTTCCGGCAAAAGCACACCAGTCCTCATAAGTAGCGATGCTTATATGGGTCATCTCGGAAATGTCGGGCCTTGAGGGGGCTTTTGTTTCTCCCGTCCCGTCCGCTTCATCCGTCTGCCCGGATTCCCCGGATCCTTCGCCGCCCTCCGCCGCAGCATCCGGATCATCTCCGCCATCGGGCTCTGCAGCAGACCTCACGGTCTTTGCGGCGGTTTCGGCATCGTCTGTCTTTGCATAGCATACACTATCCGAAAGCAGTGCGAGTATTATCATCATCGGGAGGAGGGATCTTATAATCCTACGCATCTTCTTCATCCCCCTTCACTTCTTTTTCTTCATATCCCTGAGCCTGTCCGGGCTCCGTACCTTTTTCGCCTGTTCCGGCCGTAAGCGGCTCTTCATCTTTTTCCTTTGCTGATGAAGGATCCGGTTTAACATCTGTTTCCAATGTTCCCGGATTTTCCCCGGAAGATATATGCTCGGCGTTCACGGAAGATTCAGGTGCTTCATTCACGGCATGCGCAGGCACAACGTTTACGGCAGATGCCACGGCAGCATCCGGGATATGTGCCTCATCTTCCATCCGCGGATCCTCACTCAGAACTTCCATGCTGCCGGCTTCTATGAACGCCGAAACATCTCCGCGTATGATCGCCGACATTGTGCCCGTGACCGTGCCGTTTATCCTGCCCCTGACCGCGCCGTCCACACGTATTAGTCCGGATGCAGTGCGCCCCTTCAGCGGCATGTTCATGACAAATGCGGTCTTTGATATGATCGTGTCTCCGACGAGCAGTATCTGCGGGAGCACGAACAGGGTTATGAATATCGATATTATCGTGCCCCGGCCGATGCACTGCCCGATGTTGTATATCGCCACATCAGATGTGAGCTTTCCTATGGTGATGCCCGCAAGCGCGAGCATCGGGCCTGAGGTCACGATGGTCGGGAACGATAAGTTCATCGTATCGATCATCGCATCCCTTCGTCCCATCGTCTCCCGAAGCTCCATATACCGGCTGGCGATGACAATGGCGTAATCGATGTTGGCACCCATCTGAATGGATGAGACTATGAGGTAGCTCATGAAGAAAATATCATCATGCATCACGGTCGGGACCGAGAAGTTGATCCATATGCTCCCCTGGATCACCGCGATGAGCAGGACCGGCATCCCCGCGGACTTGAACGTGAACAGGAGCACCACAAGGACCGCGAGTATCGATACTATGTTTACGACCAGGTTATCCCTGTCGAACGATTTTTTCAGGTCATATTCGCTGACGCTCTCACCGCACACAAGGCACTCGTCGTAATATACGGCCGCCATCGAATGCATCTCGTCGATGAAGCCGTATATGCTGTCCTGGTCATCCTCCGGGAGCGCCAGGTACACGAGCATACGGACATAGTTCTCCCCCTGCAGCTGCGTCTTTGCAAAGTTCATGAGCCTGTAGGCATCATCGAGCGTCTTCTTCGTTTCGTCGTCAAGAGTGACGTACCCCTCCTCAACCTCCTTGTGTACGAACATGAACATGTCGATGAGGGGAACCCTGTAATCAGAAAGGCCGTTAACGGCTTTGGCATAGTCCTTGTCATCGATCGCATAGGCGGCATACACGAGCTCCGCAACCTCGTAGTCAAGGTCTATGAGCTCGGAGAACTGCCTTGGCGTAAGCCTGTCCGTAAGCGTGTATCCTCCGAGCGCCTCGGTGTTCGCAAGCCCCACCGCATGGTCGACCTCGCTCCTTCCTTCAAGATCGGCAAGGAGTGATTTTTCCTTTTCATGGTCTCCCGCCGGCACTATGACTGCGACGAAAGGCTTCGTGTCAAAGTTCTCCCTGATCATGTCCTTCGCGATCTGGGATTCGTTCCTTATCGGCGGCGTTATGCTGCTGTAGCCGTATGCGTAGTGGCATCTGTCCGAAATGAAGAATGCCGCGACTACCACCACGATGAAAAGCGGCGCCACGAAAAACCTTGTGGCGTAGTCAAATTTCGCGACCGCCGATATCTTGGGGATGAAGTTCCTGTGCTTCGTCTTCTCCATGAGGCCCGAAAACAGCATGATGACGCCGGGCATGAGAAGGAATACGGAAACAAGGCTTAAAAGGATGGCCTTTATGAGCACGATGCCCATGTCGGGTCCCATCTTGAACTGCATGAAAGTCATGGCGATAAGGCCGCCTATCGTCGTAAGGGAGCTTCCCGAGATCTCGGGGATGGCTTTTGTGAGCGCCTTTATCGCGGCCTCACGCGGCGGAAGCGTCCGGTGCTCTTCCTTGTACCGGTTCAGATATATGATCGCATAGTCTATGGAAAGCGCCAGCTGGAGCACTATCGTGACCGAATCGGAGACGTAGCTTATCGTCCCGAACACGTAGTTCGTTCCCATCTGAAGCACCGCGGCTCCGCCAAAAGTGATCAGCAGAACCGGGATCTCCGCATATGCCTCGGTCGTGATGAGGAGAACTCCGAGCACGATGATCACGACGATGACCGAGATTGTGCTCATCTCATTCTTGATGAGCTCAGCGGAAATATCCCCGAGGCTCGTATCAAGATAGTAGTCGCAGTCACGCAGGTAGTCCTTGATCCTGTCCTGTGCGTCGAGGCACCTCTCATCGGTCTCGGGGTACTCGAAAGTCACCGCCAGCTTCGCACATCCGTTGTTGTAGTACTCCGGCGTGTCCGAATAATCGGCGGAAAATACACCCTCCATCTCGCCGATGCTCCTGGCGAGCCTCTCTCCCTGTTCATACGAGACGTTCGCAACCATGAACGTACAGCTTCCGTACGTCACGAACTCCTCGTCCATCAGGTCGATCCCTTTTTTTGTTTCTGTGGTATCAGGCAGATAATACGCTAAAGAATTTTCAACTTTAACCCAGTCTTTTGAAAATGCGGAAAAGATCGCAAGGATCAGAAAGATCAGGAAGAACAGGTTCCTCTTGTCAACTATGAATGCGCATGCTTTTTCGATAAATCCCGGGCCTTTTTTCCCCTCTTCAGGCAACTGTAAAACACTTCCTTATTACTTATACTCCGATGCCGGCCCCCATCCGGCAGTTAATATAATACCACATTTTGTGGTTTTTGTCACACAATTCTGAAAATTAATACAAATTGTCGGATCTTATATCCCCTTCAGGACAGAAGCTATGGCAGCCGCCGTATCCCCCGAGGTCATGCTGACGCTCCCGTAAAGGTCCTGCGCCGCCTCACCGGCAGCTCCGTTAATGTATGCGGCCACTGCGGCCGCAAGGCACAGGCTCCTCTCCTGATGACCGTCCCGCTCAAAACGCTGTGATGCCGTTGCGGCAAGTATTCCCGACAGGACATCACCGCTTCCTGCGGTTGCCATTCCGGGGCATCCTCTATCAGTTATGTAAACCATTTTTCCGTCTGTCACGACCGTAGAACTGCCCTTTAGGAGCACAACGGCACCGGTATCTTCTGCATAACCTGCCGCAGTTCCTATCGGATCCTCAGTTATCCTGTCCTTCTCAAGTCCGGTAAGCCGGGAGAACTCCAGAACATGCGGTGTCAGAACGAGGCTGCATCTGCTGCTTCTGATCTTATCCTTATCCATGCTCGACAGGAGCGTCAGTCCGTCTGCATCGACTATGAGGGTCATTTCATACTCCGACAGGAGGTATTCGAGCATGGCGGCTGCACCCTCTCCGGTCCCGATGCCCATTCCGAATGCCGCGCACCTCACATTTTTCAGAAGTTCGCGCGCCTCTGCCGCATCAAACCTTATCTCGGCATTTCCGTTTACACTGACCTCCTCGGAAAGTGGGAAAAGCGTGCTCTCGAGTATATGCGGCATAACCTGTCCGGCAACGGAAGAAGGCATTGCGATCTTTGCCACCCCCGCCCCGCATCGCATGGCGGCATTCGCATAAGCCGCAAGCCTTATGGCTCCGCTGTATCTCGTGCTCCCGCCTATAAGTGCGACATAGCCGTATGTTCCTTTGTTTGAATGATTTTTCCGGACTCCGAAGAATTCTTTTACGTCACTTTTCTCAATGAGGCCGT
Organism: Lachnospiraceae bacterium; assembly: GCA_024698075.1. GTDB lineage: Bacteria > Bacillota > Clostridia > Lachnospirales > Lachnospiraceae > UBA2868. Next base: position 16,795 of record JAILRP010000041.1, read on the forward strand.
ATGGCTCTTTAACGGGCTTTATGCCTATGTCGATATTGACTTTCTCTTCCATGACATCCTTGGCCATATTGAGGAAATGCCCGGGCTTAAAGCCTCCGACCGAAACAGTCAGCTTTGATATGACGCACTTTTTGGCCATTCCGCTGTCCCCGTTAAGACCGCTGTTGATGTCGGCGCTGACGATATATGCCCCGGTGGAATTGATGCTGTCTATCATGCCCGCAAGCGGCTCGCGGACGGCTCCCTTAAAGCCGGTGCCGAGAAGGCAGTCGGCGATGCTTAGATAGTGCGCAAGCTGCGAAGCCCCTGCCGGGCCATCCCACAGGCGCACGGGTATTCCGGCCCTGACGCATTCATCATGATAGTACCTGCCGTCTGCGGAGAACTTATCCTCATAGGCCAGAAATACGGTGCATTCCATTCCGGCTTCATTAAGTAGGAGCGCTAAGGCATAGCCGTCGCCGGCGTTATTTCCGGCGCCGCACATGACGGCAACGGGCTCTTCCCACCTTCCGCTCTCATAAATGCCCCGGGCGGCGCGCATCATGAGCTCGCGCCCCGATGTTCCGGCCTCTATGGCCAGTGCATCGCTCCGCCTCATATTTTCAACCGATAAAATGTCTTTCATTTTCCCCTGCCTGCATATATCAAGGAGTGTCGCGCCATCCTGAATTCCCCTTCGGGGAATGGCGCTCCACGTGCAGCCAGGTTCCTCCCATCTTCAATGGGCCCCTCCTGCCTGCATATGACAAAGCCGGTCTAAGACCGGCTCCGACCCCAGTATGGCAAATGTAAAAAAACAGGCGGGAAATCCCGCCTTGATCACAGTACTTATAAACCGAGCCTCGCTGCATTCTGCATGCCCATCTGCATCTGCATATCGAGAATAGTTCCGAAATCCTTCGTCTCACCCACCGCGAGCGGATTCATGTTCTCGTTCTCTTCCGAACTCTCGAAACCGGTCTTGGAACTCAAAAGATCATCTTCGATCGGCTCGATCTTGTTCATTGAAGCCCTGTTAACTGCATTTGTGTTGTAAACGTACGGCATAGGTGCCGCCATGCTTACTGCTCCGACTCTCATGTCACATTTCCTCTAAACAAAAGTCCAATGTCATTTTCTTGTGACAATAATACCATAATATGACAGAAAACGCAAGCGAAAATACGCTGAAAATCGCTGATCTTACGGTTTTTTTCGGCATTTTCCAGCCCGGTCCTCACCGGCAGGATCCAAACAGGATATAGTGAAGATGCCGTGCTCCGTCGCGGACGGCGTTAAGCTTTGATTTTCTCGGATATGAGCATTTTCTGAGCGTGACCGCCGTCTGTCCAATCCGGAGTCCGCCGGCAGATGCCTCGGCTATCATCTCCGTGGCAAATTCCATGCCTCCGGTACGGAGTCTGATCTTTGCAAGCGCTTCTTTTGTAAGGCCCCGGAGACCGCAGTGAAAATCCTTCACATCCGTGCGGAATCGAATCCTTCCGAAATACGACAGGACCTTAACCCCGAGCACATGGGAGAGCGGCATTGCGCCCCTCTCGATAGTTCCTGCGAACCTGTCGGCTATGACCATGTCATATCCGCCATAAGCCAGCATCTCATATATAGCGAACCCTTCGGAAAAATCATATGTCGTGTCGCAGTCGCCGATAAGGATGATGTCCCCCGAAGCTTCGCTGAGGGCGCGCCTTATCGCGTATCCGTATCCGCATCTTTGCTCATACACGATTTTTGCCCCATGGGCCTGTGCCACTTCTGCCGATGCGTCGCCTGATGCGTTGTCGGCGACTATGATCTCACCCTCTATGCCATGCCCTGCCATCATGCGGGCCGCCTCGTCTATGCATATGCCGACCGTGCTTTCCTCATCCCTGCAAGGCATTATGACGGTGAGCGTCTTTTTCCGTTCACTCTTTTGGTCCATTTTGCTATGAAAGGTGCCAGATGTCCCTATTGTACTCGCTTATCGTGCGGTCCGATGAGAAGAATCCGGCCTTTGCGATGTTCGAAAGCATCTTCCTGCCCCATGACTTTCTGTCCTCGTAATCGGCGAATGCCCTGTCTTTGACCTTGATATATTCCTCAAGATCTAGGAGCGTCATGAACCAGTCCTTATTGAGAAGCTCTTTCTGCAGCCTTACAAGGTTTTCCTTATGGCCGACGGTCAGCACTTTCTTATCCGTGATGAAGTCGACCGCTTCCTTTATGACTTTGCTCTTTTTGTAATAATCCTTAGACACGTATGCGCTCTTTGCGTAGAGGTCTATAACGGTGTCGGAATCCTTTCCGAAAACATAGATGTTATCGTCCCCGACAAGGTCATGTATCTCAACGTTCGCACCATCCATCGTACCAAGAGTGACAGCACCGTTCAGCATGAACTTCATGTTTCCGGTTCCCGAAGCCTCCTTTGACGCAAGGCTTATCTGCTCGGAGATGTCACAGGCGGGGATGAGTTTTTCCGCGTAAGCGACGTTGTAGTTCTCGACCATGACGACCTTCATGTACGGTGAAACGTCGGGGTCGTTATTAACGATCTCCTGAAGGCATAAGATCAGATGTATGACATCCTGTGCGATGACATATGCGGGTGCCGCCTTCGCTCCGAATATGAACGCAAGCGGGCGCTTCGGCTTCCTGCCCGACTTTATCTCAAGATACTTATGTATGATATAGAGAGCGTTCATCTGCTGGCGCTTGTATTCGTGCATCCTCTTGATCTGTATGTCGAAGACCGCATCCGCAGGAAAATCGACGCCCTCATGTGCGCTGATATATTTAATGAGCTCTTCCTTCTTGGTGCTCTTGACCGCCATGACAGCCGCTATAGCGCTCTCATCATCGATATGGTCCATGAGCTTTTCAAGCTTTGACGCATCAGCCTTCCAGGCATCCCCTATAAGCGATGTTATCGTGCCGGCAAGCTCCGGATTGCAGGACATGAGCCATCTTCTGAACGTTATGCCGTTCGTCTTGTTGTTGAACTTCTCCGGATATATCTTGTAGAAATGGTTGAGCTCGTTCTGCTTTAGTATCTCGGTATGAAGAGCGGCAACGCCGTTTACGGAAAATCCGTAGTGTATGTCGATATGCGCCATGTGGACGCGCTTGTCGGCATCGATTATCCATACCTTCTTATCCTTGAAAGTGCTTCTTACCCTCTTGTCGAGTTCCTTTATTATCGGAACGAGCTGGGGAACGACTTTCTCAAGGTAGGAAAGCGGCCACTTTTCGAGCGCCTCCGCGAGTATCGTATGGTTCGTGTACGCGCATGTCCTTGAGACGACATCTATCGCCTCATCCATCGACATGGCCTTTTCCTCGGTCAGTATCCTGATGAGCTCGGGGATCACCATTGTCGGATGCGTGTCGTTTATCTGGATCACCGCATGCTTATCCATCTCATGAAGGTCTATCTGCTGCTCATGAAGTTCTTTAAGGATCAGCTGCGCCGCATTCGACACCATGAAATACTGCTGGTATATGCGAAGAAGATTGCCAGCCTCATCGGAATCATCCGGATAGAGGAAAAGCGTCAGGTTCTTCTCTATGTCCTCCTTTTCGAAGGTTATGCCGGACTTTACAATCGATTCATCAACGCTCTCGAGGTCGAAAAGACGGAGCCTGTTCACGCCGTTCTCGTATCCGATAACATCTATATCATAGAGCACGGATCTGACCTTCTTTTTGCCGAAGCTAACTTCAAAGGAAATATCCGTTTTCTTGAGCCACGATCTGTCAATGCCGCTGCCGAGCCATTCGTCGGGCACCGCGGTCTGGAGCCTGTCAGCAAATACCTGCCTGAACAGTCCGAAGTGGTAATTGAGCCCTATGCCGTCGCCGCACAGACCGAGCGACGCTATCGAGTCGAGGAAGCACGCCGCAAGCCGGCCTAGCCCGCCGTTTCCGAGCGAAGGCTCCTTTTCCGCCTCTTCTATGGCGGCAAGGTCCTTTCCGTGCTTTTTCAGGATCTCCTTTACCCTGTCGTATATTCCGAGATTTATGAGATTGTTGGAAAGGAGCTTTCCAATAAGAAACTCAGCCGAAATATAGTATATCTTCTTATCACCGCTTATACGCTCCGTAGATGCGGTAAAATCTTTCGTCACTTGCATGAGGCATGCATATATCTCAGCATCGGTGAGCTCTCCGAGCCCTTTTCCGTACCGCCTTTCGGCCTCCGAGTCAAGCTTCTTTTCAACTTCCTGGCAGAATACCTGCTCTCTTATCCTTTCGTATGACATGTCGTCCTCCCATAATGTTTATTCCGTCCCGAGCGGCCCCGGGACGGGGTTGGTGGTCCATTCCATCTATTGATTCATCTTCAGATTATATCACATGTAATATACATTTGCGTCCAAGATGTATCCAACAATACAATATAGTAATTTCGGAAGGCGGAGGACGCAAGGATTATTTAATAGATAACAGTGTTATTATATCTGTGAGGTATGCCTCTCTCCAATGTGTTTAAGGTTATGCCGCATGCATTCAGGCACCGCATAAGCGGTGCCTGAATATACGATCATCATTGTATTTACGGAATATAACAGACGAATCCTAATGCGCGGGTTCTTGCCGGCTGACCATTACCGGATCCCGGTCCTTATCTGTTTGCCTCTTCCTTTGCCGCAGCCTTCTTCTGGTGCTCATCATACATCTTCTTGCCTGTTGCGCCAAGGAGGGCAATGATGAGGATCCACCACCAGCTCATGTCGATTCCGTCCTCTACAGGCATTGCCGCAAGGGGAACTTCGTTATCCTCAAGCTTAACAAGGTTTCCGTCAGCCTTCTTAAGATCTTCCTTCGTAAATACGGGATTGAGTGAAGCTATCGGCCTTACCGTCTCGGCTGCGGACTCTTCAACTCTGGCTCCTGCAACTCCCGAGCCTTCTATTGCGCCGGCGATTCCCGCAGGAATGACGACTGAAATGGGAGCATCTCCGGGTACGGCAGGGATGATGTCCGTAGGCGGTACCACAATGGGAGCGGCAGGTGCCGGAGCGGGTTCGGGTTCGGATTCGGTATCCGTATCATCATTTCCGGGCTTCCTGTTGAACCTTGAAAGATCAATCGATTCTACTGCC
>JAILRP010000052.1 GCA_024698075.1 Lachnospiraceae bacterium
TAGAGATACCTACAAACCTACATCTGCATTATATACAATAATAATTGTTATGACAACCACTTTTTATTGTGCTTTTCAATTCAAAAAACACTATATCTTGTGTTTCTCTTCTTTTCCCATAATTCCTTTTTCTGACATCAAGCTCCCAAACCCCTGATTTTCACCCCTCGGGTTTACATAGTATTTATAATTATGAAATGAATCAAATAATAATCCCGAAACGAACATTTTTCGCTTCGGGACTGTTTGTCTTCATTAAATATCCATCACTGCTGGCATGCTGCCTTGAGGTTCAGTTCTTCGATCTGCTCACTGTGCTTACGCACCGCCTTTTACACAACATCAACCCTGTCCATAATGTCCGGCGTTATCCGGTTGATCCCGCAGAGTATCTCAACGCCTTTTATATGACCTTCCATGGTCTTGAACTTCTCAAGGGTTTCATTATGAAGTTTTCCCATCTGATTGCAGATTTCAATCACATCTGAATCGAGTTCATCAAACCTGCGGTCCATTTTACGATCCATAGCATCCATTCTCTGATCCATGGCTTCAAATCGTTCTCCCATCTGTCCGAGTGTGGACATTATTTCGTCTCTGAATTCTCTTATTTCTGACATTTATCCTACCTCCTTCACCAAAAATCAATCAACACACAAATACAAATTATTGGAGTCAGGTTTTATATTTTCTGAAAACGTATCTTTTCTTTTTCTGCGTTATATTGCCATACTCTATAGCCTCTGTCGGGCAGTTCTGTATGCAGGACATACAGTGGGCGCAGCTGCTGCCATTCCATACCGGCTTTCTGTTCTCGATATGTATGATGTTAAGCGGACACAGTTTTGCGCACTTTTGGCAGCCGATACATTTATCGCCTGCGTAAAATTTCTTTACGCCATGGCCGAACCGGCACCAGATTGGATTGAACGGAAGGGTGATCAGCAGTTCAAACAGCCAGACATGGCGGGCTTTAAGCGGGCTGCCGTTACGTATCTTTTCCGCGATCTTTGGTATCCTGCCTTCAGAATCAGTGATCCGTCTGATGATCTCGTCCTCCGTCAGTTCGGAATATGTGTCACTTGCAATATAGTTTCTGGGCATTTTAAGCTCATCATATCCTTTAAAGTTCATGCCCTTGTTTCTTATCATCTTTTTGGCCAGGACACCCCCGATCCCGGTGTATCCGCCGCTGGTAAGGACAAAGTACACATCCCGGCTGCCGGTCAGGATTACATTTTTGATATACGATGCGAAAAACCGTGGCAGTTCGCACACATAGATCGGCGCACAGATAACGAACGGCTTCTCGGAGTATATCTCTGAATAGTCATGCCCCTTTATCCTGTCCAGAAGATTGATGCAGTCATCATTAAGATATGAAGCCAGCTTCTTTGAAACAAACTCCGTATTGCCTGTGGCGCTAAAATACAAGATCATATAGGTCTCCTGCCTTCCTGCAGTAAATTTCCTTTCCCGGGGCACAATGTTCCGCTCAATTTACACAAATCTTCTCTGCATGATAAAGGATCCGGGATACTCTGTAAAAAATGCCTGACGCTTTCGCATCAGGCATTTGTCATTCTCATCACATCCGCTTAAGCATTTGCGAGTTTTTTCAGTTCCTCGAGCATCACACAGGCGTCCTCGTATGAGGCGAACTGGCAGGTGCCGACTTTCTCGTGGCCGCCGCCGCCGTACTTGAGACAGAGGCTTCCGACATCGAGTGTCGCCGTCCTGTTCAGTATGCTGTAGCCTACCGCACATGCAAGGCCCTGTCCGCCCTTGCCCGGGGTCATCCATACGGAGATGTTCTGGTCCGGATACATGCTGTAGATGAGGAAACGGTTGCCGGTGTATATCGTCTCTACACCGCGCAGGTCAGTGACTATGAGGTTTCCGAACACTTCCGTATGCTCGGTGACCATCTCACGGAACTTCCTTGTCTGCTCCTCATAAAGATCTATTCTCTCCACGACATCGGGAAGAGCGAGTATCTCTTCCGTTGTCTTCTTGGCACATGCAACGAGGAGCTCTTCCATAAGCTGATAGTTGCTGATCCTGAAATTGCGGAATCTTCCGAGACCGGTTCTCGGGTCCATGAGGAACCCGACCAGTATCCATCCCTTGGGATTCTGTATCTCATCTATCGTAAGGTTTCCGGAGTCGACCTTATCCACTGCTTCCATAAGATCGTCAAACTGCGGAAACTTTTCCTTTCCGCCGTAGTACTCATATATGACTCTTGCACAGCTAGGTGCAGCACTGTCGCACTTTCCTTTGTATTTTCCCTCAAGTTCGTTTCGCTCCTCCTCACTTGAGTGGTGGTCGAACCACAGTCCGCAGCCGGGAACGAACGGAACGTTTGCCAGACAGTCATCGGATGTTATCTCCACCTGCCCGTCCTGCAGATCCTTCGGATGTGCAAACTTCCAGTTGTCCACGATGCCTGCCTCAAGAAGCAGTGCTCCGCATGCGAGTCCGTCAAAATCAGATCTTGTAATTAATCTCATGTCCTTTCTCCTTCATCCTTACTTTATCTTCATACATGGCCGAATCGGCCCTTGCAAAAACTTCCGCAACCCTATCGTCCCGGCCGTGTTCATATACGCCCAGCCCACCGGCAACAGATACCATTCCTTCGGGAGGCGGGTTGGTGGCCGCGATCTCGAATATCCTTTTCTTGACAAGCTTCATCAGTTCGTCGCGCTTCTCATAGTCATCGCCCTGAAGCAGCACCGCAAATTCATCACCGCCGATACGGTATACCGGACTGCTCCTGAATATCTTGCAGAGCATCGAGCAGCAGTTGACTATATATGCATCCCCCGACTCATGGCCCCTGCCGTCATTTATCCTCTTGAGGTTGTTGATGTCAAATACACCCAGGGCAAATGCTATCTTTGCCTTCGATCTTATGACTGAGTTGAGCTCGGCCTCCTTGGTCGCATATGCCTGTCTGTTCTTGACATGGGTCAGCACATCTGTCTCGGTCAGCTCCACGAGCTTCTTGTTAAGGACACGAAGGCTTATGTTCTGCCTGACCTTTGACATGATAACGTCTATGCGGGATATGAACTCATACAGATGGTTGCCGTTCCCGAGGACATCCACGTTGTCCCCGAAAACCATGTATCCGTAATTGTCAGTGCCTTCATGTATCGGAACAAAGATGAACACCCTGTTCTTCAGCGCAGGATCTATATAAGGCACGAGCTTGCGCGATTCAAACTCGGGGAAATTCATCATCTTCCCGTTCTCCATCGAGATGACTGCATTCATGATCCTGCTGTAGCCGTTCGTCCGAAACTTTGTCTCAAGGTTTGACATGGCCTTCTGGAAGCTCGGCTCAAGCACCATGTGGAAAGTCTTTCCTATATATGAAACCTCGTCCGCAAATGCTTCCCTCATGTTGTTCTCAAATTCTTCGTATGTGGAACCGGATAGTGTCCGGTTTTCGATCGATGAGATATTTCGCTCGAAGATCGTGTCCATCATGCGGTTATAGAACACACTCTTGCCCTGCATTCTGCGCATGTATTCAAGATCCCTCATGCACCTGCATCCGCAGCTCTCGCTCTCAAACAGCTCACATCCGATATATACCTCTTTGTTCCTCTTGTTGCCGTCTATCACATCCAGCAGCATGCGCAGTGCGTACGATCCGAGGTCGCTGAATCTCTGGTCAACGCTCGTGATCGAAGGCGAGTATATTTCGGCAGAGTAATCGTTGTCATATCCGGTCACCAGCGTGTCGCTCGGAACCTCATATCCGATCTCCTCAAGCGCAAGGCACGCAGCTATCGCCATATTGTCATTGGCACATATGAAAGCATCCGGGAGAGGCACATTCCTGTCTGAGTATTTCTCCCTTATATGGTCTACCGTGAGCTTTGGCTCCCACATGCTGTAAAACCGCTCAACATTGTCGCCGTCAAGCCCATGCTCCCTCATAACTTCACAAAGGGTCTCATATCTCGTGTTGGAGTCTTCGTTGTTGACATTGCCTGCGATGAATACGGGCTTCTTTATCCCGTGCTTCTCGATGAGATGTGTATAAAGGCTTCTTGCCCCGTCATAATTGTCGCTTCCGACAAAATAGGCATAGTCATCCGTCCGGCCCGTGGAAACGACCGGAATCTTTGCATCCTGGCATCTTCTGATGATGGAATCATAGACACCGACATGGTCTATGGCATTTCCCAGTACCAGGGTCCCGTCAAAATCCTCTATGAACGGAAGGCTGAATATGTTCAGCTCCCCCGTCTTCAGGGATTCTGCCTCCACATAGGGCGGATAGCACACAAATATATACAGGTCCACATCAAGCCCGTGCATGCGTTTTGCCGCGCCCTTTGCATAATCATGCAGCAGGTCAAAGGCCCATCCGCACGCAAACAGTGCGATCTTTTTAGGCAACCTTGCTCTCCTTTATGGCTGTTGGTCTCTGACCTGAAATTATAGCATAATCAGCGGTCTCTCTCAACAAGGCTTTTGATCAGTTCAGTTAGAAAAAGTCCGTCTTCGGTGCCTGCGCCTCCAAGTTCCCCAAGGCTTTTTACCGCCCTCTCCGAAAGGCTTCGCACATCCGCTTTGGCCTTCTCAAGCCCGGCAAGCGATACATATGTGGTCTTGCCGTTCTTCTCATCGCTCCCGACGGGTTTGCCGAGTGCCTCATCGGAACCGACAACATCGAGTATGTCATCCTCTATCTGAAAAGCATTGCCTACATCCGATGCTATCCGTTCGACTGCGGACACCTCATCGGAAGATGCGCCGGCGAGAACAGCGCCAATCATCATCGAAGACTCTATCATGGCCGCGGTCTTGTTCTCATGTATATACCTGACCGTTTCCATTGAAACGTCGGATCTTTCCTCTGATTCTATGTCCGCGGTCTGTCCGCCTATCATACCGTAAATCCCGGCTTTGGCCGCCAGTATGGAAAGGGCATCGCAGATACGCTTTGTTTTTGCTGCCATATCCGTTGTATTGGTGCTGATCGTATCAAACGCTTTCAGCGCCGTTTCAAAAGCATAATTCAGAAGGCCGTCTCCGGCCAGTATGCCCATGGCCTCTCCGAACTCGGCATGTGTGCTCTTCTTGCCGCGCCTCATGTCGTCATTGTCCATTGCGGGCAGGTCATCATGGCACAGGGAGTATGTATGTATCATCTCTATCGCAGCCATGAACGGCCTGATGACGCCGTCATCCTTCCCGCCGAACATGCGGTACATCTCCTGCATCAGAAGCGGGCGGAGCCTCTTGCCGCCGGCATGGATGCTATAGTTCATGGCCTTGATGACGGTTGCCGCCTCGCCTTCGGGAACTGGCAGGTAGGATTCGATGATCCCGTCAATCTCTTCGGCTTTTTTCCTCAGAATCTCATCCGTCAATCCCTGCCTCCTTTTTGCCGGATGTTCCGGCACCTTTTACTTTCAGGGCGCGCTTGAGCGCGGCGAGCTTAAGGTTCGTATTGTAGAAGTCCTTGGTCGTACATCCGGCCCTTCCTCCTCCCGCACAGGCGCATGCACAGGCGCAGGCACAGGAACTGTGCGCACATGAGCTGTGGTGTCCCCCGCTGCTCCTTGACGGGGCGCGGTAATGCGGGTTTGGAACCCTTACAGACGTGACCCTTATGAACGTGTTCGGCGCTGAGCCGTACCTGAACTCGCCGTTCTTCGTAAATGCCGAGGCCGCCTTCTCTTCCTTCTTCAGCTGTTCGTCTGTGATCGTCTCCTCACTCTTGACCAGTGATTTTCCGCAGTATTCACAGAACTTTGCCCCTTCCTTCCTCGGAGCTCCGCATCCGGGACAGGAGTCGAAGTAGGTGACTTTCACCCTGGTGGTCTTGTTTATCGTAGGACTGTTCCCGCCGAAGCCGCGGTTGAACAGGTATCCGAGCAGTATCGGGAATGCGACGAATCCGCCGAGCATAAGTATGCCGAAGATCATTCCGATCAGCTCGGCGATCGTATCTCCTAAGCTGCTCCCGTCCTCGCTGCTCTTTGACAGATCAAAGCCATACGCATCATTCGGGTACACCATCGTGACAGTGAAACGGTCACCATTATCAAGCCTTGTCTTCCAGACGTTGTAGTCTCCCTCCATGGTGCACTCGGGCGAGAATGAAACGCAGTTCTCGTTATTCCATCTGATAACGAGCTCATCCACATCTATGTCGTCGAACCATCCGGGAGTGAACGAATACACCGTCTCCCCCTCCTTCAGCTTGTCGACCTGGTACATATAATCCTGCACTATGAGAAAATCAACGCTCGCAACATCGCCTTCATAGTATTCCCTGTCAAGGTATACTTCCGCATAATTCCCCGACAGGTTTATGTGGTCTACCGTGGCGGAAAGTCCCTGTGTGGACAGTACATGCCTGTTAGGTATCCCTATCTTCATCCATGTGAGCGGCCCGATCCCCGAGCCCGAGTCGAGCACCTTCCAGTCTAAGTGGTAGTTAAGGTTTAAGGTCGCATCCTTGTTGACGTCTACCGTGATCGTATAGTTTAATATCTCATCGGTGTCGGCCATGACCGGCATGGCGAAGACCATCACAAACGCAAGGAGGCTTAATGCAAATACCGTGATCTTATTTCTCATAGGAACCTCCCTTCTCCTTCCTGAGCGGGCACTGTCCGGTCATCAGGGCGCTATAATATCTTCTGTTCTCGCACTTTCCGCTATACCATATCTTTTCCCAGTCCTCTTCGAGAAAGCTGCCAAGGTCCGCGCCGGAAAGCCAGCTCTGGCACGGGACAGCATGGCCGCCCGGGGTTATCGCCATGTTTGACAGGCACGCACCGCACGTCGGTGTCGACAGGCCGTTCTCCTCGAAGAACTCGGCCTCTATCCATCCGGGCGAAGTAAAGCTTATCTCCATGTCATTTGCGTACGCATAGTCAACCGCATCCTTAAGGACCGTCCTTATCTCATCCGCAGAAAGCTGAAGGCTCTCGGACTGCTCGGTAGCGGCATTTCCTGTCGTAATGAGTCCCGAGCACGTAACATATGTCACGCCGAGCGAATGCAGGAATTCAAGTGTCTTCACATAGTCCCTGTTCTTTGTGCACAGCGGCGTGTTGACGCTCAGGTTGAGGCCTGCGGCGAGCGCATTTTTGATCCCTGCGAGGGTCTGTTCATACATCGGTGCGCCGACAAGTTCGTTATGCACCGCCGGATCGTGTGAATAAAACGTTATCTGCACGTTGTCAAGAGATGCATCCATAAGCTTTCGGCAGTATTCCTCCGTAAGCTTTATTCCATTCGTGTTAAGCCTCGTCACGAACCAGCTTGCATGCTCTATGAGCTCGATAAGATCGTCCCTCATGGTGGGCTCACCTCCGGTGAAAGTCACCTGCGGTATGCATGCCTGCCTGCACCTGTCTATTATCTGTTTCCATTCCTGTGTTGAAAGCTCCGTCTCCTCCGCCTGTTCCTGCCCGGCCGCGTAGCAGTGGATGCAGTGCTGGTTGCAGTGCCATTTTCCTTCCTTTGTCATCGCAGACACCATAAGATCCATCCTGTGCGGAGCCCTCATGTTATCCGCATACTCCCCGATATTGACATACCCTATCTGCTCATCGGGCTCTTCCCTGTATGCGATCTGCTTGAACGTGTTCATTATCCTGAAGATGTCTTTTCTTATGACCGACTTGGGTATGAACCTGTACACGCTGCGGGCGCTTATGACCGTGCTTTCAACGATCTTCTTTACGTCCTCATCGCCAATAGGCCTCCCATGGTATTCATTGATGGCATCGATCAGCATCGACAGCAGCACCGCCCACGAGACATTGATGGGTATGATGTCCTGCCCGTTCAGTATGACAACACTCCCGGCAGGTTCGGGTCCGTCGTATTTCGGCGGGACCATATGTATGCGGACCACGCCCGGGCCTTCGGGGTTAAGTGTCGTATGCTTTACCTCATTGAGATTTTCCTTGATGTAGTTTATTACACGTTTAGGATTCTTCATTCTGGTTCCTTTCCTTTTCTGCAGCGTCTTCTATCGAAAGGTTGCTTCCCGGCCTTCCCTTGCATTTATACATCTGCGCATCGGCGCGCCTGTATATTTCGGTGTAGTCTTCCGTGATCATTCCTCCGGCTGCGCGGACCGCCACCGCACCGAGGCTTACCGTCACAGACCCCTTCGGGATGTTCGGAAGCTCTATCCTGGCGATATTTTCAAACAGCCTTGCTATCCTTATCCGCGCAAGGTCAGTTGTGGTCACGCCCCTCATGTATATGGCAAATTCGTCGCCCCCGAGACGCATTAATATGTCATCAGAGCGGAAGCTTGACCTTACCGCGGATGCCACCGCGATAAGCGTGTCATCACCCGTCCCGTGCCCGAAGGTGTCGTTGATCGTCTTGAACCCATTTATATCGAGCAGGCAGTATATGCCTTCTACGCCCTCCTGCATCAGGAGGCGTATCTGCGATTCACCGCACCTTCTGTTTGCGATGTTCGTGAGCATATCGGTCTCGGAAAGGGTCCGGAGCTTATCCTCCAGAAGCTTGCCGGCGGTGATGTCCGTAAGGCAGGTTATCATCACGCTGCTCCCATCGAGAAGATCCACCCTCTTGACATCGGCACGCAGGTGGCGCATGTCCTTCTCATTCCCCTCGACATAAGATACGGTCTGGTAGCTGAAGCTTCCTCCCTCTCTTTCGACCTCCAGGAATTTTTCCTTATCCTCATCTTCCGTCCTTATCGGTGAACCCTTCCAGAATTCAAACACATCCATGCCTATGGGGTCCTGTCCCTCCCGTCCGAATATGGAAAGAGCGGCATCATTGACGATCACTATCTTCCGGTCCTGGCTCGCAATTACACCCGTAGACTGCATCTTGATGAGCTCTGCGAGAACGGCATTCTCATTTTTGTATGCCCTGGAAAGAGCCTCCTCGTATTCAAGCTCCTTCGTCTTGCGCTCATCTATCGACTGTATCGCCAGGACCACCTTCTTCAGGTTTCTCTCAGAGTCGCGCTCTGCTGCTATGAAGGCCGCCATGCACCATCCAATGTTTTTTGACCGGTATTCCGTCGACAGAGATCTCCTGTTCGTCATTTTTTCCGGGAGCTTATCTATGTCACCGAACTCGGCCAGCCCGTCGGCATCTTCCGGCACTGCGGCATTTCTGAAAATGTTCAGTACTTTTTCCTTAAGGGACATTTCCGGCTCGATCAGGCTTCTTGCATATGGTGTTGTCTTTATCACGGTATCGGTCCCATTTTCAAGGTCGAGCATGATCACAGACACATAGCCGTCGCTTATGGCTTCGAGCATCATGTACCTGTCCTTGGAGATCAGTTCGAAGTTCTGGGATTTTCTGTGCTTTTCAATGACCATCATCCCGTTGAAAGCAAGCACCGCGGAAAACATGAGGCCCAAAGACGAATAAGGCCCATCGGGATAAACATACTGGAACACTCCGAATACCACCGGAACAACCGCACATTCAAGCACTATCCTCTTGTAAGCCGTATCATGCTCGCTATGATGACTTATAAGGAAAAATATGACCTTAATGAAGGTGATCAGATAATAGCTATATTCGATATAAAAAAGATATATCCTGTACGGCCCGGCATGATACCTGCAGGCCTCGTCGATAGAAAAAACCGTATTTACAAATATCTGAGTGACGAGCACGATGACGGCACATGCAAGCGGAATGAACTGAAGGGCAATCGTTATCCGCGTATCACGGAAACCGAAATAATTCGTCAGGAAAAAGCACCAGCATGCAACAGCAACAACAGCCATGAGATGATTAAAGAATGACAGGACCGCAAAGCCTCCCCTGCCAAACAGTCCCGCAGAAGAATTCGCTGCTCCCCACAGGCAATCCAGGGCAAAGTAAATGATATAGCTGGTCAGAAGGAACATAAAATACTTTCTGATCACGCTGTCACGGTCATAAATAGTATTATTGCATCTGAGTATCGCTATGCACAGGAGTGCACATACGGCTGCGGTCACAGCATAAAGATTTCCTGTCAACATAGGATTTATTATACCATAGAATTGCATTATTCATCCATACACTGTAAAATTGTCACATCACAAAACTGCAATAAAAAGGGAGTTTGAAAATGAACACAAGCATCGAAACAAAATGCCTTCACGAAGGATATGAGCCTCAAAACGGGGATTCCCGCCAGCTTCCCGTCTGGCAGAGCACGACATGGAGATATGCCACGAGCGACGATATGGGTGCACTGTTCGACCTTGAAGCGGAAGGGTATTTCTATACAAGGCTCCAGAATCCCACAAATGATCTTACCGCCAAAAAGATCGCCGCACTCGAAGGCGGATATGCCGGAATGCTGACATCATCCGGACAGGCGGCCAACCTGTTTGCGGTCTTCAACATCTGCGAAGCGGGAGACCACTTCATCGCTTCGTCATCAATATACGGCGGGACGTACAATCTCTTCCTCGTCACGATGGCCAAGATGGGGATCGAGTGCACATTCGTAGACCAGACGCTTCCCGAGGAGAAGCTCGCGGAATATTTCAGGCCAAACACCAAGTGCGTGTTCGGTGAGACGATAACGAACCCGACCTGCACCGTGCTTGACATCGAAAAGTTCGCACGGCTCGCACACAGCCACGGAGTACCGCTTATCGTTGACAATACGTTTGCGACTCCCATAAACTGCAGGCCCATAGAATGGGGTGCCGACATAGTCACACACTCCACAACGAAATACATGGACGGCCACGCGATAAGCGTCGGCGGTGCAGTGGTAGACAGCGGGAATTTCGACTGGATGGCACACGCGGACAAGTTCCCGGGGCTGACCACGCCCGATGAGAGCTACCACGGCATCATTTACGCAGAGAAGTTCGGAAAGGGTGCATATATCACAAAAGCGACCGCACAGCTGATGCGAGACCTCGGAAGCATCCAGTCACCGCAGAATGCTTTCTACGTCAATGCCGGACTTGAATCACTCCACGTGAGGATGAAGCGGCACTGTGAGAATGCGCTGAAGGTAGCATCGTTCCTTAAAGGCCATGACAAGGTCGCATGGGTGCACTATCCTGACCTTCCCGATGACGAATATCATGAGCTTGCCGCAAAATACCTTCCGAACGGTTCCTGCGGCGTCCTCTGTTTCGCCATAAAGGGCGGAAGGGAGCGTTCCATTGCGTTCATGGATTCCTTAAAGCTTGCGACTATAGCGACACACGTTGCCGATGCCAGGACTTGCCTGCTGCATCCCGCAAGCCATACGCACCGCCAGCTTTCCGACGCGCAGCTTGAAGAAGCCGGGATCTCTCCCGACCTTATCCGTTATTCTGTAGGTCTGGAAAATGCGGATGACCTGATCGCGGACCTGTCCCTGGCCCTTGACAGGATATGATGCGGCTGGAAATTAACGGCCTTATGCGCGAAACCACGGGGGGATGGAAGCTTCAAAGCTCTGTCCCCTGTTTTTTATCTGCATGCCCCGTATCCATTTCTTTATGAACACGGGAAAATGGTCGAGAACGAACTGCTTGAGGGCCAGCATCCTTCCCGTCTCCGGATCTTCTTTTCCGGGTTCGATACCGTGCGCCCTGCGTATCTTCGCACTTTCGATAAGAGTGTCACGGTAGTTGACGCTCGATACTCCGTCTGCGGTCGTAATGCATACTGTCGTCCTGATATCCTCAAACTTCAGTCCTTCATCTTCCGCCGCAAGCAGAAGATCGTAATCCGCGCTGTACCTGTAGGAAGTATCAAACGGATGGTCCTTTAGGAACTGCGCCGGAGCAAATGCCGACTGATGTGAGAACGGCATCTTTTCGCGTATACGCTCATATGATTTTTCAAACAGGTAGAACCGGCCGTACTCATACACCGCACAGTCGCCGTATGCAATGACCGGCACGGATCCGTCCTCCGCCTCAGCTATAGCTTGTGCCGCTTTGGAAAGAACGTGCATGTCATAAAAACAGTCTCCGGCATTCATATAGTTAACGTACCCTCCCTCTGCAGATGACAGGGCACGGTTCATCGCATCATATATCCCGCCGTCAGGCTCCCTCACATATTTCATGGCTATGCCCTTTTGGGCAAACCTGTCTTCGTATTCCCTGATCAGTTCTGGGGTCTCATCCGTCGAATCGCCATCCTGGATGATATATTCATAATCACCGTAATCCTGGGCAAGGACCGATTCAATGGTCGGCCGGATGACTTTCGCGGCATTGTAGCATATTGTGACGACGCTTATCTTTACGCTCATATCTTATCTCACGAAAAAGTAGTAGACTCGTGCAAACGGATAAAGTGTATGGGTCTTGAGGAGCCTTACGAAAAGCCACACTCCGAGCCTGTGGCGCAGCTGGAGCTCACGCCCGCGGAAAATCCCGACATAAGGATTTTTCCCGTAGTCCGGAAGCTTCTGCGGGATCACGCGCTGGGCGAAGATGCACAGCTCCCTGATCAGCTCGGGACTGTACTTGCATCCTCTGTATTTGTGGAGCGCCGCCTGCATATGCTCGCGGTTTCCCAGGAATATGAAGTACGTGATGAAGCTTAATACCGTAAACTCGTACACATTCCTGTCATTGATCTCCGAGCTGTGCTCATTTACATACGAAAGGGCATCCTCTATCGCATCAAACGGAACCTTGTCGGAAGTCAGCCTGGATGCCATCGAACTTCCGGGATGCACGACCTGATAGTGCCTTGTGACCGGAAGGATCACTGGATTGCGGGCAAGGAACATCGCCTTGAAATTGAACGGATTATCCTCATAGAGCTTTCCCGGTGCAAAACGTATCCCGTGCCTGTTCAGAAAATCCCTCCTGTAGAGCTTGCCATGCGGGCTTAAGCGCCGGAGCGGATAATCCGGAAAACGGTCGACGGGATAGTTGAGGTTTTCTATCACGACTCCGTTCTCGTCTATATAGTGCGAGCCGCTTATTACCGCGTCGCTGTCGTTTGCCCTCGCGGCAGAAACAAGTGCCTCCATATAGTCAAGCTCGGCGTAATCATCGCTATCCCAGAAGAGGATATATTCACCCGCCGCCATGTCAAGCGCGAGATTGCGGGCGCTCGACTGGCCGCCGTTCTCCCTGTGCACAACGGTAATAACGTCCGGGTAACGGCTCTTATAGGAATCAAGAAGCTCCGGTGTCTTATCGGTGCTCCCGTCATCGACCATGATCAGCTCGAAGTCCGAAAACGTCTGTGCGAACAGGCTGTCCATGGTCTTTTTCAGATATTTTTCTGTGTTGTAGCACGGCATTATGACAGATACTGCCGGCTTTTTTTGGGTGTCACTCATTGAGTCTGTATACCATCCTGTATGCTCTGTAAAATAGTGCGAGCGCCGCAAACATCCTGTGCCTTATGAGGAAAAGCGGTATCTTTCTCGCAAA
Organism: Lachnospiraceae bacterium; assembly: GCA_024698075.1. Taxonomy (GTDB): domain Bacteria; phylum Bacillota; class Clostridia; order Lachnospirales; family Lachnospiraceae; genus UBA2868. Next base: position 13,398 of record JAILRP010000052.1, read on the forward strand.
GGTAAGATAGTCGCCCCTAAGGGCGCCGAAGGCTTCCGCGAACGGCTCGGCAGATGCGGCCTCGGAAAGCTCACGGAGGCGTATCCTCAGCGGCTTGGGGTTCTGCGGGCTGAGATAGTCCATATCCATGCTCTCGAGCAGGAAGAACATGCATCTCATGTAATAAACCTGCATGAACTTATCAGAAACCTGAATGGAGTCAAGGTGCTCCCGCATGGACTTAAGCGATGCTGCAAAAACCTCTGCTCCGCCCGGCCTGTACACATATGTTGCGCTCGTTGGCAGCTGCCTGTAGTTATAATAAAACCTGCCGAGATTTCCGACGGATCGCGCCTTCGAAAAAACCCTCAGGTTGAATTCCATGTCCTCGGCACGCTTAAGACCGCTCCTGTAACGAAGCCCGTTCTCATTCAGAAAATCAAGGCGGTAAAGCTTTGCGCATGCGCTTCCGGCCGCATCGGTGCCTGCCGGCGGGCATTTATAGAACGGAAGGATGCCGACCATGCATTTATACTGAACTTCCTCGAGCATCGCATCGTCAAAGCGGTCAATATCCCCTCTGTAAGGCGAAAATTCGCTTCTCCTGCCATCACGCACCCTGTAAATGCCGAACATCAACACTTCATGGGAATTCTTTTCGGCAAATCCTATGATGTCCTCAAAGCATTCGGGCTCTATGGTGTCATCCGAGTCGATGAACGTCACGTATTTTCCGGAACAGGCGTCAAGTCCCCTGTTCCTTGCCGAGGCTACACCGGCGTTCTCCTGATGGATGACGGAAACATCCGCACCGCCGAAATCGTACGCATCGATATGGTCGGCCGTTATGCTGTCTGCGCCGTCATCAACTATGATAAGCTCAAAATCCTTAAAGGTCTGTCCGAGTATGCTCGCAAAGCATTCATCAAGATACTCCTTCTCAACCTTATATACCGGAACCACGACCGAAAGCATCCTGACATCCGCCATGGCTCACTCCTCTTCCCTGGTTATGAAAATAGGCCTGTTTTTGGTCTCAAGATATGTTTTTCCGAGATATGCGCCGACGATCCCCGTACACAGGAGCTGCGTTCCCGCAAAGAAAACGACAATGCATATCATCGAAGGCCATCCGCTCGTAGGATCGCCAAAAATGAGCGTTTTGATTATGATGAACACGATCAGTATGAACGCCATCGCCGTGACTATGAAGCCGAGGCTTATGACAAATGAGAGCGGCGCGGTCGAAAAACCCAGTATCGCCTCAAACGAATAGCGCATAAGCCCAAAGAATGACCACTTCGTCTCTCCCGCTATCCTCTCAACGTTTTCAAACTCTATCCATTTGGTCCGAAATCCTACCCACGCATATATGCCCTTAGTGAACCGGTTATTTTCCCCGAGCCGCAAGACCGCGTCAGCCATCCTGCGCGTCATTATGCGGTAGTCCCTTGCGCCGTCAACGAACTCGATATCGCTTATCCTGTTCATGATCTTATAAAATATCCGCGCAAAGAAAGACCTGATCTTCGGCTCACCCTTTCTCGTCACACGCCTTGTTGCCGCCGAATCATATCCCTCAAGGCTTACCGCCGCATACATCTCGCCAAGCAGTTCCGGGGGATCCTGAAGGTCCGCATCTATGCATACGACATAGTCGCCCGCTGCCTTGGTAAATCCCGCATACAATGCAGCTTCCTTGCCGAAGTTCCTTGAAAACGACACATAGTGGACCCGCCTGTCCGACTCCCGGAGCTTTTTTATGACATCAACCGTGGCGTCCGTCGAGCCGTCATCTACGAATATGTACTCGAACTCCACATCCGGGTACCTTACGGCAAAATCATTCATCACGTTCTTCATTGCATCAAAGAAAAGCGGTATTGCCGCTTCTTCGTTATAGCATGGAACTATGACAGATAACAGACTCATATCCTCTCCTGTGGCGGCATCCTCAGGCATCTGCCCGGAGTATGTCCCCTACGCTATAGTCCTTTTCCCCGCCTTTGGCATCTAATGTGACATAAACAACCTGGCACGCATGGGGAGCACTTTCCTGACTGATCCCGTCGGTACTCTCTATCGCCCTGACAGCGGCTTCGATATTCCCACCATCCGGCTTCATCACTTCTATCACATCACCCACACAGAACTTGTTCTTCTGTGTAAGGCGTATTTTACCGTCTTCGGTGACTTCTTCGATGATCCCGAGGAACCTGCTCTCAACAACATATGTGCTGTTTTCGTATATCTGAGCCTCACTTTTTGGATCACCGAAATAAAAACCCGTTGTGAACTGCCTGTACGTGCACTTGCCTATTTCCCGCATGTACAGGGGAAGATTTTCATTGTACTTTTCCGGTGATTCAAAATAGTCATCTATGGCCATCCGGTATGTCCTGGCTACGGTCGCGACATAGAGTGCGGTCTTCATGCGCCCCTCTATCTTGAAGCTTCCGATGCCGGCCCCGACAAGCTCCGGAATGTGCCCGATCATGCACAGGTCTTTTGAATTAAATATGAAAGTCCCACGCTCATTCTCCTCAACCGGAAAATACTCTCCCGGGCGCTGTTCCTCAACGACTGCATACTTCCATCTGCACGGATGCGTGCATTCTCCCTTATTGGCGCTTCTTCCCGTCATATACGCCGACAACAGGCATCTGCCGGAATAAGATATGCACATTGCCCCATGTACAAAACATTCTATCTCCATGTCGTCCGGGATCTGCTCACGGATAGCGGCGATCTCATCAAGCGTCAGCTCCCTTGCGCATACCGCACGCTCGGCCCCAAGGCTGTGCCAGAACCGGAACGTGGCACTGTTCGTATTGTTGGCCTGGGTGCTTATGTGCACAGGTATCTCCGTGCAGATCTCCCGCTCGACCGCAAACACGCCCGGGTCTGCAATGAGCACCGCATCCGGCTTTATCTTCGCAAGATCGGAAAAATACTCCCTGACGCCCTCAAGGTCACTGTCATGAGCTATGATATTGGCGGTCACATAAACCTTTACCCCGTTTTCATGCGCATAGGCAATTCCTTCAGCCATCTCCTCCGATGTGAAGTTCTTCGCCTTGGCCCGCAGGCTGTATGCCTCACCGCCGATATATACCGCATCGGCACCGTACCTTACCGCGGTCTTTAATACTTCAAGGCTTCCCGCCGGGACTAAAAGCTCCGGCTTCCTGTTAAGCATCATATGTCTTACCTTTTTACCGAAAGAGTCATGCCGTCGCCGACAGGAAGTATCGTTGTAACGAATTCCTCATCTTCCGACAGTACTCGCAGATATTCCCTCATCCTCGCATGTATCGTGCGGTCGCGTCTTCTTACAGCAAACCTTGACTGGACGATATCCCCGTCAAAAAGAACATTATCGGCTGCAAGTATCCCGCCGGCAGGAAGCATCCTGCTGCACAGAGGAAGGTAGCTTAGATATTGTGCCTTCGCCGCATCCATGAAGATCATGTCATATGTCCTGCCCTGCCGGACGAGATCTTCGAGTACCTCCCCGGCATCTCCCTCGATAAGGGTAATGGCATCTTCCATTCCGGCGGCCCTGATGTTCTTCTTTGCCTCTTCTATCCTTTTTCCGTAGTTTTCTATCGTATCGATATGGACGGGAGGGTCTGCGCATGTGGCCATGAATATGGCCGAAAATCCCACTGCCGTCCCTATCTCGAGAATGTTCTTTGGGTTTTTGTCCGCAAGGATGAACCGCAGTATGCTCTGCGTGCTTTTCCTGATAACGGGGATCCCTTCAGCGGCTGCCGAGCTTTCAAGCCCGGTCAGGAAAGGGGATATCTCACCCAGAAAAGTATCGATGAATGCAGCGGTGCGCTCGTCCGTTATCATTCTCCGCCGCCTTCTTCCGCAGCCTCAGCTTCGGCTCCGTCGTCACCTTCATCTCCGCCGCCCTCAGCATAAGGATCGTGGATCGCCTCCTCTTCCTCGGTGCCTTCGAGGCTCTCCGTCCCTTCCCATTCACCGGATGCCTTGTCAAGTGCGGATTCACCTTCACTCATCGTGTCAATGGTTATCTCCTGGCTGTCTTCACCTTCACTGTCTTCACCTTCACCCTCTTCGGCATCTTTTCTGCCTGCGATTATCGCAAACATGTCCTCCGCGGTCATGGACGTATTGAGCGTATAAAATCCCGGCTTGATATCGTCATCATATACCGAGCACTTCTTCTGGACATAAAAAAGCTTGGAATCCCTAATGAGTCCCTTTTCCTCAAGCATCCTTCCTACATCCATCGTAGAATCGCCCGATACTATCGTCACCGCGACATCCCTTCCGGGTGCAGGCGTCATCGCCTCCTCGGTAAACACGCGGAATCCGAAGTCATAAGCCTTCTGTCCCGCCTTGTATACCACCAGTATAGCTATCGCAAGTATGGATGCCCTTACTATGAACCCCATGAATCCAAGGGCTATGCTCTTAATGTTCATACTGCCGTCCTCTGGTCACTGAATGTCTATGTCCACATTTTCGATGATGCTGCCGAGAACCTCCTGGACCATCATCAGATATGCCGACTCCGCCCTCGCGTATTCGTATACGGAGGTATTTTCGGTTATCTCCTCATACTCGTCCTGAAGCGATTCCGCATAGTCGCTGCCACGCTCACCTTCAGGTATTTCCATGAGGCTGATCTGTATCTGCTTTGCACGTTCTATGAGAGCCTTTGTGGCCGGATCGGATCTTACCGCCTTTTTCTGGCGTTCATACTCTTCATACTCCTGTGATTCCCTTATTGCGGACGCTACCGCATCCGCGGCTTTTGCAAGCGGCTCCCTCAGCATCATCAGACCTCGTTGTTTTCCATTATTATCGGCAGGATCATCGGACTCCTCTTGATACGTTTCCAGATAAAGCTTGAAAGCGCATCCTTTATGATATCCTTTATCTTGTTCCTGCTCGTTATGTTCCTGTCCGATATCCTCTCAAAAGCGGAGAGCACGACTTCCCTCGCTTCATCCATGAACTCGTCGGATTCCTTTATATACACGAACCCCCTGGACATGACAGTGGGACCCGATACGAGGATGTTCGTGCCCGGCTCGAGTGCCATGCATACGATGACGATCCCGTCCTCGGCCAGCCTCTGTCTGTCGCGGAGCACCACATTTCCGACATCTCCGACTCCGAGTCCGTCAACGAATACCGCACCGTTAGGCACGTCTCCCGTAACGGCAGCACCGTCTTCATCCATCTCGAGAACCTGACCGTTCGAGAGTATGAAAACATTCTCCTTCGGGACGCCAAGTGATACCGCCGTCTGCCTCTGAGCCATGAGATGCCTGTGCTCTCCGTGCACCGGAACGGCAAACTTCGGCCTGGTGAGTGTATATATAAGCTTTATCTCTTCCTGGCACGCGTGCCCGCTGACATGCGTATCCTGGAAAATGACCTCGGCACCCTTCATGCTGAGCTCATTGATAACCTTGAAAACGGCTTTTTCGTTTCCGGGGATCGGATTCGACGAAAATACGACAACATCTCCGGGCTTGATCGAGACCATCTTATGCATGTTCGTGGCGATCCTTGATAAGGCCGCCATCGATTCGCCCTGGCTTCCCGTCGTTATGATGACCGTTTTGCCATCGGGATAGTCCTTGATCCGGGAAATATCTATGAGGATGCCCTCGGGTATCCTGACATAGCCTATGTCTATAGCCGTATTTATGATGTTGACCATGCTCCGGCCTTCAAGGACGACTTTCCGTCCGTAGTGCTCGGCGGCATTTATGATCTGCTGGACCCTGTCCACATTTGACGAGAACGTAGCGACCAGTATCCGGGAATCCTCATGGTCCGCAAATATGGAATCGAGCGCACGCCCGACCGTCCGCTCGGAATTCGTGAATCCGGGCCTCTCGGCATTCGTCGAATCACACATGAGAGCGAGCACGCCCTGCTTTCCGAGCTCGGCGAACCTACTGAGGTCTATCGGATCTCCGAACACCGGCGTATAGTCAACCTTAAAATCACCCGTATGCACCACTACCCCGACCGGAGATGTGATCGCAAGGGCACACGCATCTCCGATGCTGTGGTTGGTCCTTATGAATTCGACCGAAAGGCTGCCGAAACGCACCTTCTCTCCGCAAGTGACCACCGTGCGCCCGGTATCTGCCAGCATGCCGTGCTCTTCAAGCTTGCCCTCGATGAGCGCCATCGTGAGCCGTGTCGCATAGATCGGCACAGAAATCTTCTGGAGCACATACGGAATGGCACCTATGTGGTCCTCATGTCCGTGGGTGACCACGAGCCCCCTGACCCTGTCGATATTATCTTCCAGATATGTTGTGTCAGGAATTACAAGGTCGATTCCGAGCATGTCGTCCTCCGGGAACGCCAGGCCGCAATCGACCACTACAATGTCATTATCAAATTCAAACGCCGTGATGTTCATACCGATCTGGTCGAGTCCTCCCAGCGGTATGATGCGCAGTTTCCCTTTATTCAAAATCTATATCCCCCAGACTTTCGGCGAACACTCCCGCCACGGCACTTCGTTCCATATCGTCGTCAACGGGAACGTATACCGCCTCGGGATCCTTTTCCGTCGAAATGTCCTTAAGTATCAGAGCCTCGGCCTCATCCTCAAGCGACTCGGCCACAAGTATGTAATCGTGTCCGCTGATCCTTGCCTCGTCGAGCACAAAGAATTCGCATTCACCATCATCCGTCGTAAATATGATCTTTTCCATATCACTCATGTTCCGTCCGATGCATCCCCTTCCTGTCGGTTTTTCAAGTACTCCAGATATCCCTGAAGTATCAGCATCGCCGCGATCTCATCGACATATTTCTTGCGTTCGCTGCCCCGGATCCCCGATTCCGTCATCGCAGCCTCTGCGGCAACGGTCGAAAGCCTCTCATCCCACAGGATAACGGGAAGCGAACACCTTCTCTCGAGCGCGGCTGCAAACTCTTCCGTCTTAGCTGCCCGCTCCCCGATGGTGTTGTTCATGTTCTTGGGGTAGCCTAAGACTATTGCAGTCACATCGCCGTATGATGCGATGATCTCTTCGATCCTCGCATACGTCCTGCGGAGCTTGTTTTCAGACTCGCGTCTTATTATCTCCACTCCCTGGGCAGTTACAAGAAGCGGGTCGCTTACCGCCACGCCCACTGTCCTGCTTCCGTAATCAAGCCCTAAGATGCGCATCTCAGTGCCATCCGTTGCTCTTTATGTATGAAGTGAGGAGCTCGTCGACAAGCTCATCCCTCTCAACCTTCATTATCATGCTCCTGGCCCCGTTATGGCTGGTGATGTATGTAGGGTCTCCGGACATGATGTAGCCTACGATCTGGTTGACGGGATTGTATCCCTTCTCGGTCAGGGCATCATAGACCGTTTCAAGTACTACCTTAACACCGGTCTCCGGCTCCGTCTGGACGTTGAAGAACTGAGTGTTTCCTAAATTCTGCATAATATCTCCTCTTTGAGCATAAGCTTCATAAGCCGTTATCCGACAGGCTCTCCCCATAAGGACAGACTGCGCCCATCATTGTCAATTGTATCGCATCCACTCTCAAAACACAAGATTTGGGTTATCTGCCCACTTCCGGTCACCGGAACACAGCATTTGACATATTCGGGCGTATATCCCACGGTCCTTTCGATGCCGCCAAAGTCTTCTGTATCCTCGGTCAGTATCCACACCCTCTTTCCGGCATAAAATGACATGAACCTGCGCTTTCTCTCCTCAGAATCCCGCGCGAGCTCTGCTGCCCTTTCCGATTTTACGGCATCGGTGAGCTGGCCTGCCATCCTGTCGGCCGCAGTACCTGCCCTTCTGGAGTATTTGAATATATGGCATTCATACAGGTCCACCCTGTTAAGAAAGCTCCGGGTCGTCTCAAATTCCTCTTCCGTCTCCCCCGGAAAGCCGGAGATTATGTCCGTCGTTATCGCGGGATGTTCGTAGTATTTCCTGATAAGCGAAACCTTCTCCTCATATTCCGCCGTGGTGTAATGCCTGTTCATGCGCGCCAGCACGCTGTCACACCCGCTCTGCAGCGACAGATGGAAATGCGGGCATATCTTGGGATCTTCAGACAGGCGCCCTATGAACTCTTCCGTTATAAGCCTCGGCTCAAGCGAGCTGAGCCTTATCCTGTCTATCCCCTCTATGGAAGATACCGCAGATATCGCATCAAGGAGCGACGTGTTGGTTCCGCCGGATGATGCGAAGCTGTTATATTCCTTCCCGAGTCCGTACGAGCTTACATGAATGCCGGTGACCACCACTTCCCTGTATCCGCTTGCGGCAAGCCTTGCGGCCTCATCCGCTATATCTTTTATAGCCCTGCTCCTCGTGCGCCCCCTGGCAAAGGGGATGGCACAGTAGCTGCAGAACATGTCGCATCCGTCCTGGATCTTGATATATGCCCTTGTTTTTCCGCTCGTTCCCGTGATGCTGAGATCATCGTATTCACACGGCGTCCTAAGGTCGCTTACGGTCCTGCCGCCGAACGTTTTGTCCTGCACCCTTCCGGCTTTGGCGGCATATTCTTCAACAAGATCCACTATCTCCGACTTGTGCCCGGTGCCCACCGCAATGTCTATGTTCTCATCGGCCAGAACCTTTTCAATGGAATTCTGCACATAGCAGCCCGCTGCGACCACGATGGCATCGGGGTTTAAGGCCTTTGCCCGGCCCAGCATCTGTCTGCTCTTATGGTCCGCGATATTCGTTACCGTGCAGGTATTTACGACATATACGTCTGCTTTTTGTGCAAAATCAACAATTTCGTATCCTCGTTTTTGGAACATCTGTGAAATTCCGTCCAACTCATACGAATTGACTTTACAACCGAGGTTGTGAAATGCTACCTTTTTCATTAGGAAACTCCGTATTTTTGGTATTATTTCGGAATTGACTTTTATCCCTGCCGGACTTATATTTAATCCGTAAACAGGGAAAAAATAGTTTAAGATAATGAAAAGGAGGGATTTTTCATGAAGACAGTACAGATTTCGTTAAACTCGATCGATAAGGTTAAGTCATTCGTCAATGACGTTACCAAGTTCGACTATGATTTTGATCTCGTATCAGGCAGATACGTCATCGATGCCAAGTCGATCATGGGTATTTTCAGCCTTGACCTTTCAAAGCCCATCGATCTTAACATCCATACGGATGGAAACGCTGACGACGTTATGTCGGTTCTTGCACAGTACACCGTATAAATACCGGTCATTTTAGGATCACGGCATGCCGTGGTCCTTTTTTTGTGCCTTGAAGATCACGTGTCCGAACCTTTCCATGCGCTCGCAGTCCATGCTGTCGTAATACCGGCTGTCTTTGTTATAATCCTCCGATTTTATGATGTATACCGCATCATCCCTTATGTTCCCTTCATCAAGCTCCAAATAATACAGCCTGATGGTATCCGCCACCTTATCCTCTATATCCCTCGCATAATAGTAGTTGTTCTGGCGCATGCCGTGAAAATATCCGTAGTATGCGGTCTGCATCGTGATGTCATTGTCCGTGTAAAGGAAAATGAACTCTCTCTTTCCCTTTATGAATTCCGAAACCTCTTCATCATCCCATACCGTGTCCGTCGGGTGGTCTGACATGTACAGTTCGTACTTTCCGGCAAAAGTCCGGCTCATGTCGGTGATCTGAAGCGCAAGTGCCGCTGCCACTATCATCACCGCAACGCCCCTGTATCTTCTGAACGTGTATGCCGTAAAGCTTATCGCCGCTGTCATCAGTATGTACATGGCAGGCCAGACAAGGCGGCCGTTTGAGCGGAATATCCCGAGCAGCCTTTCCACAAAGCGCGGATATGGTATCCAGAGTATCTTAATGCTTCCGAAGGAAATGTTCGGCAGAACGGCAGCCGCAAATGATACCGCGGTAAGCAGCACCGTCACCCTTCCGTATATCCTGTCGGAGAAGAACGCTTCCTCGGGCACCTTCCGGATGCGCCTTATCACGATGCCTGCTGCCACGACCGCAAAGAGCAGCAGTATCCCGGCGCCCAAATATGCCATTCCCTCATACTGAAAATCATTCTCAAGCGGAAGCGCGGGCAGAAGCCGCCCTATCTCCCACGGGTTTACAAACGTGTTGAGGTTGCTGTTGAAAGTCCCGAGTCCCGGGCCGGATGCATCCGTTCCTCCGTAAAAAGCGCCGAGCACGTACAGATTGGCAAGCCCAGCCGCGCTAAAAGCCGCAAACTCACCGGCCGCAAGCGCCGCCTTCTTCTTTTTTATCTGTATGACCGCCAGGGCCGCAAGGATCATCCCCGCCATCGGCAGGAAATAGGAATGTATGGCCACGCACAGAAAGCCCATCAGTCCCCAGTAAACCATCCTGCGCCTGTCGGAGCCTATAAGGTCATCATATACCCACAAAACCAGCGAAGCTGTTATGATGAACTGCGCGCCGAGCGCGGTATGGTAATACATCCTCTGTATGACCGGGGCGCTCAGGACATAAAACACCGAACCG
>JAILRP010000055.1 GCA_024698075.1 Lachnospiraceae bacterium
AAGGGCGATTGAGCGTGGAGTGAATCCGAAGGCTCTGCAGTATTTGCTCGGACATGCAAGTTTGCAGGTTACAATGGATACCTATGTTCATGTGACTGATGATTCCAAGTTACTCGCTGTGAGACAGTTTGAAGGAAAGACACCCGGAAATGCCGTAAATGAATAGTTATTCAAAAAGGGCGTAAAGTATTTTATCAAAAGGGCGTAAAAAGGGCGTAAAAGGGCGTAAAACACTCGGGTAAAAATGCCGAAAAGCCCGAAAATACAGGAAAGAGAGATATAGAAATGAAACTAGGAATCGTAGGACTCCCCAATGTCGGGAAAAGTACATTATTTAATTCGCTTACCAAAGCAGGAGCGGAATCGGCAAACTATCCTTTCTGCACGATCGACCCGAATGTGGGCGTGGTCGCGGTTCCGGATGAGAGGATAAAGCTCCTCGGACAGCTTTACAATACGAAGAAAGTCACTCCGGCAACTATTGAATTCGTCGATATAGCCGGCCTTGTCAAGGGCGCCTCAAAGGGAGAGGGACTTGGCAACCAGTTCCTTGCGAACATCCGCGAGGTCGATGCCATAGTGCACGTCGTACGGTGCTTTGAGGACGAAAATGTTGTCCATGTGGACGGGTCCGTCGATCCTGTCCGTGACATAGAGACGATAAACCTTGAACTCGTATTTGCGGATATAGAGGTCCTTGAAAGGCGCGCCGCCAAACAGGGAAGAGCCGCAAACAACGATAAGAAGATCGCAAAGGAAGTTGATTTCATTAAGAGGCTCATTGCCTATCTTGAGGACGGAAAGCTCGCTATCGGCTTCGAATGTGCGGATGAGGATGAAGAGGCCTGGCTCGCTTCGTATAATCTTCTGACTGCTAAACCGGTGATTTTTGCGGCGAACGTATCCGAGGACGACCTTGCGGATGACGGCGCATCAAACGGCCACGTGAAAAAAGTCAGGGAATATGCAGAGGAAAGCGGCTCCGAGGTGTTTGTCATCTGTGCGCAGATAGAGCAGGAGATAGCGGAGCTTGATGATGACGAGAAGGCCATGTTCCTTGAGGACCTCGGTCTTAAGGAATCGGGACTCGACAAACTGATCGCGGCGAGCTACAGGATACTCAACCTCATGAGCTTCCTGACGGCCGGGGAGGATGAGTGCAGGGCGTGGACCATTAAGATAGGAACGAAGGCACCTCAGGCGGCCGGAAAGATACATACCGATTTTGAAAGGGGCTTCATTAAGGCAGAGGTCGTCAATTACAAGGACCTTCTCGAACAGGGATCCCTGGCTGCGGCGAGGGAAAAGGGGCTCGTCGGAATGGAAGGCAAGGATTATGTCGTAAAGGACGGCGATGTGATACTGTTCAGATTTAACGTATAAGATCATTTTTTTTTGATCATAAATTCCAAAAAGGGTGTCAAAACAATATGTGGTGGTTTTGACGCCCTTTTTCTTTACTCCCGCCCAATATATTGATGATTATTATCCCTCCACTTCGCCCCACCACGCATAAATTCGGCATTTTTTCGATGATTTTTAAAAAATTTAGGGTTGATTTTTGCGAAATCAGGCGTTATTATAAACCCGTAGTGGTGGAAAGTGGTAGATGGTGGTAGGAAGTAGAAGCCGGATATGTTCACAGGAGAATATAACCATACAATCGATCCTAAGGGACGCCTGATAGTTCCCGCCAGATTCCGTGAAGAGCTTGGGGAAGCCTTCATGATAACGAACGGAAACGACGGCTGCCTGAACATATACCCCGAGAAGGCGTGGGAAACTTTTCTGGAAAAACTTCAGCTTCTTACGAACACCGAAGACAAGAGAAAGATTGTCCGAAGCTTCGTATCCAAGGCCAACAGGGTGGAACTGGACAAGCAGGGGAGAATACTCATACCGACCGCATTAAGGGGATATGCGGGACTGGAAAAGGATGTTGTCCTCGCCGGCGCCATCGACAAGATCGAGGTCTGGGATAAGAAGAGATGGGATAAAGAAACCGATACGGACGATATTGATGTTATCACTGAACGCCTTGCGGAACTGGGACTTAACATTTGATCCGGACTATAAGGAGGAAGGGCCTTGGAGTTTGATCACAAGCCGGTTCTGCTTCGGGAAACAATTGAAGGTCTTTGCATAAAGCCTGAAGGGACCTACGTGGATGGCACGTTAGGGGGCGGCGGACATTCATACCACATTCTCGAAAAACTGAACGATCAGGGGAGATTGATCGGCATAGACCAGGACGGGGCGGCAGTTGCAGCCGCCGGGGAACGTCTTGGAAGATTCAAAAACGTTACGATAGTACGTAACAACTACTGCAACATCCAATATGTGCTCCGTGACCTGGGAGTAGATAAGGCCGACGGGATACTGTTGGATCTGGGTGTGTCGTCATATCAGCTGGATACGCCCGAGAGGGGATTTTCTTATATGAGCGATGCTCTTCTTGACATGAGGATGGACACGAGAGGAGAAATGACGGCGGCCGACATCGTGAACGGATATCCGCAGGCCGAGCTTGCACGGATAATCCGGACGTACGGGGAAGAGAAGTTCGCCGCCAACATCGCAAAGCACATTACGGCTGCCAGGGAAGGCGGTCCAATTAAGACAACAGGAGAGCTTGTCGAGATCATAAGGGCCTCGATCCCGATGAAGGTCCAAAAGACAATGGGACATCCGGCCAAACAGACATTTCAGGCAATACGCATTGAACTCAACAGGGAACTGAAGGTACTCAGCGACAGCCTCGACACAATGATCGGCCTGCTCGCACCGGGCGGGAGGATCGCAGTGATAACATTCCATTCGCTCGAGGACAGGATAGTCAAGAACGCGTTTCGAAGCGCTGAAAATCCCTGCACGTGCCCTCCGGATTTTCCGGTCTGCGTCTGCGGGGCTGAACCTAAGGGAAAAGTCATGACCAAAAAGCCGATAGTGCCCGGCGAAGAGGAGATGGCGGAAAACCCGAGATCAAAGAGCGCAAAGCTCCGGATATTTGAAAAATATTAAAAAACAGAATATTTTGTAAAAAACTTTGATATTGGACACAAGATATAGTATACTCGGAAAGAAGGTGTTTTGGTGGCTGCAAGAAGAAATGCTTATGTTTACGGCAATACTGCAAGGGCCCTTCAACCAGTTGAAAAACAGATAAGATCACCCAGGAAAGTCAGCACCTCAAGGCGCAAGAACATTGACAGGGATACGGGCATGAATCCGGGATTCATGTTGTTCATGACACTTGCGATGGTACTTACCGGTATAGTATGTGTTCAGTACATCCGGATGCAGTCCTCGCTCACGAACTATGTCGGCCAGATATCGGCAATGGAGATAGAGCTTCAGGAACTTAAAGCCGAGAACGACGACTATGAGAGCAGGATAAAGGGTGCGATAGGTTTGGAAAATATCAAGAAGCGGGCAATGGATGAGCTCGGAATGACGTATGCGAGCGATGATCAGATCATCGTATACAACAGTGACGGCACTGATTACGTCAGACAGTTTGTTTCGCTGGAATGACCTCCGGGTGATCCGCTCGATAAAGGACAGATACGGTTTTGGCAAAGCGGGATCAAACGAGAAACGGTTATTCTAAATTCACACAGAGAATGTCTGTAAAGCTGGCAGTATTATTTGTAATGATACTGGTGGCTTTCGCTTTTTTGGGGATCAGGCTCTTCATCATCAACAGGGATAACGGCGATAAATATAAGAAGAGAGTGCTTTCCCAGCAGGCATATGACAGCGTCACCATACCGGCGAAGCGTGGTGACATAGTCGACAGGAACAATACCAAGATCGCCGTCAGCCAGAAGGTTTATAACGTCTGCATAGATTCCAAGTCTCTCAACAAGGATGACGGCGCCAATATCGAAAGCACGCTGACATATCTATATGCATGTCCGGTTGAATTCGGCTATACGAAGGACGAGCTGAGGTCGTTCATCATGGCCAATCCCGACAGCCAGTACAGAGTCATCGCCAAAAAACAGAATTATGAATCGGTAAGCGAGATCATGAACATGGTCAACAATCCGTCCATGTATCCGGACTTTACGGGAGTATGGCTCGAAGATACGTATGTCAGGCAGTATCCCTACAATTCCCTTGCGTGCGATGTCATCGGATTCGTGCAGGGTGATAACGAGGGGGCATACGGCCTCGAGGAGTTCTACAATGACACTCTCGTGGGAACGAACGGAAGGGAATACGGATATCTCAATGATGACGAAAACCTTGAGCGGACGCTCAAGCCTGCCCAGGACGGCAAGACGCTGGTCACGAGCATAGATGTCAACATACAGAGCATAGTCGAAAAGAACATACTGGCATTTAATGAAGAACATAAGAACGAGGCCAGGGAGGGCGCGGGCTCTACCAATACCGGTGTTATCGTTATGAACCCGAACAACGGTGAAGTCCTCGCAATGGCAAGCTATCCGACATTCAACTTAAACGACCCGAGAAATACCGATAACCTTGATGTTAAGGTTGAGCTCGATCCTGAGAAGTTCGGGGTCATGAACGGGATACTTGACGGTAATGCCGATCTTGAGAACATGGATGATGCCGAGATAGCGGAAGCGGTCAGGAAGATGGCCGAAGCGGAAGCCGGGCAGGCCGCGGCCGAAGGAGAGCAGGAGGCACCTGCTTTAACGGAAGCCGAAAATAACGCCGAAGCCCCGGAGGAAAATGTCGAAGACACTTCGAACATAGACATCAATGTCGGGAACCGGGATAAGGATGAGGAGTCTGCCGCTGATGCGGATGATCCTTATGCGGGCCTGTCGTATGCGGAAGCGTATGACAAGGCTTATGAGGAAGCGAAGATGGAGGCTTTAAACGCCCTCTGGAAGAATTTCTGCATCAATTCCACATATGAGCCGGGCTCCACGATGAAGCCGTTCACGATGGCGATCGGCCTTGAAGAAGGGATACTCCGTGGCGATGAGACATATGTGTGCAACGGCGTAACCCAGGTCGGTGACCATGAGATCCACTGCAGCAACCGTTTGGGACATGGGACGCTGACTTTCGAGGGCGCACTTGAGCAGTCGTGCAACATCGCGTTCATGAAAATAGGTGCCACGATCGGCAAGGCCACCTTTATGAAATATAACCAGCTGTTCAACTTCGGACTCAAGACGAACATCGACCTTACCGGGGAAGCGCTTACCAATTCCCTCGTATTTGATATCAATACAATGACCCCTACCGACCTTGCGATAAGCTCGTTCGGACAGGGCTTCAACGTCACCATGATCCAGATGGCCGCGGGATTCTGCAGCCTTATAAACGGAGGCTACTATTATAAGCCCCATGTCGTGACAAAGATACTTGATTCGGCCGGAGCGACGATGGAGGCAGAGGAGCCGAGGATACTCAAACAGACCGTGTCGGAGGCTACGAGCGACAAGATTAGGGAACTGTGCATTGGAGTCGTCGAGAACGGAACCGGTAAGTCGGCAAGGCCTGCCGGCTACCGTATCGGAGGCAAGACCGGTACTGCCGAGAAATATCCCCGAGGAACGGAGAACTATGTTGTCTCCTTTATGTCCTTTGCACCGGCTGATGATCCGCAGATAGTGTGCTACGTGGTCATTGATGAGCCCAACGTCTCCTACCAGGCCAATTCCAAGCTCGCCGCGGTGCTCTGCAAGGACATCCTTACCGAGGTCCTTCCGTACATGGGTATTTTCCAGACGGAAGAGCTTACCGAGAAGGAGGCCGAGGAGCTCGCCGAGAAGCAGCAGGAATTCTCCAAGGGATCTTCCGAGGATGAAAATCCTGAAGAGGTTCCCGGAGAGATCATTGTCGACAGGGAGGATGAAGGCGGACAGAATCCTTCGGATACGGGAGCCATAACATTTGTCGATGAGAACGGCAATGAGCTCGATGAGGAAGATAAGACGGACCGGAAGATAGAGATAGATCCGGCAACGGGATATGCGATAGATCCGACAAGCGGAGTGCTCCTCGATCCGGATACCGGTGCACCGGTGGACCCCACCGTGACGGATCTGCGTTAGTTTTGATGATTTTCAGTGACGGGTGTATATCATGAAGAGTCTTGTTATAGGAAACGGATTGAGCGGCATGCCGCTGGCTGAGCTTCTTACTGCCAAAGGTGTTCCTGCCGTATATTTTGATGCGGGCGGCTCGTTCGAATCGTATGATATGGCGGGGGATTATGATCCCGAAGAGCTGCAGGTGTATTCGGGTACGCTTCCGGCAGCTGCCCTTGAGGATGTGGGACAGGTTATTGCGGCATCCGACATTCCGATGGATGACCCGGTCATAAAGCAGCTCCGCCTTATGGGATTTAAAGTCATCGGAGAGATCGAACTTGCGGCATCCTATGACCGCGGAAGGATACTGGCGGTGACCGGAACGAAGGGTAAGACGAGCGCCACGTCACTGCTCGGCAAGATCGTAAGGGACAGGACAAGAAACGCTTTTACCGTCGGGGACGGGATCGCTTCGTATGCAGATGCGGTATGCCAGACGACGAAAGATTCGACCACGGTCGTAAAAACATGTGCCCGTGACCTTGAGGCGGCGGACAGATTACATCCCGCAGTCTCGGCTATCATCAACATACAGCCTTCAAGGGTTTCGGGATATGAGTCAGAGGCCGATTATGTCACCGTCAAGGAACGCATATTGATGAACCAGACGGCAGAAGACCATATCATACTGAATTACGACGATCCGTATACAAGACGCCTTGGGATGAGGCTTGACGCGGGTGCCGACGGCCCCAGACCGTTCTTTTTCTCGGCAAGGAGCGAGCTCAAGATAGGACTTTTCCTGAAGAGGGGCGGCATCATCCTGCGCGATAGGTGGGGCGAGCGGGAGCTCATGAAGACTTCGGAGCTGTCTATAGTCGGGATCCATAATCTGGAAAATGCGTTTGCGGCCATCTCGATGGCATACAGATACGGCATCCCCACGGACAGCATAATCAAGTCCTGCAGGGAATATGTTCCCGTGGCGCACCGCGTTGAATATGTTGCGACCAAGAACGGAGTCAGGTTCTACAACGATTCGAAGGGAACCGATGTCAGCACCGCCATTAACGGGATCGAGTCGATGGACTGCCCTACATATCTCATAGGGGGCGGATATGACAGCGGAGCGGATTACGGAGACTGGATCGATTCCTTCAGGGGAAAGGTAAGGAAGCTTGTCCTTATAGGGCAGACCCGTGAGAAAATGGCGAGCTGTGCCCAGGACCATGGCTTCTTTGACTATATTTATGCAGAGGACCTTGAAGAAGCCGTCAGGATATGCGGATCCTGTGCCAATCCGGGAGAAGCCGTGCTCCTGTCGCCCGCATGCGAAGGACGCGGAATGTATAAAAGCTATGAGGAACGAGGAAATGCGTTTCGGGCAATAGTGGAGAGCTTATGAGCGAACAGGAAAAGCCGAAAAAGAAAAAAAGAAGATACTTCTTCGACTACACGATGCTTTTCATCGTTGTCTTCCTCATCCTGTTCGGTCTGGTCATGCTTTATTCGACCAGTTCGTATGAGGCCAACGTCAAGTTTGAAGATCCCGCATTTTATTTCAGAAAACAGGCGATAGCGTCGGCGGTCGGCATTGCTGCCATGCTGGCGGTCATGCTCGTTGACTATCATTTTGTCCAGAGGTTTGCATTTATCGGATATTTTATTTCCCTGTTCCTTATCATCCTGGTCGTAACTCCGCTCGGATATGAGGCGGGCGGCGCGAGAAGATGGCTCAACCTTGCGGGTGTATCCCTCCAGCCGGCCGAAGTCGCAAAGCTTGCGCTCATCGTTTTCTTTGCATCGGTGGTGTGCAGGTTCGGAGAGGGCATTAAGGGGAAGAAGGGATTTATCACGGTCCTTGCGCTTGCGCTCCCTCATGCCATATGCGTCCTTACCATCACCCAGAACTTAAGCTCGGCGATCATCATATTCAGCATCGTATTCATGATGCTTTTCGTTGCAACTCCTCAGTACAGGGAATACATAATAATCGGAATTATAGCGGTTGCCCTTGCGGTGATCACTGTCCTGCTCGTTAAATATGATGTCATTCCGGCGAGCGTGTCATACAGATTCGCGAGGATCAAAGCATGGCTCGATCCGGAAGCTTTTGCGGCGAATAAAGGTTTCCAGACGCTTCAGGCATTGTACGCCATCGGATCTGGTGACTTTTTCGGGAAAGGGCTCGGAGAGAGCATACAGAAGCTCGGATATCTTCCGGAAGCACAGAATGACATGATCTTTTCCATAATATGTGAGGAACTCGGGCTTTTCGGAGCATTCGCGATCATACTCCTGTTCATGCTCCTTATCTGGAGATTCATGGTCATTGCGAACAATGCCCAGGACATGTTCGGGGCTCTGCTCGTTGTCGGAGTCATGGCTCACATTTCGATCCAGGTCATACTAAACATAGCGGTCGTTACCAATACTATACCCAATACGGGGATCACCCTGCCTTTTATAAGCTACGGAGGATCATCAGTCGTGTTCCTCCTGTTGGAAATGGGACTTGTGCTCAGCGTTTCAAGAAGCATACGCGTGGAGGGCTGACATGAAGGAAGCTTTCCGCATGTTCAAGAACAGCAAGATCCTAAGGGTGCTCCTTACGGCTGTTATCATAATGGCTGCTGTGTGCGGCCTGCTCCTGTTCCTCTGGCACCATTATTCGATAACAAGCGTTACCGTCACCGGAAATTCTCATTATACCAGTGACGAGATCAAGGAAATGGTGTTTACCGGCCCGTATTCTTATAATTCGCTCGTTCTTTCCGTGATGTACCGGGACAGGACCATAAAGGACATACCGTTCATTGAGAAGATGGATGTGGACATAGTGAGCGCCAATTCCGTCAGGATCAATGTATATGAAAAGGCGGTTGCAGGATATGTGGAATATCTGGGCCATTACATGTACTTTGACAAGGATGGGATCGTGGTTGAGAGCTCGAACCGCGTCATTGAGGGAATACCCTTTGTCACGGGGCTTTCCTATGACCATGTGGTGCTTCACGAACAGCTTCCCGTTAAGAAGCCGGCTGTGTTCCTTACCATACTGAACGTAACCCAGCTGCTTGGCAAATATGACATATCAACCGACAGGATAGCATTTGACGCGGATGAGCGCATAACTCTTTATTTCGGAAACGCCAGGGTGTTTCTCGGAACTGACGATTTTATAGATGAAAAGATAAATGAGATGCACCTTCTGCTCCCGCAGTTGCGCGGATATTCGGGAACGCTTCACATGGAAAATTATGTCGGCGAGGAAGTCAACTTTTCGTTCGACATGGACAAGGAAGAAACGGAAGATACCGAGGCGGCGGAAGGAGAGGACGGCGAGGCGGCGGAAGGCTCTGAAGAAGGCGGCGAAGAAGGCGCCGGGACCGGAAACGGTGACGGAAACTAGTTTTTTTGCAAAAATTTCAAAAAAGTGTTGATAAATTCAATAAATATATATATTATATGTTTGTATGGGTTTACGTAATATTGTTAACGTAACAATTTGTGGTCTGATAACTGCAGTGCACAAGAAACATATATGAGGGACAGTTTAGTGATTGTAAGGAGGAGTTAGACGTGCTGGAGATTAAGAACAATGAAGTAGAAGCTGCAGCAAGAATTCTCGTCGTTGGGGTCGGCGGGGCCGGAAACAATGCAGTAAACCGCATGGTTGAGGAGAACATTGCAGGTGTTGAATTTTTAGGAGTCAATACCGACAGCCAGGCGCTTAAGATGTGCAATTCACACAGACTCCTGCAGATCGGTGAAAAGCTGACGCAGGGACTTGGCGCAGGTGCTGTGCCGGAAATAGGTGAAAAAGCGGCGGAGGAATCTGCCGAGACGATAGCGACCGCCATAAAAGGCGCTCACATGGTATTCGTAACATGCGGGATGGGTGGCGGAACCGGAACCGGAGCCGCGCCGGTGATAGCCAAGATCGCAAAGGAGCAGGGCGCCCTTACGGTCGGCATAGTCACCAAGCCTTTCCGTTTTGAAGCCAGAAAGCGTATGGAAAACGCCATTGGCGGGATCGAGAAGCTAAAACAGAACGTTGACACGCTCATAGTCATACCCAATGACAAGCTTCTCGACATAGTAGACAGAAGAACCAGCATGGCCGATGCGCTCAAAAAGGCGGACGAAGTCCTCCAGCAGGGTGTACGCGGCATCACTGACCTTATAAATGTCCCTTCACTCATAAACCTCGACTTTGCCGATGTCCGTACCGTTATGCAGGATAAGGGCATAGCTCATCTCGGCATCGGAATGGCAAGCGGAGATGACAAAGCTGTCGAGGCAGTCAAGCTTGCAGTCAATTCGCCGCTCCTTGAGACGACGATACAGGGCGCGAGCGATCTTATCGTCAATATTTCAGGCGACATCTCCCTTTATGATGCATACGATGCCGTTGAATATGTAAGGGATATCACCGGAGATGAAGTAAACCTCATCATGGGTGCGAGAGATGATTCGAGAGATACGGATACGTGTACCGTCACCGTATTCGCGACCGGAATAGATGAGAATGCCGTAAAGGTTCCGCCTCAGCAGAATGCTCTCGGAAAATACGCCAGAAGACCGGGTATGCCAGGGGCCGGCAATGGCATGCAGCAGATGCCTCAGGGCATGCCGGGCATGAACGGACTTGGACAGATGCCCGGAGCAGGCATGGGCATGCAGCAGATGCCCGGAATGTCACAGCCTATGTATGGAACTCAGATGGGTGCCGGATATCAGCCTCAGATGGGACAGCCGGTGTCAGGGATCGGCCTTGGAGCGATGAACCAGCCGATGCAGCCGGCAGGTGCGGCCACGCAGGGCACCATTCCGACTCCTTCGGCACCGACACAGCGTACAGTAAGTTCTTTGTCCGGAATATCAAGGCCGACAGCACCGCTTGAGAGCAAGGTAGAGGCTAAGTCGATAAAGATACCGGATTTCCTTAAAAAGCAATAATCCCAAGAGCAGAGGAGAGAACTGATGAAGTGTCCATTTTGCGGTCATGAAAACACAAGAGTCATTGACAGCCGTCCGGCTGACGACAATAACTCCATAAGACGTCGCAGGGTATGCGATGAATGCGATAAGAGATTTACCACATATGAAAAAGTGGAAACGATTCCCATTATCGTGATCAAAAAGGATAACAACAGGGAAACATACGAAAGAGCAAAGATCGAAGCGGGCATCCTCCGGGCATGCCATAAACGTCCGGTAAGTGCCGCGAGAATCAATCAGATCGTTGACGAAGTTGAAACGGCCATATTCTCATATGAGGACAAGGAAATCCCCAGCAGCATCATCGGCGAACTCATAATGGCAAAGCTCAAGGATCTTGATGCCGTCGCCTACGTAAGGTTCGCATCGGTGTACAGGGAGTTTAAGGATGTCAACACGTTCATGGATGAGCTCAAGAAGGTTCTGAAGTGAATCAAATAATTTCAGGCTTTTGACACTCCGCACCGCAAGGCGCGGAGTGTTTTAAGTACATATCCTTCCGGATGCGGAGGGCTTAGGCCCAAGTGGCGGTTCGGGATATGGCGATACATAAATCATATCAATAAGCAGGAGAACAAAAAGGATGAGCATGAAAAGAATAATGGCAATGGCATCTGCCGCGATTATTTTATCTGTTGCACTGACGGGCTGTTCAGGTGATAAGAAGGATGCATCTTCCTCCATAGTTGTAGGAATCCCTCAGGATCTTGAAGACAGTCTTGACCCGCACGAAGCGGTTGCGGCAGGAACCAAGGAAATACTGTTTAATATCTATGAAGGGCTTTTAAAGCCTGACGAGACCGGAAACCTCAATCCCGCGGTAGCTGAAGACTACAGCGTGTCTGAAGACGGTCTTACCTATTCATTCACCATAAGAGACGGAATAACTTTCCAGAACGGGAAGAAAGTCACTCCCGAGGATGTCAAATACAGCATTGAAAAGAGTGCCGGAATGATGGGCAGTCCCAGCCTTATCCCTGCATTTTCAAACATCAGTGAAGTTGTGATACGCGATGACAGGACAGTCGATATCGTGCTTGCATCTCCTGATATTGATTTTCCGGCATATATCGCGAGCATCCCTGCTTCGATAATACCTGCGGAAAGTGCCAATGATGCGTCAAAGCTCTGCGGGACCGGACCTTATAAGTTTGTTTCCCGTTCTCCGCAGGAGAACATTATATTGAAGAAGTATGACGGATACTGGGGAACCCCTGCAAATATCGAGAACATAACCCTTAAGATCATTCCCAATGCGGATTCCATCGTTATGAACTTAAACGGCGGTGCGGTAGACATGTTCGCAAGGCTTACCGCTACGCAGACGCAGCAGCTTTCCGATAAGTTCAATGTTCTTGAAGGAGAGATGAACCTCGTACAGGCCGTATATCTGAACCATGCGGTCAAACCGTTTGACAATGTTGATGTCTGCCGTGCCCTTTCGTATGCGGTAGATGTTGATAATATACTTGAGCTTACGAGCGACGGAAAGGGATATCCCGTAGGGAGCAGCATGTTCCCCGCTTTTAAGAAGTATTATGTGGATCTTTCCGATACGTATCCGACAGACCGTGAGAAAGCCAAGGAACTTCTGGCATCCGCGGGTTATCCGGACGGATTTTCGTTCTCTATAACGGTTCCTTCAAACTACCAGCCTCATGTTGAAGCGGCCCAGGTCGTGTCACAACAGCTGAAGGAGATCGGAGTCAATGCCGAGATCAAGCTTGTGGAGTGGAATACATGGCTTTCCGATGTATATGCCGGTAGGAATTACGAGGCTACGCTCATAGGAGTGGATGCTTCCTCACTCACGGCGACGGCCATGCTCGACAGGTTCGTATCTGATGCTGACAACAACTTTACCAACTATTCCAATGCCGAGTATGATGAGCTCTTCAAGAGCCTCTATCAGGCACCGACGGAAGAGAGCCGGATTGAGATATACAAGGAGCTCCAGAAGAACCTTGCGGATAATGCCGCTAACATTTATATCCAGGACATGACCGAATTCGTGGCGCTTTCGGATAAGTATGAAGGCTATGTATACTATCCGATGTATGTACAGGATTTCGCGAAGCTTAAGATAAAAGAACAGTAATATATGAAAACCGCAGTCAGGAAGGCAGCCGCTTTTATCATTACCGTGCTGCTCGTCACCCTGTTCGTGTTCATTGCATTTGAACTGATACCGGGTGACGCGGCAACGGCAAAGCTTGGTACCAGTGCGACACCTGAGGCCTACGAGGCTCTGCGGGAGGAGCTTGGTCTTACCAGGCCGTTTTTTGTGCGCTATTTTTCCTGGCTCTTTTCATTCTTTTTCGGCGATATGGGGACCTCGTATTCATACGGGGTCAGCGTAAGATCGATGCTTGCATCCAAGCTTCCGATCACGCTCACTCTCACGCTGATGTCATTTGTGATGATCATAATCCTTTCAATCCCCATCGGAGTGCTCTCTTCAAAGTATGAGGACAGGGCAGGGGCCAAGGCGCTTGATGTCTTAGGGCAGCTTACAATGTCTGTGCCGCCTTTTTTCCTCGGAATACTCATAACATATTTCTTCGGGATGGTTCTGCGCCTGTTCACTCCGGGAGGATTTGTCTCATATGACGTGAATCCTGTCCGCTTTGCCGCGTACCTCTTTTTTCCGTCACTTGCCATAGCGCTTCCGAAGGCGGCCATGAGCATCAAGCTTCTGAAGACTTCGATCCTCTCCGAGAGAAAGCTTGATTATGTGCGTACCGCATACAGCCGGGGCAATTCGTCAATGGATGTGATGTACAAACATGTGCTTAAGAACGCGATCATACCCGTCATTACTTTCCTCGGGATGACGCTTGCGGATATCGTTGCGGGAAGCCTTGTCATAGAGCAGGTATTTTCGATACCCGGATACGGACGGCTTCTCATAACATCTATATCTAACAGGGATTATCCCGTGGTCCAGGCCATTATCGCCATAATCGCCATGCTGGTCATCATCATTAACCTGATAGTGGATGTGCTTTATCAGGTAATGGATCCCAGGCTTAGGGGGAACTGAGAATGGAAAAGTTTTTATTCAGGTTCAGAAAAAATCCCGAACTTTATATTGGCGCCGCGATATCTGCTGTTATGATGCTCATCATAATCGCGGGAGTCCTGTTCTCGCCTTATGATCCCGATTCCATGGATGCCGCGAGCAAGTTCGCCTCTCCGTCGCTCAAGCACCTGCTCGGATGCGACAATTTCGGCCGTGATCTTTTCTCAAGGCTTACCCTGGGAGGGGCAACGACACTGCTAATAGCTTTTTTCACGGTCCTTATCGGGATCACCGTCGGGACGCTCGTCGGTGCCTTTACGGGATATTACGGCGGTGCGGTGGATGAGGTGCTCATGAGGTTCAATGATGCGGTCCTTGCATTTCCGAGCATACTGCTGGCCCTCGTGTTCATAAGCGTATTCGGAAGCGGAACCTGGAAAGTCATAATATCACTCGGAATAGTGTTTGTGCCGAGCTTTGCAAGGATCGTCCGTTCCGAGTTCATGAGATGCAAGAATCTTGATTACGTCCGTTCGGCAAGGCTTATGGGAGCCAAAGATATAAGGATAATGTTCGTGCATATTTTTCCCAATACGGTGCCTGTTGTCCTTTCATCGGCCGTTATAGGGTTTAACAACGCGGTGCTCGCAGAGGCAGGCATGAGCTTTCTCGGGATAGGCGTCCAGCCGCCCGCCTCTTCGCTCGGAAGGATGCTTTCCGATGCGCAGGCATTCCTGTTTTCTGAGCCGGGTTACGCGGTATTTACCGGCGTTACTATAGCACTTATGGTTTTGGGATTTTCGCTTTTGGGAGACGGACTTAAGAAAAATGCTTGATGTTACCGACCTTCACATTGAAATAGAGGATTCGCTGATCCCCGAGACCGTTGTCTATGATTTTGACTTAACGGTCGGTGCGGGAGAGATTGTCGGGATAGTAGGGGAATCAGGCTCCGGCAAATCGATGTCTGCCCTAGCCATTGCGGGACTTCTGTCGCGGAGGGACATGAAGAAGCACGGAAGCATCACTTTTGAGGGAAATGAGCTTCTGACGATGAACAGGTCCATGCTGCGGCGCATCCAGGGCGATGACATCGCCGTTGTATTCCAGGAGCCAATGACAAGCCTGAATCCTGTCAAGACCATAGGATGGCAGGTCGAAGAGGCTCTCAGGATCCACAGGGACCTTTCCGATGAAGAACTGAAGCGGGCGGCCGTAAAGATGCTTGATGACGTGGAGATCCCGGATCCGGAAGGTTGCTATCATAAGTATCCCCATGAGCTCTCGGGCGGTATGAGACAGCGTGTCATGATAGCCGCCGCGCTCATCTGCGATCCCAAGCTTCTTATCGCCGATGAGCCTACAACAGCACTTGATGTGACCATACAGGCACAGATAATAGAGCTGCTGAAGAAGATAAACAGGGAGAAGGGTACCGCGATACTGTTCATTTCGCATGACCTGAGCCTTGTCCGGACTCTCTGCAGCCGCGTGGTCGTCATGAACAAGGGCAGGATCGTGGAGAGCGGACCTGTCGAGGATGTTTTTGCGCATCCGAAGGAAGAATATACCAGGCAGCTGATAGGAGCCATTCCTAAATTCGAAAAAATAGCAGGCGTTACTTATCATCCGGACCGTAAGCCCATACTTGAGGTCAGCCATGTCAGCGCGAGGTACCGCAAGGTCACGGGCTACTTCCGGCCGAATTCCAAGCCCAAACAGGTCGTGTCAGATGTGTCATTTACCATGTACGAAGGCGAGATCATGGGGCTTGTGGGCGAGAGCGGGAGCGGCAAGACCACCCTCGGCAAGACGATACTCGGGATGCTTGATGACACCGAGGGGAAGATCGTGCATTATTCGCAGATGCCTCAGATGATATTCCAGGATCCGTACGGGTCGCTGAACCCCACTAAGACGGTTGGCCGCATACTCGAGGAGCCGCTTAGGATAAAAGGCGGATATACCGCCGCCGAAAGGCTTGCAATGGCTAAAGACATGCTCGGGCTTGTGGGCCTTGATGAGACATACCTTAAAAGAAAGCCGAACGCACTATCGGGCGGTCAGAGACAGCGTGTATGCATAGCCCTTGCCCTGATGCTCGGCCCGAAGCTCATAATAGCGGATGAGCCGGTATCTGCCCTTGACGTGACCGTCCAGGAGCAGGTATTAAACCTTCTCATCAAAGTCAACAGGGAGCTCGGTGTTGCCATACTGTTCATATCCCACGACCTGAAGGTCGTATATGAGCTCTGCTCGAGGATGATCGTCATGAAGTCCGGACAGATCGTTGAGCAGGGTACCGATGATGAGATATACAATAATCCACGGCATCCGTATACACAGCAACTGTTATCAAGCGCAGGCTATGTGAACCGCTGAAAAAAGCTGAAATTTACCTCCAAAAGATATAAACATTTCAAAAAGAATGTCGATATAATTATTGCAAAGAGCAATAAATGTGATATAATTCTCTTGTGTCGGTTATGTTAACCGTACGGGGGGATGAGGGAAATAAGATGATACAGGGAATCGACAATTTTCAGGTAAATCAATACAGCCAGTACACAAAGGTTCAGGCAGATCTTGAAAGGAATGCCGAGCTTAAAAAGCTTGGTGAGCAGTCTGCGGCCGCTACAGAAGGGCAGCACAGCCAGGAAGCTTCCAAGGAACTTGACCTCCGCCTTGATGATATACGTCCGCGGGCCAATGCCAGCCTTGAAGATATTTCGCTGAGCCTTACGGATAACGGATCTTTCGAGATGAAGGGCCGTGACTCCGATATCAACTCGCTTGACATAGAGAAGGCCGTATCCGATATGCAGAAGGATGAGGCACTCATGCAGTATCAGTTTTTCGTAGGCGATACGAACATCGCGGCCAATGAGGACGGAATAGTCATCGCCAAATAAGAAGACAGCATATAATCTTAACCTCTTGCATTTTGCAGGAGGTTTTTTTATACTCTTTTTCATGAGCAGAGAAAAGAAACTTGAACTACTGGCCTGTCTGGGGCTGCTGTTTGTAACGGTATGCTGGGGGATGGGCTTTGTATTTGTAAAATCATCCATAAATGACATGCCGCCCCTGTACCTTCTGGGGTTCAGATTTCTGACAGCCGGTGTTATTCTTGGAATCATATTCATAAGACGGCTCATAAAGTCGGGAAAGAGACTCATGGTCCATGGAATGTCGCTTGGTGTTATTTTATTCTTTGCGATGCTTTTCCAGACATACGGCTGCAAATATACAACGGCCGGCAAAAACGCATTCCTGACTACCATATATGTCATCCTCGTTCCGTTTGTACACCTTCTCATCAACCATGTCCGGCCGAGGCTGCGTTATGTCCTGGCAGCCTTTGTCGGGTTCTGGGGGATAGGGCTCATATCGCTCTCGGAATCATTTTCGGTCCAGACAGGTGATGTGCTCACGCTCATATGCGGCGCGATCTATTCCGTTCAGATAGTGATGATCGCACGATACACGCAGGAAGACGATCCGATACTTATAGTCATATGGCAGTTTTTAGTAACGGGCGTTATGGGATTTGTCACGGCACCGTTCGTATCCGGTCCTCTTACCGGAGCGATGCTGACCCGGGAATCAGTCTCATCCATCATCTTCCTTGTATTGTTTGCCACGATCCTCGGCTTCGGACTCCAGGTCATCTGCCAGAAATATGCTCCGCCCGCGCCGGCGGCGATAATCATGGGAATGGAATCGGTATTCGGGGCGGTCGCCTCATATTTTATCCTTCATGAGGTGATGACCCCCA
The DNA here is from genome assembly GCA_024698075.1 of Lachnospiraceae bacterium. Taxonomy (GTDB): domain Bacteria; phylum Bacillota; class Clostridia; order Lachnospirales; family Lachnospiraceae; genus UBA2868. Next base: position 17,828 of record JAILRP010000055.1, read on the forward strand.
AGATGATAGCCGGATGTGCGCTCATGGTTGGCGCGATGATAATGGTGGAAATAGATATCATCGGTTATTTTTATCCCGACGAATACCTTGACAGCGCTTATGACATAGATTACGGACTTCTGTACGAAGAGGGGATGAGGGGGATAATATTCGACATTGACAATACGCTCGTTATGCACGGATATCCGCCGGATGACCGTTCTGTTGCCCTGCTTAAGGACCTTTGCCGGATGGGCTTTAAGATACTGTTCCTTTCCAACAATAAGGAAGAGCGTGTCAGGAGTTTTCGTGACGGGAGCGTTCCGGATGCATCATATCTTCATAAGGCAAACAAGCCCGGAAGGAGCGGATACAGGCGGGCCATGGAAATGATGGGGACTGATGAGAAAACGACCGTTTTTATAGGTGACCAGCTGTTTACCGACGTCTGGGGGGCAAAACGCACCGGAATGAAGAATATACTTGTAAAACCCATAGATGAACGCGAGGAGGTACAGATAGTTCTTAAGAGAAAGCTGGAGGCAGTCATACTGTCCTCATACAAAAGGGCAGGCATGAACAAAATGGAGCATGCCCGAAAAAAGAGTTGAATTATTGCACGCTCTAATGTAAACTATTGAAGAATCTTTTTGGGACAATAGCACATTTTTTAAGGAGGAGCATCGGATGATCTCAGCTGGTGATTTCAGAAACGGCATTACTGTTGAAATCGAAGGTCAGGTATTCCAGATCATTGAGTTTCAGCATGTTAAGCCGGGAAAAGGCGCAGCCTTTGTCAGGACTAAATTAAAGAATATTGTTAACGGCGGTGTCGTGGAGAAGTCATTCCGTCCTACGGAAAAATTCCCCCAGGCACGTATCGATAGAAAAGACATGCAGTATCTTTATAACGACGGTGACCTGTTCTACTTCATGGATAACGAGAGCTTCGAACAGGTGGCGCTTAACGGGGATACTGTAGGTGATGCACTTAAGTTCGTCAAAGAGAACGAAATGGTAAAGATATGCTCGCATAACGGAAACGTGTTCGCTATCGAGCCTCCTCTGTTCGTTGAACTTGAGATCACCGAGACGGAACCCGGGTTCAAGGGTGATACGGCAACAGGAGCAACGAAGCCGGCTACGGTTGAAACGGGTGCAAATGTGAATGTTCCTCTTTTCGTTGAACTTGGAGACAAGATCAAGATCGATACAAGGACCGGAGAATATCTCTCAAGAGTTTAGCCAGGACCTTAAGGGCTGCAGCGGCAGCCCTTTTTTTGTGCCCGGATACGTCCGTTTCTGCCAGTCACCTTGTTTTACTGTCAAAAAGGAGATTGGTATGGAATATAAAGAATTTTTGGACTCGGTCCGTGACTATATCAATGAAAAGTCTGATGAAGTGACCGTATCGGTGCACACGACGCTGAAGAATAACGGGGTCAGGCTGAGCGGGCTGACTTTTTCACGGGAGGGATACAATGCCTCGCCTACGATATACATGGAAAACTATTATTCGGATTACGAGAACGGTGAGGATATAGGAGAGATAGGAGACAGGCTTCTGGCCATGTACCGCGAGAACGATCTTGCCGTAAAGATGGATATGTCCTTTTTTGAGGATTATGAGGCCGTAAAGGAGAGGCTTTATCTAAAGCTCATAAACAGGATCAAGAATTCGGATTTTCTGAAGGAGGCGCCTTACGAGGAATTCCTCGATCTGGCCCTCGTTGCATATGTCAGGGTCTGCGACCGCAGGATAGGAAACGGCCTGATAATGGTCAGGAACGAACACCTGAAAATGTGGGGAAAGGACGGTTCTGAGGTCATAGCGGCGGCGAAGAAGAATACCCATGATCATGAGAAGTTCACATTAAAACATATACTCGATGTCCTGGGGACTGCCGGGTGCGGGCTTGAAATTCCCGACGGATGTGAGGACGATCTGCCTATGTATGTGGCCACAAATTCCAAGATGACGAACGGGGCGGCAGTACTTGCCATGGGCGACAAGCTCCGGGAGTTTTCGAAGGTTTTAGGCGGGGATTACTACATTATACCGAGCTCGGTCCATGAACTGATACTTCTGAAAAGGACAGACGAGGGCATGGAGAGGATAGACAGCATGATACGTGAAGTCAATGCCACCCAGCTCGGGCCGGATGATGTACTGTCGGACCATGCCTATTTGTACTCGGGGGATGATGAAGTCTTGATATTTTAAGTCCCCTATGTTATAGTAAACTACGTGTGAAATTGCGGGTTTATGCGATTCCTGTCGGATATCGGAGCGCTCCTTCCCGTGATGTGCACTCGTAGCTCAGTGGATAGAGCAGCGGTTTCCGGTGCCGCGTGTCGGGGGTTCGAATCCTCTCGGGTGCAGTGCTTGTCTGCTGACGTCAAAACTATAAAGAGGTTTGATCTTATGGCAAAAAGAGGTTTTAACGGAAATATGTCCAGATACTACCGCTATTTCATCATCGGCGGTCTGTTCATAGTTCTTCTTGTTGTGCTCATGTTCGTCTGGAGCAGAAGCTCCAAAAGAAGGGCCGAGGAAGAAGATAATGCCTCTACAATACCCGAACTGGAGACCACGGTTGAGGTTCCCAAGGACAAATATGAGGAGAATGCATATAATGATGTGAATTCCCTTGTCAGCTCTTATCTTGGGGCAATGAGTACCGGAGACACGGAGACGATGGCTTCGCTCTCGTCGTCACTCTCGGATGACATGAAGGCATTTTACGAGGCTCAGGCCAAGTATGTCGGCAATTATTCCAACTTTAACGTATATACGAAGAAAGGTCCGGCGGATAATTCATATTTCCTGCTCGCAACCTATGACCTTCTGATAAGCGGGCAGTCTACACCTCTGCCTGCCCTTATATCGCTGTATGTGTGCAAGAACAATTCAGGGGCCCTTTATATCAATTCGGAAAGCCTGACGGCTGACGAGGAGGCATACATTCTTGAACTCGTTGCCCAGAAGGATTTTGCGGAGCTTATAAACAAGGTTGAGCTTGACTACAACTCGGCTCTCGAATCCGACGCGTCCCTTGCAGCGGCAGCTGCAGCTTTAAAGGACGAGATAAACAAGGATGCCCAGGAGATCCTCGTTGCCAAGCAGCAGAAGGACCTCGAGGAGGCAGCGGAGGCAGAAGCAGCCGCCCAGGCCGAGGCTCAGGCTGCATCCGCAAGCCAGGTCAAATGTACGAGCGAGAACGTCAATATCCGTGCGTCGGCGAGCACAGAGGCGGAAAGCCTTGGCAAGACAAAGGCCGGCGATATCTATACAAGATATGAGAAGATGGAGAACGGATGGAGCAAGATAGACTACAACGGCAGGGAAGCATATATCAAGAGTGATTTTCTCGAGCCGGTTGAGGACGAGTCATCCGACAGCTCTTCATCCGACAGCAAGGAGTCATCGGTATCAAACCTTAAACCCGGCGACAAGATCACCGTCAAGGAGAACGTAAATGTCCGCAAGTCTGCGAGCGAGACCGGCGAGAAGATATCCACCGCATACCGCGGGGAGCAGTTCGAGCTTGTTGAGCTGACTAACGGATGGTGCAAGATAAAATATAAAGGTGAAGAGGCATTCGTTAAGGCCGACTACGTCGAATAGGGATTTTCGGACCCGAATGATCGCTAAGCCCCGTAAACACCGGTTTATGGGGCTTTGCTATAAGGAAAATAAAAATGAGCGAAGGAATAAGGATAAATAAATACTTAGCCGAAGCCGGGGTATGTTCAAGGCGTGAGGCCGACAGGCTCGTCGCGGAGGGAAAGGTCCTGATCAACGGAAACATTGCCGAAAACGGTTCGAGGGTTTTTCCGGATGATGACGTGACCGTTGCCGGAAAACGCCTTAAGGGCATTGAACGGAAGGCATACCTTGCATTTTACAAACCTGCGGGGATCGTCTGCACGGCCGATAAATCGGAAGAGAACAATATAATGGATTATATCGACTATCCCGTGCGTGTGACCTACTGTGGAAGGCTCGACAAGGAATCTGAGGGACTTCTCCTTCTGTCAAATGACGGGGATCTCATGCAGTCGCTCATGCGCGGAGCGAATTCCCATGAGAGGGAATATCTTGTCAGAGTTGATAAAAAGATAACCGATGAATTCATAGCGGCGATGGAGAAGGGCATGTTCCTTCCTGAGCTGAATGTCACGACGAAAAAGAGCAGGGTAAGGAAGATAAGCGACGTCACATTTACGATAACCCTGACGCAGGGACTTAACAGGCAGATCAGGAGAATGTGCAGGGAATTTGATTATCACGTAAGGTTCTTAAAGCGCGTTAGGATCGAGAACATCCAGCTTGGGGATATGGATCCGGGCTCCTACAGGGAACTTACCGGGGAGGAGCTTTCTGAGCTTAAAAGGAGAGTATATGGATAAGGCCGGCAGGATACATGAGCTTACTGCGCTCCTTAACAGGGCATCAAAGGCATACTATGCCGAAGATGCGGAGATAATGAGCAATTATGAATATGACCGGCTTTATGATGAACTGGCGGCTCTCGAGGCGGAAACGGGGATCATACTGGCTAACAGCCCGACCCAGACGGTAGGATACGAATCGGTCGATGAGCTTCCCAAGGAAAGGCATGCATCTCCGATGCTCTCGCTCGACAAGACAAAAGACCGCGACGCCTTAAGGGACTGGCTTGGCGGACATGAAGCGCTCCTTTCGTGGAAGCTTGACGGTCTGACCATTGTCCTGACTTATACGGACGGTAAGCTTTCCAAGGCTGTCACCAGGGGAAACGGTGAGATAGGTGAGGTCATTACCGCAAATGCGCGGACTTTCGTCAACCTTCCCGCATCGATCCCTTTTAAGGGCGAACTCGTGCTTCGCGGCGAGGCGGTAATCGGATATAAAGATTTTGAGAAGATAAACGAGTCCATACCGGACGCGGAGAGCAGATACAAAAATCCGAGAAACCTCTGCTCGGGCTCTGTGCGGCAGTTAAACAGCGGGATAACCGCAAAGCGCCACGTGAGGTTTTATGCGTTCAGCCTCGTGTCGGCGGAAGGTGTGGATTTTGAAAACAGAAGGAGTGCCCAGCTTGAGTTCCTGAAAGAGATGGGATTTGAAGTGGTCGAGTATCACCTTGTCTCATCGGATACCATAGCAGACAGGATAGAGTATTTCGCAAAGAGCATCGGGGATAACGACATACCGTCGGACGGCCTGGTGCTGACGCTCAACGATCTTGAATATGCAGCTTCCCTTGGCCGTACAGCCAAGTTCCCGCGCGATTCCATAGCGTTCAAATGGGCCGATGAGATAAGACAGACAAAGCTGCTCTATGTGGAATGGAGCCCTTCAAGGACCGGGCTCATAAATCCCGTTGCGGTCTTTGAGCCGGTTGAGCTTGAAGGCACAACGGTAAGCCGTGCGAGCGTCCATAACATCAGCGTAATAGAGTCGCTTGAACTCGGCATAGGAGATACGGTAACGGTTTATAAGGCGAACATGATAATACCGCAGATCGCCGATAACCTTACAAGGAGCGGAAACCTTCCGATCCCCGATACATGTCCGGCATGCTTGGGCAATACCAGGATAATGAATGACAGCGGGACCAAAACGCTCGTCTGTCCGAATCCGGAATGCAGCGCCAAAAAGATCAAGAGCTTTACCCTGTTCGTAAGCCGGGATGCAATGCAGATAGACGGGATGAGCGAGGCGACGCTCGAAAAGTTCATCGCCAGGGGAATGATCCGCGATTACGCGGACATATACAGGCTGGACCGCTTCAGGGATGAGATATGTTCCATGGAAGGTTTCGGAGAAAAGTCATATGAAAATCTCATTGCCGGCATCGAGAAGAGCCGCCATACAAACCCGGTCCGCATCATATACAGCCTCGGGATACCGAATGTGGGGCTTTCCAATGCAAAGGTGCTATGCAGGCATTTTGACCATGACATAGAGCGGATAGAAAATGCCGATGCCGGTACATTGTCCGCGATAGACGGGATCGGGGATGTCATAGCGGGCAGCATAGCCGAGTATTTTTCCGATCCGGCAAAAAGAAAGAGCCTTGATGACCTTCTTTCATGCCTTGATGTAGAGCGGCCGGAAGCGTCCGAAAATGCGGCGAAGCTCTCGGGAATGACTTTCGTGATAACGGGTTCCCTTGTGAACTATTCAAACAGGAATGAACTGAAGGATGTGATAGAAAGCATGGGCGGAAAGGTCGCAGGCTCCGTATCGGGCAATACGACCGCACTCATAAACAATGATGCCGCATCCTCTTCTTCGAAGAATAAAAAGGCCAGGGAGCTCGGGGTGAGAGTGGTCACCGAAGAGGATTTTATCAGGGAATATCTTAACCAATGACAAGGAGGCTGTAATGCCGATCAAGATCCAGGATTCGCTGCCTGCCCAGGCGGTGCTCGAAAACGAGAACATATTTGTGATGACCGAATACAGGGCGATGCACCAGGACATCCGTCCGCTTAAGGTGCTCATATTAAACCTCATGCCCACGAAGGAGGTCACCGAGACGCAGCTCTTAAGGAAGCTTTCCAATTCGCCGCTTCAGGTTAACATCGAGCTTCTCCAGACGGCCAGCTACACGCCCACCCATGTGGACTCGAACCATCTGGACAGTTTTTATACGACATTTGATAAGGTCAAGGACCAGAAGTTCGACGGCATGATCATAACAGGCGCGCCGCTCGAGCATGTTGAATATGAAGATGTGGCTTACTGGGACGAGCTGTGCACGATCATGAAATGGTCCGAAAAACATGTGCACTGCACTTACTACCTGTGCTGGGGTGCATATGCGGCATTTTATTATTTCTACGGCATCAGGCACTCGTTTTATGAGGAGAAGCTTTCAGGAATATATACGCACAGGGTGCTGAAGCCCACGTCGCCACTGTTCCGAGGTTTCGACGACATTTTTCATGCACCTCAGTCGAGGGAGATATATGTAACGGCCGACCAGATAGCATCCGTTCCGCAGCTTGAGCTCATGGCTGATTCGGATGAGGCTGGAGTCACGATAGTAAAGACCGAAGATTCGAGAAAATTCTTTGTGACCTGCCATGCCGAGTATGATGCCGACACCCTCGCAAAGGAGTATTACAGGGATCTTGAAAGAGGCCTTAACCCGCAAATCCCGAGAAACTATTTTCCGGATGACGATCCGAAAAATCCGCCGGTCGTCAACTGGCGTTCTACCGGACAGCTGCTTTATACAAACTGGCTGAACTATTACGTATACCAGTCAACGCCGTATGATGTTGATTCTATAGGAAAGGACTGACATCTGTCCGCATGGTTTTCGGACGGGTTTCATCTGATATCATTAACAAAAGTTATAGGAATAAAAAGGAGGTATGACATGGAAATGAAATTTTACCGTTGTGCGCATTGTGGGCAGATAGTTGCCATAGTTAAGGGAACAGGAGTCCCGGTCATATGCTGCGGAGAGCCGATGACGGAGATCGTTCCCGGGACAGTGGATGCGTCGCTTGAGAAGCACGTGCCCGTATTTGAGGCTGAAGGCAGTAAGGTTACGGTAACTGTCGGAGCGGTGGAGCATCCGATGCTCGATGAGCATTACATTGAGTGGATAGCTCTTGAGACGAAGATGGGCAACCAGAGAAAAGCGCTTAAGCCCGGAGATGCCCCGAAGGCATGCTTCTCGATATGTGAAGGCGACGAGGTTGTTGCCGTTTATGCATACTGTAATCTTCACGGACTGTGGAAGGCCTGAGCCGCGAAGCGTATGTTCACGGCAGATGTAAAATGACATGAGGCATTTGCCTCGCAGGAAGGAGAAAATATCATGGCAAACAAATATGCAGGAACACAGACTGAGAAAAACTTAGAGGCCGCATTTGCGGGCGAATCCCAGGCAAGGAACAAATATACATACTTTGCTTCAAAGGCCAAGAAGGAAGGCTTCGAGCAGATAGCGGCACTTTTCTTAAAGACCGCCGATAATGAAAAAGAGCATGCCAAGATGTGGTTCAAGGAGCTCGAGGGCATAGGTTCGACGGCCGAAAATCTCGGCGCTGCCGCAGACGGGGAAAATTATGAGTGGACCGACATGTACGAGGGCTTTGCAAAGACGGCCGAAGAGGAAGGATTCCCGGAACTTGCCGAAAAGTTCAGGGGCGTTGCCGCAATAGAGAAGAAGCATGAAGAGAGATACCGTGCGCTCCTTAAGAACGTTGAGGCACAGGAAGTGTTCAAAAAGAGCGAGGTCAAGGTGTGGGAGTGCAGGAACTGCGGACATATCGTTGTCGGGACCGAGGCTCCCGAAATCTGCCCGGTATGCGCACATCCGCAGAGCTATTTTGAGGTTCATGCCGAGAATTACTGATATGCCTGCAGCTGATGGGCAATATAAGGACCAAGTCAAATAAGATTAAGAAGAGAGCATATACTAACATGAAAAAACTTGAGGATTATGTCAGAAGCATTCCCGATTTTCCCGAGAAGGGGATAATATTCCGCGATATCACATCCGTCCTTTCCGATGCCGACGGACTGCAGCTCGCAGTTGATGCATACAGGAAGATGCTTGAGGATGTTGATTTTGACGTGATAGTCGGTGCGGAGGCGCGCGGATTCATTTTCGGAGCGGCTCTTGCATATCTGTTCCACAAGCCCTTCATACCGGCGAGAAAACCCGGAAAGCTTCCGTGTGAGACCGTATCAATGGATTATGAGCTCGAATACGGAACTGCTTCGATCGAGCTGCACAAGGATTCCATAGCTCCTGGACAGAAGGCTGTCATCATAGACGACCTTATCGCAACGGGCGGGACGGTTGAGGCCATAGCGGCACTTGTTGAGAAGCTTGGCGGAAAAGTCGTCAAGATATGCTTCCTTATGGAACTTGCCGGACTTCACGGACGCGACAGGCTGTCGGGATATGATGTCGAATCAGAGATCATTTACGAAGGCTGCTGATCCCCGGTCCGATTAAGACTGCCTGTGATACGGAAAAATGCCGGAATGGAATGCATGCATATCAGAACTGTGAGTAGATGAACGCACCGTTTCCGAAATACGCAAACATTGCGGTCGCGATGATGAGCATGCAGAATATCACGCGGGCATACAGCCGGTCAAAAGGAAGCGGCCGGAGAGGATCGTTCCCTTTATGGCGCTTTGCACCCATGAACTGCACGGCGAGCAGGATGAAGCCGAAGATAAAGGTGTATACATAGAAGTAGGAAGCACCTTCGGCAAAAGTGAAGATCCTCCTGATCACCGTCCATGTGTCGGACAGTGTCGGGCAGCGGAACGGTATCCAAAGGAAATTGACAAACAGGAAATTAAGTATCATTGATAAGATGCGTACCGCCTTTGCGGGCGCATCTTTTCTTGTGCCGCGGACTATGCGGTAAATGAGCTGTCCTATGCCGTGGCCTATCCCCCACAGAAGGAAATTGACAGTGTTTCCGTGCCAGAGGCCGCTTACTGTCATGACGAGCATGATGTTCATGTAAGTCCTGACGCTTCCCTTTCGGTTTCCGCCGAGCGGAATGTAAACGTAATCCCGAAGCCACGAGGAAAGGCTTATATGCCATCTGCTCCAGAACTCCGACGGGTTTGTGGCCATGTAGGGGAGATTGAAGTTTGCAGGTATGTCAAATCCGAGGAAGCATGCTGCTCCGATGGCGATGTTTGAATATCCGGCAAAATCAAAGAAAAGCTGAAGGGAGTATGCGACCGATGTCATAAATAGTGTTGCGCCGCTGTAGGCGGCGGGTGCGGCATAGACGGTATCGACGGCAAGCGACAGCCTATCTGCCATGGCAAGCTTCATGAACAGTCCTATGGCGATAAGCCAAAGGGCACGCGTAAGCCTTGCGTTGTCAAGACGTTTTCTCTCATTTATCTGCGGGATGAAATCCTTTGCCTTGAGGATAGGGCCGGAGAGTATAGTAGGGAAAAAGCTCACGAAGATGAGCACATCGATGACATCCGGCAGTTCTTCGAATTCTCCCCGCATGCAGTCGATGATGAAGCTTATCGCCATGAGCATATAGAAGGAAATGCCGACGGGGAGAGAAGATGATACATATTTGAAAAAGCACAGCACTCCCACAAGGGCAGAGGCGAACAGTGCCGCTGCTATGCGCTTCCTCTGAATCCCCGGGGAGGATATTATGAACCGCCCGGAAGCATAGGAAAACAGGGAGACAGCGATAAGGATGATAAGGCCGCGCAGGTCAAATATGGCATAAAATGCGTAGCATACAAGAAGAAGGGCTGCCTTTGTCACCATCCTGCGTCCGCTGCCGTTCATCTGATCACCTCATAAAGCTTATCGGCCATCATCTTATGTGCTGCACGGTTGACGTGCCCCTGGCCGGGTGCAGTGTTGCAGAATCCGTAAGGTATCACATGATCTTCTTCATAGGCACACATGAAGGCATCGGTCATGTCCACGAAATCTATGTCGTTTGCCCTACATATCTTTTCATAGTAAGGCTCGGCATTGTTTGTAAGAACTTTCATGCTGCCGTCTGCTTCGATGGCGACAGCGGGATGGTAAAGTATGATTATCTGTTTATCGGTCCTGCTCCGTATGAACTTCATCAGATCGTCTAAAGCGGTCTCAAAATCGCCGTTATACTCGGACTGCCAGAAAGCGGGATCGAGGATGTCGCTTCCGCCTTCTTCCTCATCCGCTTCCATATAGGTAAAGTACTGCTTGCGGATAAGGCGCAGGAGAGGAAGCGCCTGCTTAGCCTTTATTACGAGCTTTTGCCGTGACGTAAGGTCTGACATGAGGGATGCGGCGGTCTCGCCGGGATCATATCCGGCCTGTGCCATCGAATCGTAAAGTGCTTTTGTGTCATAGCAAAGTGAATCCGTCTCGATGATCAGGCCCTTGGCATCGGGAAATTCCCCGAGTATGCCGTCAAGATGCTGAAGAACAACGGAATAGTAGTTGCCGCTTTTTCCTATATTAATGATGTGGAGTTTTCCGTCATCATAGAGCATGTCATTCAGAAGGTCTGTATACCTGAGTCCCTCAGGAATGAAAAGTCCTTCGGTATGTGATGCGCCGGCTGCGACATAGTATTCGTCAGAACGCTCGAGAGGCCGGTTGACATATCCGAAGCTGTCAACTGATGCGCGGCAATAACCTTCAAGCCCGTATACGCCATGGCTGTCCGGGAGAAGATAGCCTGTTGTGGAACCTTTTGTCCGTGTAAGCTCCTGGCAGGGATCATAGAACAGGAAGCACGACAGGTTGCATATTGCTGCCGCGATAACTGCTGCCGCGAGCCATCCGAATAATTTTTTTAAAATGTATAAACCGTGCATGTGCTTTATTTTACTTGCTTTGCAGGCACTGTGCAAGTGGCAGATGACGCCGTAGCGTCATTTTTGCACCGTTTTGTGACGATGCCTATTTATAAAAATGACTTGAATACTGTACGATTAAGTTCTATTATATAGTGGATTAGTTATAATTTCCGTCTATATATGGTAGAACAGATTACGTAATATTTTATATTAGATGCATGAGAGATGAGAGGGAGGATAGATGAGCAAGAGCGAAACATTTTCTGCCGTTCTCTCCTTATTCACACGATACTACAATATCAATACCGACAGTGCCGAGCCACCGTTTGCGGCCGAAGCCGTTTTCCAGTCTCACAATGAGCAGTACTATCTCATAAAGGCTGCAAAGGTTGCCGACATTAACATGAACGAATACGTTTACTTTGCCGAATGCGACAGTTTAAGTGCCGAAAAGCTCCGCATGCTTGATGAGACGGCATGGGAGAGGGGATCAGCAAAGGCAGTCCCGGGATTTTCGCACAGGAGCACGGATGTTACGCTGATGATCGTTGCCGACTCGGTAGATGATGATGCGAAAAAGCTTGTCAGGAAGATGCGTCATTACAAGAGTTACAAGTTCGGCATGCATGGATGGAGCAATTACAGACTGGCTGTAATCGAGTGCATGACAGGCAGGGCCTTCTACAACCACCAGGGCCGCAGCCTTAAGAAGCTCGTCAGCAATATATTATGAACCGCCCGGATTTTCCGGATCCGGATCATAAAATCTCAACGATCATTTAGGGAGGAGAAAACATGACAGCATTACTAATTATCATCGCAGCTATCATCCTGCTTGTCATCGGCTATATTTACTATGGCTCCTGGCTTGCAAAGCAGTGGGGCATTGACCCTGCCAAGAAGACTCCGGCTGTTGAGATGGAGGATGGTGTCGACTATGTTGCGGCAAAGCCTGCCGTACTTATGGGCCATCATTTTTCATCGATCGCAGGTGCCGGCCCGATCAACGGACCTATCCAGGCGGCAGTATTCGGATGGCTTCCCGTATTTCTCTGGTGTATTATCGGTGGTATATTCTTCGGAGGATTACAGGATTTCGGATCGCTCTTCGCATCCATCAGACATGAAGGAAAATCAGTCGGTGAGATCATCAAGGAT
>JAILRP010000089.1 GCA_024698075.1 Lachnospiraceae bacterium
AGATTACAAACGGCATTGATTATATGCGTAAGCTTACGGATAAGAGAAATCAGGCCGGCGGGAAGATCTGATGAGAAGAGCGAATCGGCTGACAAGGGATGAGGAAACTTCATATTGGCTGTCATATTCGGATATGATGGCGGGACTGCTGCTCTGTTTTGTGCTCATAATATCGCTTACCGTCCTGCGCTCAAAGGTCATGTATGACGAGAAGCAGAATGAGCTTGCAGGTAAGGAGCAGGAACTGATCATTCAGTCGCAGGAACTTGAGAATGAGCGGCTTACGATCGAAGAACAGGGCGCAAAGCTCAATGCACAGGAGCTCAAGCTTTCAGAGCAGGAGGGAGAACTTCTTGCACAGCAGCGGAAGCTTGAGGAACAGTCGCGCCTTCTTAAAGAGCTCGAGGAGCTTATGGGCGAGCAGCAGGCAAAGCTCGACAACATCATCGGTATCAGGAGCGAACTTATAGAAGCATTAAAAAAGGAATTTGAACATTCATCCCTTTCCATTGCCGTTGATGAAAATACGGGTGCGATCACGATGGATTCAAGCATTCTCTTTGAGTATAACAGATCGGTGCTAAAAAGCGGAGGACGTGATTTTCTCGGAGAGTTCATGCCGAGATATCTGAAGATACTCCTGTCCCCGAAATACAGGAACTATATTTCAGAGATAGTCATAGAAGGACATACCGACACGGACGGAAGCTATCTGTCAAACCTTGAGCTTTCACAGCAGAGGGCTTACTCCGTGGCCGACTACTGTACAAGCCCGGGAAGTGATTTTCTTACCGACAGGGAAAAAGAGGAACTTGAAAAGGTGCTGTCTACAGTAGGTCGCTCATATAGCGAACCTATCCTCCGTCCTGACGGAAGTGTTGATGCCACGGCATCAAGACGTGTTGAGATACTCTTCAGGCTCAGGGATGAGGAGATGATCCGTGAGATGATGGAGATACTCAACGAAACATCGAACGACCGCTAAAGTCGGGGCGCAGAAGAAAGGAGAATTCATGCAGAAAGCATTGTTCATAGGCGGAACAGGGACCATTTCGATGGCGATAACGCGCCTTGTGGCGGCAGATCCCGACTGGGAGCTTTATCTTATAAACAGAGGAAGCAGAAATGATGAGGTTCCTGAAAACGTTCATATCATAAATGCAGACATCGATGATGAGGAAAAAGTCGACGGCATGATCGACGGTATGCGGTTTGACTGTGTCTGCGAGTTCATAGGCTTTACGCCCGAACAGGCCGAAAGGGACCACCGCCTCTTTCGGGGAAGGTGCTCACAATATATCTATATCAGTTCGGCATCTGCATACAACAAGCCGTGCAGGAGCCATATCATCACAGAAGGAACGGCACTCGCCAATCCGTTCTGGGAATATTCACGGAACAAGATATACTGTGAGAGCTTTCTGATGGATAAATATGAAAAGGAAGGCTTTCCCGTTACGATAGTGCGGCCCAGCCATACATATGATGTCAGGAGCATACCTCTCGGTGTTCACGGAGAAAAGGGGAGCTGGCAGGTCATAAGGAGAATGCTTGACGGCAAGCCCGTCATAGTTCAGGGAGACGGAACATCCCTCTGGACCATGACTTTTAATGAGGACTTTGCGAAGGGATTCGTGGGACTGATGGGAAACCCTCATGCGATCGGGGAGAGCTTCCAGATCACAAGTGATGAAACCCTTACATGGAACCAGATATATGAGGCTATAGCGGATGCACTTGATGTCGATTACATCCCGTATTATGTTTCTTCAGAATTCCTTGCATCTGTAAGCGATTATGACTATTTCGGATCGCTCCTCGGAGACAAGGCGAATTCGGTCGTGTTCGACAATTCCAAGATAAAAGGGATAGTGCCGGGATTTAAGTGTACGGTAAGGTTTGACCAGGGTGTCAGAAAAGCGATAAGTTACTGTCTGTCTCATCCGGAATGCCAGATACCCGATCCCGAATTTGATGAGTTCTGCGATCGCGTCATCGAGGAACTTGAGGAAGCCAAGGACAGGCTGAGATGAAACTTGTTTTTATCCGGCACGCAGATCCTGATTATGTCAATGACACGCTGACCATTAAAGGCAGGCGCGAAGCCGAGATATTATCGGAGCGCCTCGCCCTGATGCCGGCGGACAAAATATATGTATCACATCTCGGACGTGCAGTTGATACTGCTCGGCCATATCTTGAAAAATGCGGGAAGGAGCCCGTGATCCTTGACTGGCTCGAAGAATTCCCCTGCCGCATTGACAGACCCGATGATGAAACAAAGAAGAATATAGTATGGGACTGGCTTCCACAGGACTGGACAGAGGATGGCCGATTTTACGATATCGGCAGGTGGACGGAAAATGACAGGCTCCGGGCCGGCGGCGTCAGGGAAAAGTATGAAGAGGTAACGGCAAAGTTTGATGAACTTATTGCCGGACTCGGATATGTCAGGGACGGCAATATATATAGAGCCAAAAATCCCAATATGGACACCGTTCTGTTCTTCTGCCATTTTGGTGTGGAAATGGTCATGCTCTCCCGCCTGTTCAATATATCGCCCATGATACTGTGGCACAGCATGTGCGCTGCTCCGACGAGTCTTACGACCGTTGTCACGGAGGAGCGTCGGAAGGGGACCGCGAGCTTCAGGATGTTGGGCTTCGGCGACGCTTCCCATCTTGTGGAAGCGGGCGAGGAGGTATCATTTGCGGCCAGATTCTGCGAGATGTATGATAACCTTGATGAGAGACATGACTGAGATCTGATGCGCATAAAAAGAAAGAAGGGCACCCTTTCAGGGCACCTTTCTTTTTGATCGGCGTGACAGGATTTGAACCTGCGGCCTCTACGTCCCGAACGTAGCGCTCTACCAAACTGAGCCACACGCCGTATGCAGAAAGGGATGACCCTTAGAAATTAAAACCCCAATTCCGCATTATCGCAAAACTGAGGCCTTAGTGCGCGATCAGGGGCTCGAACCCTGGACACCCTGATTAAGAGTCAGGTGCTCTA
>JAILRP010000090.1 GCA_024698075.1 Lachnospiraceae bacterium
AGATTACAAACGGCATTGATTATATGCGTAAGCTTACGGATAAGAGAAATCAGGCCGGCGGGAAGATCTGATGAGAAGAGCGAATCGGCTGACAAGGGATGAGGAAACTTCATATTGGCTGTCATATTCGGATATGATGGCAGGACTGCTGCTCTGTTTTGTACTCATAATATCGCTTACCGTCCTGCGCTCAAAGGTCATGTATGACGAGAAGCAGAATGAGCTTGCAGGAAAAGAGCAGGAACTGATCATTCAGTCGCAGGAACTGGAGAATGAGCGGCTCACGATCGAAGAACAGGGTGCAAAGCTCAATGCACAGGAGCTCAAGCTCTCGGAGCAGGAGGGAGAACTTCTTGCACAGCAGAGAAAGCTTGAAGAACAGTCGCGCCTTCTTAAAGAGCTCGAGGAGCTTATGGGCGAGCAGCAGGCAAAGCTCGACAACATCATCGGTATCAGGAGCGAACTTATAGAAGCTTTAAAAAAGGAATTTGAACATTCATCCCTTTCCATTGCCGTTGATGAGAACACCGGAGCGATCACGATGGATTCGAGCATACTCTTTGAGTATAACCGATCTGTGCTGAAAAGCGGAGGCCGGGATTTTCTCGGAGAGTTCATGCCGAGATATCTGAAGATACTCCTGTCCCCGAAATACAGGAATTATATTTCTGAGATAGTCATAGAAGGACATACCGATACGGACGGAAGCTATTTGTCAAACCTTGAGCTTTCACAGCAGAGGGCTTATTCCGTGGCCGACTACTGTACAAGCCCGGGCAGTGATTTTCTTACCGACAGGGAAAAAGAGGAACTTGAAAAGGTGCTGTCTACGGTCGGACGTTCATACAGCGAACCTATCCTCCGTCCTGACGGAAGCGTCGATGCTACGGCGTCAAGACGTGTTGAGATTCTCTTCAGGCTCAGGGATGAAGAGATGATCCGTGAGATGATGGAGATACTCAACGAAACATCGAACGACCGCTAAAGCCGGGGCGCATCAGAAAGGAGAATGAATGCAGAAAGCATTGTTCATAGGCGGAACAGGGACCATTTCGATGGCGATAACGCGCCTTGTGGCGGCAGATCCCGACTGGGAGCTTTATCTTATAAACAGGGGAAGCAGAAATGATGAGGTCCCCGAAAACGTCCATATCATAAATGCGGACATTGATGATGAAGAAAAAGTCGACGGCATGATCGACGGAATGCGGTTTGACTGCGTCTGCGAGTTCATAGGCTTTACGCCCGAACAGGCCGAAAGGGACCACCGCCTCTTTCGGGGAAGGTGCTCACAATACATATATATCAGTTCGGCATCTGCATACAACAAGCCATGCAGGAGCCATATAATCACCGAAGGAACGGCACTTGCCAATCCGTTCTGGGAATACTCCCGCAACAAGATATACTGCGAGAGCTTTCTGATGGATAAATATGAAAAGGAAGGCTTTCCCGTTACGATAGTGCGTCCCAGCCATACATATGATATCAGGAGCATACCTCTCGGTGTTCACGGAGACAAGGGGAGCTGGCAGGTCATAAGGAGAATGCTTGACGGCAAACCCGTCATAGTCCAGGGAGACGGAACATCCCTCTGGACCATGACTTTTAATGAGGATTTTGCGAAGGGATTCGTGGGACTGATGGGCAATCCCCATGCGATCGGCGAGAGCTTCCAGATAACAAGCGATGAAACCCTTACATGGAACCAGATATATGAGGCTATTGCGGATGCCCTTGATGTCGATTATATCCCGTATTATGTATCTTCTGAATTTCTCGCATCGGTCAGCGACTATGACTATTTCGGTTCGCTACTTGGGGACAAGGCGAATTCGGTCGTATTTGACAATTCCAAGATAAAAGGGATAGTGCCGGGATTTAAGTGTACGGTAAGATTTGACCAGGGTGTCAGAAAAGCGATAAGCTACTGCCTGTCCCATCCGGAATGCCAGATACCCGATCCCGAATTTGATGAGTTCTGTGACCGTGTCATCGAGGAGCTTGAAGAAGCCAAGGACAGGCTGAGATGAAACTTGTTTTTATCCGGCATGCAGACCCTGATTATGTCAATGACACGCTGACCCCCAAGGGAAGGCGCGAAGCCGAGATATTATCGGAGCGCCTTATCCTGATGCCGGCGGATAAAGTATATGTATCACATCTGGGGCGTGCACTTGACACGGCCCGGCCATATCTTGAAAAATGCGGAAAGGAGCCCGTGATACTTGACTGGCTCGAAGAATTTCCATGCCGCATTGACAGACCCGATGATGAGACAAAGAAGCATATTGTATGGGACTGGCTGCCACAGGACTGGACACGGGAGGACCGGTTTTACGATATCAGTGAGTGGACGGAAAATGACAGGCTCCGTGCCGGCGGCGTCAGGGAAAAGTATGAAGAGGTAACGGCAAAGTTTGATGAACTGATTGCCGGACTCGGATATGTCAGGGACGGCAATATATATACAGCCAAATATCCCAATATGGACACCGTGCTTTTCTTCTGCCACTTTGGCGTGGAGATGGTCATGCTCTCCCGCCTTTTCAATATATCACCCATGATACTGTGGCACAGCATGTGCGCTGCTCCGACGAGTCTTACAACCGTTGTCACGGAAGAGCGGCGAAAGGGGACCGCGAGCTTCAGGATGCTGGGCTTCGGCGACGTTTCCCATCTTGTGGAAGCGGACGAGGAGATATCCTTCCAGGCCAGATTCTGCGAGATGTATGATAACCTTGACGAGAGACACGACTGAAAAGAACCGGAACCATTTCTCTGTTTTACAACTCTAAGTAGAAATTTCACTTTTTTACAACCAATTCACAACCCACACTCTATTTTTGCCATAGCGCACAACTCATGCTTGTGATAGGATTAAGTCAAGTTCAACCGATGATGACTTTGACCGGTCAAAAGGATATCTGACAGGAGGAATAAACAGGCATGACAGAGTTTTCAAAAAATCTTCAGGCATTGAGAAAAGAGAAGAAAGTGACACAGGAACAGCTGGCAGGTCACCTTGGAGTGAGTGCTCAGGCTGTATCCAAATGGGAAAACGGGAACTATCCGGAGAGCGATCTTCTTCCGTCGATAGCTGATTTTTTTGGAGTGTCGATCGATTACCTCTATGGCAGAGGACAGCGGGAAAAGACAATAGAGCAGGCTGTTTTCGATTCCGTCCATGAATGCTGCGACGTGGAATACGAAAAAACCGGCAGTTCCGAGACCCATAATGACTTAGCACGGCTTATAAGAAACCTTCAATGGGCCATACAGACAGGCAGCTGGGTCAACAACACCGGTTTTACTGACCCCCCGTACGATATTAAGGAGTATCCCAAGATGGCGTCCGCGGTCTATGATAATGTTTTTTTCACCTACATGGGACTGAGGGAGGACAACAACTTTTCCTTATGCCTTCAAAGTCCTGATGACAAGGAGGTCTTTGAAGATCTGCTCAAGGATACGGGAAGGTTGGCCGGACTGTTTGGATTTTTGTCAGACAGGGACAACCTGGCAGTTATCACGTATCTGTATTCATTAAGGAATGGTGAATTCGCAGGTGCCGATCAGGTGGCTCATGCCACAGGGATCAACCGGGATAAGGTAGAGAAGGCCCTGCATGAGCTTACCGAAAGTGTGGGAGATCCGCATTTAGCCGCTCCGTTCCGGTATGTAAAGGTAATCAAGGGGGATAAGCCGGATATGGTCTATGGTACGGAGCCGACGCTCGGAGGACTTTTCATGGGACTTATGATGATCGCGCGCGATTACAATGAGCCGCCCATGGTATTTAAGATGGATATCAATTGCAGGACGAAAAGCTGGATTGACAGGAATAAGCTGAAAAAGAAGGAGTGATGGATCATGAAGAAGATAATAACAATAATGGCAATAGCAGCGATCGCAGTATTTCTTTCGGGATCTATGCTGATGGGAGAGGGTGCGACCCGGAAAGATGATAATGAAGTGAGGACCACTGTTCCCGGATGGGATGATTTTGCCGGAAAGTGGTATCTATCAAGCAATACCGAGATCGCCGGGCTTGAAAAAGTGTTTCCAGATATATATGCATTCGGCAATGAGCTGGAGATAATGCCGGATGGCAGGATATCCTGGCACATAGGGGCAGCCGGCGCCGCAGGAACTTATGAGGTGTATGACAACCAGCTGGTGGCCTGCGTAACCGATATAATGGAAGATGATGAAGTAAAGATCGCCCTGACGCTTAAAGATGGCGAGCTGAGCATGAAGTACAAAGCCGTTCCGCTTGTTTTTACAAAATGATAAGTGTCAAAAAAGGCAGAGCTGAAGAAGAAAACAAGGGTTTCCGAAAGAGGAAACCCTTGTTTTTGCTTAATCGGCGTGACAGGATTTGAACCTGCGGCCTCTACGTCCCGAACGTAGCGCTCTACCAAACTGAGCCACACGCCGTATGTTGTAAGGAGAGGAAATAAAACCCCAATTCCGCATCAAAGCAAAACTGAGGCCTTAGTGCGCGATCAGGGGCTCGAACCCTGGACACCCTGATTAAGAGTCAGGTGCTCTACCAACTGAGCTAAGCGCGCATCCCATTTGTAACGCAAGTGCTATTATATTATAATGTTTTTTGAATTGCAAGGATTATTTGAGGAAAATATAGTAAAAAGGGGTTTTTTATCTCATGATATACGAAACACATACCCATTTTGACGATAAAGCATTTGAAGCGGACAGGGATGAAGCCATAAAAAAGGCCATTGAAGCGGGGGTCGGCCGCTTTGTGAACATAGGCGCATCGATGGCTTCAAGCCTCAGGAGCATCGACATAGCACACACATATCCCGAGTTTTACGCTGCGGTCGGAGTGCATCCGGAGGACTGCAGGGATCTTGATGAGGGAGATATGGAGAAGCTTCTGGAAATGTCCTCGGACGAAAAGGTGGTAGCGATAGGAGAGATAGGCCTTGATTACTACTGGGACGAACCTGAGAGGGATATCCAGAAAAAATGGTTCAGAAGGCAGATAAAACTGGCACTTGAAGCAGATCTTCCCATGATCGTGCATTCAAGAGATGCGGCATCTGACACGCTGACCATATTGGAAGAGGAAGATGCCGGGTCCGTAGGGGGAATAATACACTGCTTTTCCTATGGAAAGGAAGTTGCCAGGCAGTGCCTTGACATGGGATTTTATATCGGAGTCGGGGGCGTGGTCACATTCAAGAACGGCAGGAAGCTGAAAGAAGTGGTGGAGTCTGTCCCTCTCGACAGGATAGTGACTGAAACGGATTCTCCCTATATGGCCCCGGTCCCCCACAGGGGAAAGCGCAATTCTTCGGAGTACCTTCCGTTCATCGTTGAAGAGATAGCAAGGATAAAAGGAATTTCGGCCGAAGAGGTCGAAAAGGTTACATGGGCAAATGCTGTGGCCCTGTTCGGTAAATGATGACAGATCTTGGAAATGCCGGAAATGCGGCGGAGATAATAAAAAAATACGGATTTTCTTTTCAGAAAAGGTACGGACAGAATTTTCTGATAGACAGGCATGTCCTTGACAAGATCGTCGATGCATCGCTTGTAGGCAAGGAGGACGGAGTCATAGAGATCGGACCGGGAATAGGAACGATGACGCAGCGCCTCTGCGAGGCGGCAAAAAAAGTCACCGCCATCGAGATAGACAGGGAGCTTATCCCTATCCTGTCCGAGACGCTGTCCGGCTATGATAATGTGCATATCATCAACGAAGATGTCATGAAGACAGACCTCGGTGCACTTATAAAGAATGATTTTGGAGAAATGCCTGTACGGGTGGCCGCCAATCTCCCGTATTACATAACGACCCCGATACTTATGGCACTTCTTGAGCAGCGCCTTCCCATAGAGAGCATCACGGTCATGGTCCAGAAAGAAGTGGCGATGAGGATGCAGGCAAAGCCCGGAACGAAGGATTACGGTGCGCTGTCACTTGCGGTGCAGTATTATGCTGAAACGTACATCGCGGCGAATGTCCCGCCCAATTGCTTCATGCCCCGTCCTAAGGTCGGATCGTGCGTCATAAGGCTTACGGTGCGCAAGAAGCCGCCAATAGACGTTAAGGACGAAGACCATATGTTCATGCTGATCCGGGCGGCCTTCAATCAGAGAAGGAAGACGCTTGCCAATTCGATCGCCAATCATCCCGGATCCGGCCATACAAAAGAAGAAGTCATAGGAGCTCTGGCATCGCTCGGCCTCCCTGAAACGGTAAGGGGAGAAACGCTTGGGCTCGAGCAGTTTGCCGCACTTTCGGATATGCTCATAAAGGATTCAGCGAGTCTTATAATCAATTGATTTTCACCCCGGAGTAGCCTATAATTATGTAGACTGGGTTTATTTTTCCCCCCGGAGGGACAATTGATGCAGACAGTACATGTTCATAGGAAGAATGTCAATGCTTTTAGGAGAAGGATAGCGGTCCTTATCGGTATCGCGGCCAACTTTCTCCTTTCTTTTATTGCATATAAATCCGGACTGCCGATGTACATAGATTCGGCAGGTACGATACTTGTAGCCATGCTTGCCGGAGTCATGCCCGCGATGGTCACCGGAGTCGCAACAAATATCCTGTGCAGCCTCTTTAACCCGAACGCCATCTATCATACTTTCATAAGTGTGCTGATCGCCCTTATGTCGGCGTGGTTCTATTACCGCGGCGGATTCAGGAAGATCAGCAGGATAGTATTGTACATATTAAGCCTTGCACTTGTAAGCGGTGTTCCGGGGCTGTGTCTTCAGTGGTACCTGACCGGCGGACCTCAGTACAAGGAAGTTTCGGAAGCGGCAAAGCTGATCAGCGGATCGGGGATCGGTTATTTCCTGTCCGCGATGCTGATCAACACCGGCTACAATGTGATCGATAAGGGCTTAACGGCAGGCCTGGCATATGCGGCTTACCGTCTGATACCGGAGAAGCTTAAGAAGGCGATAAAGGACAGCTCATGGAGACAGAAGCCGATCACATTCGAGGAAGCAAAGAATGACGTAGAAAGACGGGCATTTCACTCATTAAAGGGCAAAATGACCCAGAGGCTGATCCTGGCTGCGGGCATCCTTACGATTTCGATGATGTGGATAAGCCTTCAGCTCAACTTCAACAATACCCGCGTGGAATATACAGAGAATGCGGTAAGTGCCGCAAAGTTTGCCGCCAACATCATAGACCCCGGGAAGGTTGATGATTATATGATCCGCGGAGAGCTTGATCCGGGCTATTCGGATGTCGAAAAAATGCTTACGAATATAAGGGACAACAGCCGCGGGGTAGTGTATCTGTATGTCGTGAAGATTGCAAAGGACGGATGCTATTTTGTATTCGACCTGGATGCGGGAGAAGATCTCGGATATGAGCCCGGTGAAAAGGTTGATTTTGAAGAGGCTTTTTTGCCATATGTGGACCGGCTGCTTGCCGGGGAGGACATAGAGACAATAGAATCGGATGACACATGGGGAAAAGTCATTACCTCGTACTGTCCGATAAGGAATGCCGCCGGCAGGACGATAGCCTATGCGGGGGCAGATGTATCGATGAGATATCTGCCTGATTATGTGAGGGACTACCTTATCAAGTCACTGCTCATCTTTTCGGGATTCTTCACGATGGTGCTCGGATACGGCATGTGGATGTCGAGATACAGTCTTGTATATCCCATAGGGAGCATGACGAAGAGGACCAAGGATTTTGCGGTCAACAGTGATGACCAGAAATCACTTGATAACAGTGTCAGGGCGATCAGGGATCTGGACATCCGAACCGATGATGAGGTTGAAGAGCTGTATATGGCCATATGCAAGATGTCAACCGATATGGCGGAGCAGGTCAGAAGTGTCAGGCATTATGCCGCCGCAACCGCCAAAATGCAGAACGGCCTGATCATTACCATGGCGGATATGGTGGAAAACCGTGACTCGGATACGGGAGCCCATATCCAGAAGACCGCCGCATACGTCAGGATAATATTGGAAGGACTGAGGAGCAAAGGGTATTATGTCCAGAAGATAACACCAAACTATATTTCGGATGTCGAGATGTCCGCACCGCTTCATGACGTCGGAAAGATCAACATTTCCGATGCGGTGCTGAACAAGCCCGGAAAGCTTACGGAAGAGGAATATGAGATAATGAAAACCCACACGACTGCGGGGAAGAAGATCATTGAAAAAGCCATCAATACCCTTCAGGGAGAGAATTATCTCAAGGAGGCAAGGAACATGGCAGCTTACCACCATGAGAGATGGGACGGAAAGGGATATCCCGAAAAGCTGCATGGGGAGGTGATCCCGCTGTCTGCAAGGGTCATGGCCGTAGCGGATGTATTTGATGCGCTTGCTTCTCCGAGAGTATACAAACCGGCATTTCCATTCGAAAAGGCCGTGAGTATCATACAGGAAGGTTCAGGCACACAGTTCGATCCGAAGGTAGTGGAGGCTTTTCTGGACAATCTTGACAAGGTTCGGGCCGTATTAAAGAAATACACACAGGAACAGTAACGGAGGAGTCTTTTATATATGAGCAAAAGGATGACCAAGATTATCGCTGCCCTTACCGTGGCTATGATCACAGCTTCTGCCCCGGCTGGCATATGCATGGCAGCTTCAGAAGAGACCGTCTCTCTTCCCGATGATGATTCCTATACAACGGGTGGCGGATATTCCGCAAGCGGCCAGCTGAATGATGTGGGATTTCTGTGTGAGATATATGATGCAACGAACGGACTGCCGACGTCGGATGCCAATTACGTCATGTCTGCGTCAGACGGTTATATATGGATCGGCGGATACAGCGGCATCATCCGTTACGACGGTTCCGTGTTTGAGCGGCTGGACCCTTCGGAAGGTCTTACAAGCGGAAGAGTCATATTCGAGGATGACCAAAAAAGAATATGGGTCGGCACAAATGACAACGGAGTGGTCGTGCTCGATGACGGCAGGACCATTCGGTATACGTATGAAGATGGGCTTCCCTCGTTATCCATACGTACATTTGCCCAGGGCGGCGACGGTATCGTTTATATAGGCTCGACTGCCGGGATATCTTATGTCGGTGATGACGGAAGAATTAAAAATATAATTGACGGAAGGCTCGAAGGCCGGATAATAACCCGGATGACCAGCGATTCCGAGGGTGTGGTATACGGCTGCACAAGAGAGGGTTCCATCTTCTCGGCTGAAGGCGGAAAAGTCGTCAGCTACTACACCCATGATGAACTGGGCTGTGAGGTCATTTCCACGATATTTGCCGATCCCGTTGAACCCGGGAAGGTATACCTTGGCACGGAATCCGATGTGGTCTATTACGGTAGTTTCGGCGATGATGCGTCAAAACTGAAAAGGATCAGCGTCAATCCGGCGGAAAACATTTACTGGATCACTTCTGCATGCGGGAGGATATGGGTCACTTCCGAAAATGTGGCGGGCTATATTGATGAAGAGTATAAATTTCATATGCTCCGCAACATCCCCATGAACAATTCAATAGATATGATGACTTCCGACTATCAGGGAAACCTGTGGCTTGCTTCATCGCGGCAAGGAGTCATGAAGATCGTTACGAATAGCTTTATGGATCTGACGGAAGAGGTTGGGATAGATCCGATAACGGTCAACACGACATGCTATTACAGGGATATGGTCTATATCGGTACGGATTCGGGACTGTATATTGTAAATAAAAGCCTTCGAAGAGTGAAAAACTCTCTTACGGATTACCTTGAGGGAGCCAGGATCCGCTGCATATTGAATGATAAAGAGGATAATATTTGGATCGGCACTTACACGAAGGATCTCGGCCTCGTTTGCGTTACACCATATGGAGACATAAAAGGATATACCGATAAGGAAGGAATGCCCAGCAACAAGATCAGGGTCATATCACTTGCAAAGGACGGCTCCGTGCTCGTCGGAACGAATGAGGGTCTGGTCGTCATCCGGGACGGGAAGATCGAAAGAACGGTGGGTGGTTCCGATACCATAACAAATACGGTATTCCTGACCGTCTGTGAAGGGGATAACGGCACGGTATACGCCGGAACGGATGGAGACGGGATCTACGTGATAGGTCCGGATGATACCCGAAAGATCGGAAGGATAGACGGTCTTACAAGCGATGTCATACTCCGTATCAAAAAAGATGAGGTCCTGGATGTATACTGGATAATCACATCCAATTCCATTGAATACCTGAAGAACGGAAGAATAACAAATATCGACTCTTTTCCGTACAATAACAATTTCGATATGTTCCATGACAGGCGGGGAAACATATGGATATTGTCTTCTATCGGGGTATACTGCGTTAAAGCACTTGATTTTCTGAATAACCGGATCACGGATTACAAACTTTATAGCTATGCAAACGGTCTGCCCGGTGCACCGACGGCAAACTCTTTTTCCGACAAGGACGACAAAGGAAATCTGTATATTGCCGAGAGATCCGGGGTCTGCGCGGTCAACCTTGACCGGTTTTACGAGCATACGGACAATATAAGGATCAAGGTAAAATCCATATACTGCAACAATGAGCTTATCACCCCGGGATCCGACGGTGCATATACGATACCCGCGGTAAAGGGCCGTGTCCAGATAACGCCAGCAATACTTGACTATTCTATGACGAATCCGCTTATCAACGTATATCTGGAAGGATCGGAAGACGAGGGTATTACAGCCGAACAGAACAAGCTGACAAAACTTGAGTTTACGGATCTTAAATACGGTGATTATACGCTTCATATCCGCGTTCTTGACAAGAGTACGGGAAAGCCGCATCAGGATGAACGGTTCCGGATCGTGAAAAAACCCATGGCCTCGGAACTGCTTATCGTCAGGATACTTGGTGCCGTCCTAGTGGCTCTTTTAGCCGGACTTGCGGTCTGGCGTGTGCTTACCGGAACGGTCATCACAAAACAGTATGAACAGATAAGACGCGCCAAGGAAGATGCGGAGCGGGCCAATTCGGCCAAATCAAGATTCCTTGCGAATATGTCCCACGAGATCCGCACCCCCATCAATACTATAATGGGAATGGACGAGATGATCCTGAGGGAAGATGCAAAGGACGTCCCGAAACCGTACTTCATGTCGATAGTCAACTATGCCCTTGACATAAGGAGCGCGTCGGAGTCGCTCCTGGGACTGATAAATGACCTTCTGGACATAAGCAAGATCGAATCCGGAAAGATGAACCTTGTTGAGGGCGGCTACGATACCGCTGAACTTATCAGGTCACTCGTTAAGATGATACGGGTAAAAAGCCAGGAGAAGGATCTGACTTTTGACCTGGATATAGACGAGTCGACCCCGAAACGGATGTACGGCGATTCCGGAAAGATAAAGCAGGTAGTGCTCAACCTTCTTACGAATGCCGTCAAATATACCGAGGAAGGCGGTTTTACGCTGAAAGTTTCAAAAGAAGCGGAAGACGAAGAAAAAGTAAGCCTCAGGTTTTCGGTAAAAGATACGGGCATCGGAGTTAAGCCGGAAGACATGGATAAGCTGTTCACGGCATATGAAAGACTCGATGAAGAGAAGAACACCGGGATACAGGGGACCGGGCTCGGACTTGACATATCCAGACGCTTTGCCGACCTGATGGGAGGAAGGCTCTGGTGCGAGAGCGAATACAATAACGGAAGTGAATTTATATTTACCGTCGACCAGAAGATTGAAGATGCGTCTCCTATCGGAAAGTTTGAGGAAAATGTGGATGACTATGCAAAAGGCCCGTATGTTCCCCAGTTTGTTGCGCCCGATGCGGACATTCTCGTAGTGGATGACAACCCCATGAACCTTGCCGTAATAAAGGGCCTTCTTAAGGCAACGCAGATGTTCGTCACAACGGCATCAAGCGGTGAGGAATGCCTTGAGAAGATAAAGTACGGGGACTTCAATGTCGTTCTTCTTGATCATATGATGCCCGGAATGGACGGCGTGGAGACGGTTGAAAGGATACGGGAAGACCATCCGGACCTTCCGGTATATGCTCTTACAGCCAATTCAACCCTCGGAGAGGATTTTTATATTTTAAAGGGCTTTACAGGCTATCTGGCAAAACCGATCGACAGCAGGGCGCTTGAGCTTGCGATCATGAAGCATCTGCCGGAAGAGGTCATGATGAAGCCTGATGCCGAATATGCGCCCGAACCCGAAGCCCTTCCCGAGAATATGGAGTGGATAAAAGAAACAGAGGGCATTTCGGTGGACGACGGGATCAAAAATTCAGGCGGCATTTCTTCGTTTATAAGTTCACTCGAGCTGTTCCTTGATACGCTTGATGATTCGGCGTCTGTCATAAGAGCGGCGTATGAAGAAGATGATATCAGGCTTTACACGGTCAAGGTCCATGCCCTGAAAAGCTCCGCAAGGATAATCGGGGCAAATAATCTGTCGGAACTTGCCCGTAAGCTGGAGGACGCCGGAAACAGCGGGGATATCAAGTTCATAGATGAAAACACAGACCGTCTGCTCAGCGATTATATGGCATATAAAGAGAAGCTTAAGAGGATCAAAGCTGAAGAAGGATCAGATGATAAAGAAGATATCCCGGAAGATGAATTGAAGGATGCGTATTCAGCACTTCGGGAGCTTATACCCCAGATGGACTATGATTCCGTTGAAATGATAGTGGACAACTTAAAGCAGTACAATCTTCCGAAGGAAGACAAACAGAAGATCGATTCGCTTGAAAAGATGATGAAGACACTTGACTGGGATAGCATGGCACAGCTCATGGAAACAGAACCATAATGAGCAGCCGGAATGAAAAGGTGGCTGGATGGACAGAAATAACCAGATTTTGATGTTAAGTGAAAAAGAGACTTTCCTTGTTAGGGTCATGCTGCAGAAAACAAGGGAGGCGGGAATAGAGTGCGAATTTGCCCAATGGAGCATAGACGTGATAAACGCCAGGATAAGCGGCTGCGGCCTGGTCGTCCTTTATATGGATGAAAATGACCGTCCGAAGAGTGATGTGATCCAGTTTCTTGTCGACAAGATGACCGATGAAGGGATACAGATGATCATCGTAGGAGAGAGACTGGCCGTTGACGATGTATGCAGTGCCATTCCGACAGACCTGATATACAAGATTTTCTTCCGGCCGATCAATAATGCCGAATATGTTGAGACGGTAAAAGATCTGTTCAGGAAAATAGATATGGGCGAATATCGGAAGAGCATACTGATAGTTGATGATGATCCGAGTTATCTTAACCTTGTCAGAGACTGGCTGAAGGGAACGTACAAGGTCTATATGGCCAATTCGGGACTTCAGGCGATAAAGATGCTTGGAAAGAACAAGGTGGATCTGATACTTCTCGACAATGAGATGCCGGTCACGACTGGCCCCATGGTCCTTGAAATGCTGAGAAGTGATGATGAAACAAAAGACATACCGGTAATGTTCCTTACGGGAAAAGGAGACAAGGAGAGCGTTATGGCAGTGCTCGCGCTTCGCCCGGAGGGATATTTCCTCAAAAATATCCGGAGGGAAGAACTTCTGGAAAACCTGAAGGAATACTTTATCCTTCATAAATAAAGGCAGAGTAACCGTAGCTTTACATCCTATCGGGAGGAGAGTACATATGACAGAATTCATACAGGCACATCAGCTGAATGTGATGCAGGCTTTTACGGGTATATGTGCCGCAATGGTTGTGATGCTGGCATTTACAAAAGCTATCTCTTCGAAGAGAAGATGGATACTGATAGCCATGGAGATGGCTTCTTTTCTGCTTCTTAATTTTGACAGGCTTGCATACATTTATTCCGGAGATATCAGCCGGACAGGATATGTAATGGTCAGGGTCAGCAATTTCATCGTGTTCTCCATGACGGCCGTTGAGGTGCTTGTTTTTGACTTTTACATTATGGACGTTATTCATGAAGTATCCCCAAAAGATCCCATCCCGTTAAGGCTGAAGCTGGTTGCCGCTCTGTGCACTGCCCAGCTTGCTTTTCTCATTTTCGCACAGTTCGTCCATGTTATATATTCATTTGATGAGATGAACCGTTACAACAGGGAGCCGCTGTTTTTTCTGTGTTATGTCATTCCGGTGGTCGGCCCCCTTATTCAGTTCAGCGTCGTACTGCAGTACCGCCGAAAAGTGGGCAGGCTCATATACACGTCGCTCGTGCTGTTCATAGTGGTTCCTGTCATAGTATCCATCATACAGTTCTTTGCTTACGGGATATCCATCACCAACATGGCCATAGCGGTCGTGGCTATGTTTCTCTACATTTTCCAGTATCTGGACATCAATGAGAAGATCGAGATCGCCGGCCGCATTGAAAGGGAATTCCTTCAGGACCAGACAAGGACCGCAAAGAGACTGTTTGAGCAGACGGCAGCCGCTCTTGCAAAGACCGTAGATGCAAGGGACAGGTTCAGCGCCGGGCATTCGGAAAAAGTCGCCGAATATTCAAGGAGGATAGCGGAAGCTGCCGGGGATGATGAAGAGGAGTGCTATAAAGTATACTATGCGGCACTTCTGCATGATGTAGGCAAGGTGGGGCTTGAAGATGAGCTTTTCTCAAAAACGGAAGCCCTGACCAAAGAAGAATACGAAAGGGTAAAGAAACATACGGAAATCGGACGGGACATTCTGTCAAGCATTACCGAGTACCCCTATCTTTCCACGGTTGCACTGTCGCATCATGAAAGATATGACGGCAGAGGCTATCCGGCCAAGCTGAAAGGAGATGACATACCCAGGATCGCCAGAATTGTATCCGTGGCGGATGCATTTGATGCGATGACATCTGACAGAAGCTTTCGGGATGCTCTTCCCGACCAGACCGTCCGGGAGGAGATCGTAAAAGGGACGGGAACGCAGTTCGACCCGAAATATGCCAAGATAATGCTCCATCAGATCGACACGGGGCTGGATGTGAAAGTCAGGACGACAAAAGAGGTTATGAAACTGTCTGAAACATCAGAGCTCATCTGCGGACAGTACAGGAGCAGCGCCACTGACGGAGAAGTGATCAGGGACCATACTGCAAGGATAAGCCTAAGATCCCGTTCAGAAGGAGGAGAGGACGGGCAGACATACGTTCCTACGCTGATCTTCTATGATTCGCTTGACGGGCATATCCATGACGAAAGGAAGACCATAGAGGAATTTGAATATATCGAATATTGCGAGATATGGCTTGACGGACATGCCGTGGGCGGAGAGACGAGAAATATCGTTACGGATATAACCGGATCCGAAAGACCGGAAGACGGAAATGCAGACGGTCCGGACGGAACATATTATGAGATAGAAGCCGTAAGGTGCGGAGACCACATCCGCGTCAGGATCTATGACGGAAAACAGAAGACTGAGGTAATAGCGGCACTGCCCGACAGCATAAGATTCGCATATCTGGCGCTTACGGGAGAATACTGCCATATGACCGATATCAAATATGAAGTGGATGATGAACCGGTTCCGGCCGACAGCATCCCAAGGATAGCGGAAGAGGTAAGCTATATCGACAGGATGGAGGGTGACCTTCCTAATATACAGATCAACGGCTTCAGAGCGGCTTCAACCGTCGGGATACCGATAACGGACACACTGGAATTATACTTTCACACCATGAGTCTTCCCACTGCCCGCCTCATATGGCACTGCCCCTACATTGTCATATTCCATTCGGATGACGGGACGGTTGGTGGCAATGACTACAGGGAATATGCCCTCGTGAGGCTTGACGGAGAGAACTGGGAGGCCGAAGGCCGGGCGGAAAACAACCTCATAACCAATATCCGTGAGGATTTCGCGGGATGGGAAAGCTGGAAGGAAGAAAACAAAAAGGGCTTGGAGTGCACGGTGGCCATTGAAAGAAGAGGCAATAAGATAACTCTTGGTACCGAAAATCTCGGGGTATCCATAAAAAACGTAACTACGATAACCGACGGGATGAAAGACGTATATATATGCATAACGGGTGACCAGTGCGCCATAACCGACATAAGGATCCGAAGATGACAGGGATGAACCCTGTGGATTTTTGACAGAGTGACAGCTCTATGTTAAAATAGCGAAATAATGGGCAGGAAGTGCCTTAGGGAGTATTTGTTTTGGATAAGTACGAGTATCAGGTCTGTGCTGACCAGATAAAATCATTGATCAAGGAACATCGCTTTCAGGAAGCGATGGATATTGCCGATACGATCGACTGGAGAAGAGTAAAGAGCTTCTCTATGCTGTGCACGGTCAGCGAGATATATAAGGTAACAAAGCATTATTCTGAGGCCAGGGATATTCTTCTGTTGGCCTATGAGCGATATCCCGACAGGGCAAATGTCGTTTATGCTCTCTGTGAGCTTGCCGTCAAGCTGGATGAGGTTTCCGACGCGATCGAGTATTACAGGGAGTATGTCCACCTAAAACCCCACGACACAAACAGATATGTACTGCTTTACAAGATATATGACGCTCAGGATGTACCTCTTGAGGAAAAGATATCTCTCCTTGAAGAGTTCAAAAGAGCGGAGTATACGGAGAAGTGGGCGTATGAACTGGCGCTTTTATATCATAAGGACGGGCAGGAGACCAAATGCGTTGAGACCTGTGATGAGCTGGCGCTTTGGTTCGGTGACGGCCCGTATGTCAGAAAAGCCCTTGAACTGAAGATGCAGCACTCTCCGCTTACCAAAGAACAGCAGCAGAAGTATGACGGGGTTTATGATGAGTCAAAAGCTCCTACAGGTGAGACCGAGGAGACCGTACATATATATGAAACGCAGTCAATGCCAAAGGGGATAAGTGCATATGAAACGTCTCCGATGGGCGCCACGACCGGATCGCTGCTCCACCCGACGGTGGCGAAAGAATTCGGTGACCCCATGCCCGCACAGACGCCTTCTTCGCCTGCAGGGCAGCAGACATCCGACATACAGGTCAGCACATACAGCAACGATAAATATTCCACCATGAATCTCCAGGAGGAACTGGCGAAGAACATGGAGGAATTCTACGCAAAAGAAAAAAGCGTCATGCCTACTCCCTACTACGGAGTTACATCCCAGCTTTACGACCAGTCGCAGGAACAGTTCATGCAGCAGTTGAACAGTGCCGGTCCGATCAAGGACGTGACGGTGCCGACTTTTGGGACGCAGATATCCGAACAGGAGATTCAGCAGATGACGGATCAGGCAATGCAGCAGGCTCCGGAACAGGAAGTGCCGCAGATGCCGGATCAGGCAATACAGCAGGCTCCGGAACAGGAAATGCCGCAGATTCAGAACATGGCAATGCAGCAGGCTCCAAATCAGGATATTCAGCAGATACCGGGTCAGATGATGCCGCAGATGCCGAATCAGGCGGTTTTGCAGATGGCAAACCGGGGCATGGGGCAGATGCCATATGCCCTGCCGGGTTACGGACAGATCATGGGAATGCCGGGCCAGGCAGTACAGCCGATGATGAATCAGGGAATGCAGCAGATGCCATATGCGATGCCTGCATACGGACAGGGAGTGCAGCAGATGCCATACGCCCAGCCGGGATATGGACAGCCAATCCAGCAGATGCCGAATCAGGGAATAAACCAGGCACCATATGCGATGCCTGCCTACCAGACACCTCAGGAGCCGGAGCCGGTGGCTCCTGCAGTTTCGGTACAGCCGGCAGTCCAGGCTGAACCTGTTCAGAAACCCGATCAGGCAGCCGGTGAGCCGGCGGATGAGCAGATCCCCGGACAGATAGATCTCAGTGACTTTATGAAGGACTGGGAAGAAAAGAAGAAGAACGGCGAAGAGCAGCATAAGCAGCAGATACTTAACCGCACGAAAGAGCAGACGCAGGATATAATGTCACAGCTTGTCGGAGTTATTCCGGGAATTGATGACAGACCTGCCGCCGAGGAGCCTCAGGCTGCAAAAACAGAAGATAAAAAAGATACGGGCACGCTTACGGAGGAAGTCATCAAGGATGACAAAAAAGGTGTTGTTACAAGAACAACCATACCTTCGCCTGTATTTGACAGAGAGGAAGTCAAAAGGACGAAGTCGGGGGCAAGGATCAACGGTCCGGCCAAAACCTCCATTACCGAAGCTATTCCCGACATACTTCCGAATGCCGATATCCCGATAAAGAGTGACATACTTCCGAATGCGGATATTTCAATCAAGAGCGATATCCTTCCTTCAGGGAGCAGGCTTTTTGTATCCGAAGAAGAAATAAAGGAAGAGCCGGCGCCTGCGCCAGAACCTTTAAAGCCTTCAGAGGATTACGGTGAGACGGAAGAAATAGAGGAGATCGAACAGGCCGATATTCCCGAGGGGGAAGAGGCAGATGCCGTGTCAGAGCCTCTGCCGGAAATTGTGTCAGAGCCATTAACGGCAGCCGTGGCAGAAACTGCAGCGGCAGAGCCGGAAGAAGAGTCTGTACCGGAAGCTTTGAACGAAGAGACTGAACCGGAGGAGAAAACTGAGGAGCCTGCGGTCCGGCACGGACTGACAGCACCCATTCAGTATCCGTACAGCGTTGATGATCTCGGGGAGGTCGAGGAACTTGAAACGATCGATCAGCCCTATGATGTTGATGACATGCTGAAGACACGTCCCATGCCTCAGGATGAGATCGAGGCAAGGATGCGCTATGAGGCAGGCATCGAGGAAGAATATTCGGCAGAGGAAGATGACGGTTCGGCCAAAAAGGCAAATCATCCTTCGTGGATGAAGCTTGAGGAAAATGTTACGAGCCGCAGGGAATTCGATGAATCTGAGATGGCGATCTTCGGACGATTCGAAGGAATAGAATCGCTCAAGGCTCAGATCGTGGACGTAATGGATGACATGAGGATGGAAGCGTCCCGCGGAAATGTCATCGTCATGGGATCTGAGAAATTCGGGAGAAAATCGCTTGCCATAGATATCGTAAAGGCGATCCAGGCCATGGATTCAACCTTCTCAGGCAAGGTAGCAAAGATATCCGGTGAGGCGCTCAACAAGAAGAATATATCCATGACGCTCCAGAAGCTCCGCAACGGCGCCCTTATAGTCGAAAACGCCGGAGGGCTTACACCGATAACGGTCAATGCTATAACTGAGACTCTCAGGAATGATGTTGACTCGATCCTGGTCGTGCTAGAGGGAGAAAAAGACAGCATGGAGCCGCTTCTTAACGGCTGCATGGAAACAAGGACCGTTTTTGACGCAAGGATCACGATAGAAGATTTCAGCAATTCGGATCTTGTCGCCTATGCGAAGGGCTATGCGAGAGAACTCGAATACAGCATAGATGATATGGGCACGCTTGCTCTCTATAATAAGATCGGGGACATGCAGACCATCGATCATGTCGTATCAGTGGATGAGGTCATTGATATTGTGGATAATGCCATAAGGCACGTTGACCGAAAGAACATGTCGCACTTTATGGATGTCCTTCTTGCAAAGAGATATGATGACGATGATTTTATCGTCCTTCGCGAAAAGGATTTTCTCAGTTAATACATATCAGGGGGTTACTTTCTATGGCGGAATCAAAAAAGATCAGTCCGTTTATTTCGGATATGGATATGTATCTGTTCTGTACGGGCACTCATTATGACATATACAAAAAACTGGGTGCGCATGTGTGCAAAAAGAACGGGAAACAGGGCGTTTATTTTGCGGTATGGGCACCTAATGCCAAGGAAGTCCATCTCATCACCGACTATAACGGATGGAACGAGGACGAATATCCGATGACAAGGCTGGAGCCTGCCGGAATATATGAGATATTCATTCCGGACATGGGCATCGACAGCCTTTATAAATTCCTTATCACAACAGCCAAAGGACAGAAGCTCTACAAGGCCGACCCGTTTGCCAACAAGGCGGAGCTACGTCCGGGAACCGCAAGTGTGACCGCGGACTATTCCAAGATACGCTGGTCCGACTCCGCATGGATGAAGAAAAGGGCAGCAACGGATCTGTTTTCCGCTCCCATAGCCATATATGAATGCCATATCGGCTCGTGGATGAGGCATCCCGGGCGTGATGACGAAGGATTTTACACATACCGTGAATTTGCGGACAGGATGACGGACTATCTCCTGGAAATGCATTACACCCATATCGAGCTCATAGGGATCGCAGAGCATCCGTTTGACGGATCATGGGGATATCAGGTTACCGGATATTATGCACCCACTACCAGATACGGATCGCTCGAAGATTTTGCCTATATGGTCAACAAGTTCCACAAGAACAACATCGGCATCATCCTTGACTGGGTTCCGGCTCATTTTCCGAGGGATGCACACGGCCTTGCTGATTTTGACGGACAGGCGCTTTTCGAATATGCGGACCCGAGAAAGGGAGAGCATCCCGATTGGGGCACGAAGATATTTGACTATGGAAAGCTTGAGGTCAAGAACTTCCTTATCGCCAATGCCATATTCTGGCTGAAGGAATTCCACATAGATGGCCTGAGGGTCGATGCGGTAGCTTCAATGCTGTACCTTGACTACGGCAAGAAGGATGGGCAGTGGATACCGAATAAATACGGCGGCAACCATAATCTTGAAGCGATCGAGTTCTTCAAGCATCTTAATTCATATATCAAGGGAGTGTTCCCCGGTGTAATGATGATCGCCGAGGAATCGACGGCATGGCCGAAGGTTACCGATGCTCCCGAAAACGACGGGCTCGGGTTTACTTTTAAGTGGAATATGGGATGGATGCATGACTTCTGTGACTATATGAAGCTTGATCCCATTTTCCGCAGGGACAACCATTATAAGATGACTTTCGCCATGAGCTACAATCATGCGGAGAAATATATTCTGGTTCTCTCGCACGACGAAGTGGTACATCTTAAGTGTTCAATGCTCGAGAAGATGCCGGGATTCTATGTCGACAAGTTTGCCAATCTGCGTGTCGGCTACACGTACATGCTGGGGCATAGCGGCAAGAAGCTTCTGTTCATGGGACAGGAATTTGCGCAGGATTCCGAATGGAGTGAGGACAGGGAGCTTGACTGGGCGCTTCTGGCGGATGACCTTCACTCCGGAATGCGCAGCTATGTCCGTGAACTTCTGACATTATATACAACTCATCCGTGCCTTTATGAGCTTGACCATGATGACAGGGGATTTTCGTGGATAAACGCGGACGATACATATAAGAGCATTTATTCCTTTGTACGATATGATTCAGAGAAAAAGAAGAGCCTTCTGTTTGTCCTGAACTTCACGCCCATCGCCAGGGATGATTACCGAGTGGGCGTTCCGAAGGCGGGAAAATACAGACTGCTCCTTGATTCGGATGAAAAACGGTTCGGCGGGAATTCCGACCCGGCATCCAAAAAGGTTTATACGGCCGAAAAGATCAGCTGGGACGGTCAGGACTATTCGATAGGCTATCCGCTTCCCGCATATGGCGCAGCCGTGTTTGAATTCTGAAATACTGCGGTAAAACATGACCTCTTCTTATGAAGAGGTCATTTATTGTTAAGTTTTTGAAACAAGAGGCCGAAATATAAGGTAACCGATATGTTTTCTATGAGAGGACGCTTATGAATATTGATATCATTAATAATCATGGCGCTGACATAGAACCTCACATCACATATGACAGACCCACTTCTTACGGATCAAGGATGAGGACGGAGAAGATGGGATTTTCCTTAGACATTACGGGCAAAGTTACGGAGAACGCTGCATACGGTAAGGAAGATCTAAAGACTGCGGAAGAAGTTGCGCAGTCTGCCGCGATGGCAGATGTATCCGTGCAGAGGGATTACATGGCCGTGATGTCTTGTTCAATGTCAGACGAAGACTTCGCCGAACTGATGAAGGACGGAGCCGATCCCACAAAGATCCCCGCTGATAAGATGGTGACCAATCTTGATAAGATCAAGATAAAGATGGCTGAGGCGGGCAATACGGTCGCGGGATTCAATGACGATCTTACCGAGGAGGATATAAAAGCAGTCCTCGGAAATTCCATCAATGCAGGAAAGATAATAGCTGATACGCTTGCTTCTTCAGATCTCCCGGCAACGCCCGATAACGTTGCGGAGGTAAAAGAGGCTATTACTATTGCGCAGAATCTCAAGCCCCTTTCGGATGAAGCAAAGGCTTATATGATCACGGAAAATCTGGCACCTACGATCCGGAACCTGTATATGGCCGAATATTCTTCCGCTGCTTCTTCAAATACCGCAAACGGGATACATTTTGACGGAGCGGCGACATATGCCGGAAGCGGATACACGATGTCAACGTGGGATGAGCTGAAGGAACAGGCCCTCTCAGTCATTGAGGATGCCGGTATTGCCGATACTGAGGAGGCACTTGAGGACGCAAAATGGATAGCAAAACAGGAGATCCCGATAACGGGAGAAACCCTGCGTGCATATTCGGATATTAAGGACCTTAAGATCCCGCCGGAGCCGAGGGAGCTTATCGCGGCGGTCACTGTAGCGGTTGAAGAGGGAATATCCCCCAAAAACGCTGACATTCAGAAGACAGAGAGCATTTATGATAAAGCGGCGGACATCGCGAGGAACTTCAGGGAAATGGAAGATCCGGCAGATCTGACAAAGCGCCGGCAGCTTGAGGAAGTAAGGCTTGCCATGACAACCGAGGCAAATCTTACGCTTCTGAGAAAAGGGATCAATATTAAGACCCAGCCGTTAGAGAGGCTGGTCGAGCTGCTGAAGGAGGCAGAGCGCGAGTTATATGCGCCGCTCCTTACGGATAAAGAAAACCCTGAAGAGGCGGAAGCAGACATTTCCGAACTCGACCGCAGGATCGGACTTTACAAAGAGACCAGGTCTGCATTAAATATCATTCCCGATGTTCCCGCAAGAGTGATCTGCGAGCGGATCGAAGCAGGCGATCTGAGCCTTGGAGCGATCGCGGAGCATGGGGCGGCAGCTGCAGAGCGTTACCGGAAGGCCGGGGAGACCTACGAAGCACTCATGACGGCCCCGAGGGCTGATATGGGCGATTCCATAAGGAAGGCATTCAGAAATGTCGACGACATCCTGAGCGATCTGGATATACAGATGAATGATGCCAACCGCAAAGCGGTAAGGACGCTCGGATATGCCGGAATGATGATAAACCGCGAGAACATCGACAATGTCAGGACCGCGGTCCATTCGGTCGAAAGAGTGATATCTCTCATGACTCCCGAGAAGACGCTCTCGATGATCCGCGAAGGGCATAACCCGCTTAAAGAGAATATTTTCGAACTTGAAAGATCCCTTTCGGAAGAACCGTTTGAAGAATCGAGTGAGAAATACAGCAGATTCCTGCTCCGGCTTGAAAAGAGCAGAAACATCACCGAGGATGAGAAACAGGCATTCATCGGGATGTACAGGCTGTTTAACGTAATAGAAAAGCAGGACGGCAAAGTCGTGGGGAACGTCCTTTCATCGGGACGGGAACTGACGCTTGAGAACATGCTTGAAGCATCGAGGTCAAACAGACGCCTTAACGAAGAGTATATCGTTGACGAAGACTTCGGATTCCTCGAAAAAGTCGTTGAAAAGGGCGAGTCAATCACTGCACAGCTTGACAGGGCATTCCTTAAGCTGATGGATCCTAAGCCCGATAAAGACTATATCGAAGAGAAACAGCGCGAGATCAGGACGGCGGCAAGGATCGCAAAGGGATCGGAGGGGATCCTCGCTGCGGTAAATGAGCCTGTAACGGCTGAAAACATACTGGCGGCAGCTGCCCTTTCATCGGGAATGGGCCGGGGGTATAAAAAACTGTTCAGCGGCAGGCCGGATGAAGAGGATGAGAAGAAAGCGGAAGCGGAGGCTCTTACAAAGGAAGATGCCGATGAACTGATCGGGGCTTTTGACGACAGGGACAGCGCGGCCGAAGCGTACGGCAGTTTTCTGAAAAAAGCCTCGGATGTGGTAAAGGCAGGCGTATCTTTTGCCGAAACCTATGAAGACGCACGGACACTTTCCATGATGTACAAGCAGATAGGGTTTGCAGCGGCTCTTGCACAGAGGGAAAGCTATGAGGTTCCAGTGAAGTTTGAGGAGGGATGGACTTCGATACATCTGACGGTCGTTCATTCCAAGGAGCGCGCCGGAAAAGTAAAGGCTTCGTTTGAAAGTGAGGAGTACGGAAGGACC
This sequence comes from Lachnospiraceae bacterium, assembly GCA_024698075.1. Taxonomy (GTDB): domain Bacteria; phylum Bacillota; class Clostridia; order Lachnospirales; family Lachnospiraceae; genus UBA2868. Next base: position 24,105 of record JAILRP010000090.1, read on the forward strand.
GAGGCATCATTTGCGTTAAAGTCCGGCGGAGTCGATGGCTTTATAGTATCCGATTCGAGGGCCGGGGTTGATAATATCCGGCGGATTGACGATAAAATAAGAGGAGAGTTCGCAAAGCTCGGCATGGAAACTGCGAATATCTCATATGAGTTTTCAAGAAATGCCGGAGGCGACGAAAGCCTGCCGGAGGAAGCCGCACAGCAGACCTCGGACAGAAGGCTTTATCAGATAGCAAAAGCATTTATCAGCGCGGTCTCAGCCGGAACGTGAGCTGAAGAAAGATTTAGAAGGACGTATCTAAGAAACGGAAGGAGAAGTATATGAAGGTTAATTCAAACATGCAGGCACTTATAGCGCAGAATGTACTTAGGACTAACGAGGAGAAAAATGCCGCATCCACCGAAAGGCTTTCCTCAGGTTTCAAGATCAACCATGCAAAGGATTCTCCTGCGGGGATGGCGATTTCGAACCGCATGAACGCACAGATCAGAAGCCTTTACAAGGCAAAGGACAACGCGAGCAATGCAGTGAACGTCGTTCAGACTGCGGACGCTTCACTTACCGAAGTCCACAACATGCTCCAGCGCATGAATGAACTGGCAGTAAAAGCCTCTACGGGTACGCTGACAAGTGCGGACCGAAATGCGATACAGGATGAAGTCAATGCACTCCGCAAGGAAGTAGACCGCATCGCGAAGGACAGCGAATACAATACCCAGAACCTTCTCGGCGGTGAGCAGGAGATGAAGGGCTATACCGAGAATTCATCGGTTAAAGTTACGGACTATGACGTTGATTTTCCGAAGGGACAGTATAAGGTTGATATAGCTGCAAAAACTATTGAAGTTTATACAGACAAGGATAAAACCACAAAAAAGGCGGTAAGCAATCTCAAGGACGTAAGTGCAGAGGACGGAATCTTTACGGCTACTCTCAATGACGGGTCTAAGCTTGTGCTCTCATATGATCCTGCTTCGCCGGTCGCAACTGATGTCGATGTTACAGGTATCGGAGGAATGAAGATCCAGGTCGGGACATCAACGGGACAGGAAATACAGGTAGTCATTCCCAAAATGGATCCGGAGGCACTGGGAATAGATAAGGTAGACATGCGGACGGAAGATGATGCAAGGAAATCGATCGAAATGATCACAAAAGCCATCGAATACGTGTCATCTGCACGCTCGGGACTCGGGGCATATCAGAACAGGCTTGAGTCTACAGTGGCTTCGCTTGCGGAAACGGTTGAGAATCTTGAAGGCTCTTACTCGACGATCAAGGATATAGACATGGCCGAGGAAATGGTTGACTACACAAAGCTTCAGGTGCTCGTACAGGCAGGGACCAGCATGCTCTCACAGGCTAACGAGCAGCCCCAGCAGGCCCTTCAGCTTCTGCAGTAAATTTAGAAGGGTGGCATTTGAAAAAGCAGCTGATTTTTGTATAAGAAAGGACCGGAATGACCAAGGAACGTATCAGGGAATATACACTTAAGATAACAAACGCCTCTGCAACCGGGATCATAGTCATACTGTATGACCTTGCGATAGAATATATCGGTGAGGCGCAGAAATGCTTTGAGAACAGGGATCATGATGGCGCCAGGACTATGTGCACGAACGCAGGA
>JAILRP010000094.1 GCA_024698075.1 Lachnospiraceae bacterium
GTTACAAGAACTGGACTCTTAGCGCAAGCTTCGATGCACGTTTCGGTGGAAAGGTGAGGGTCCCGTCAGATTCGATCCACTGCCGGTATCTGGGATCATCAGAAAGTTCCCGGGCAGATTTGCCCTCAAAATCACCGAAATCGATCTCGGTAAGCGTATCTTCAATGGTAACCGGACGGTCATAGTATATAAGAGCCGCCGTATTTTTTGCCCGCTTAAGGGGGCCGGAAAATACAACAGATCCTTCTGTCACTCTTCTTATGCCGTCCCTTTTTTCTTCGATCATGCGGATCCCGTCAGCTGACAGGTCCTCGTCGATCCCCCGGCCCATATACTTCCCGAGTGCATTAAAAGCCGTTATCCCGTGCCGGATAAGATATATTGTCTTTCCTGATTTTCTATGCATTATGTAAACCACTCCTGTGCGAGTACCGATACCGCAAATGCACATATGGCAAATACCGTACTTACCGTTATGTAATATCCTGCGGTATCCCCCGTGACTCCGCCAAAATTCTTTGTGACCATCCGTTTGTAGATGAATGTATATATTGCAAAGGAGAGCATTATCACTCCGGTATTTATCACATCGATATATACCATGAACGAAAGAGCGGCGATAAGCGTGATCATAAGAAAGACTATTGGGGCACTTCCCTCATCTTCCGCCTCTTTTACGAGCAGGCCGTCGTCTTTTGCCTTCTTCATGACGAGCGATGTAAGGGCTCCCATGGCACGCGAGAGCACAAATATGCCGCAGACGAGCACGAAGAGCGGTTTTGCTTCCCTGGTCTCTATGTTCAGTATGAGAAGAAGGCCCGCAAAAGCAAACAGTCCGGCCATTGCAAGCCTTATAACCGCAAAAGACCCGATATGAGGGTCCTTAAGTATCGCAAGTTTCTCCTCTTTGGAACGGTATGAAGAGACTGCGTCGCAAACGTCCATAAAACCGTCCAGATGAAAGCCTCCTGTTATAACAAGCGGGACCAGGAGCGATATCGCGGCCTTTGCGGGGATCAGCACCGGAAAATACGACAAGAGCCTCATAAGGGCAAACATTACGACCGCAATGACAGCCCCTACTATGGGAAGGAACATGATACATCCCTTAATATCCTCTTCTTTTGCCTCAAAGCGCGGCACCGGTATCTTTGAGTAAAGCGAAAATGCCGCCAGAAACTTCCTGATAGTCTTCATGATATCGTGGTCTCCTCTGTTCTCCTCTGTTTTCCTCTGTCAAAAGGTTATTGTTCCCTATCTCATGGGATCCTCATTGGTCCATATCGATCCCCACCGGTCCATATTAATCAATAATGATCCTTATTGATCCATATTAATCCATATTTATCCTCATTTATCCTCATTAATACTCATTAATACTCACGGAACCGGATCCATGTCCTTCATATCATAAACGATATCAGCCACTTTACAAAGCCTTGTATTGATCATGTCCAGGACCGTTTTATACATGGCGGTTTCCTCATCATCGCCGGGGGCGGCCTCATACTGCCCGGATACAACTATGAGGTGTGCCACCTTCCCGGCAAGACCGACCGTTTTTCGTACGATGACATCTGCCAGATACTCTTTGTCCTGTGCCGGGTATTCTTTGCACGCTTCCGTATCCCTGCCGGAACGTCTGTGAAAATCACCCTCTTCCAGGGATAGTCCGCCAAAAAGCAGATTTGCCGTAAGGTTTGTTACACATTCAAGCACTGCAACGCTTGTGTCCGGATCATCCATCTGATCCGCAGCGCCTTCAATGTCCGTTGCGATCTCAAGCGTCACAAATCCCTTTCCTTTGCGCTGCCTGCGGTGTCTTTTTATCCTGGCGATGCCGTCCTCATCACAGACGACCATTGTCGCAATATAATATCTGTTCTTAAGCCCTGTTTTGACGGCAAGATCTTCGGCAAAAAGAGACTTTCCGCTGTCGGGCTTTCCGATAACAAGTGTTATCATTTATCAAACCTCTCATATGGTATTATACCAGCGTCGCCGAAACTCTCCAGCCCATTGTATACACGCAAAACCATGTCCAGGAGCGGGAAGAGCATCACTGCACCGGTCCCTTCGCCAAGTGAAAGATCTGCATTGATAACAGGTGTGATTCCAAGTATCCCATGTACCATTCCGGTTATCTTCTCGCGGCCGGAATGTGAAGCGAGCATGGCTTTTTCGCACCCCGGATAGATAAGGCTTGCGGCAAGTGCGGCAACGGCACTTATCGCACCGTCGATCACAACGGGGATACGGCAGTCGCTGCAGCCCTTAAATACCCCGACAAGGCCTGCTATGTCAAGACCCCCGAGGGATGAAAGCGCCAAAAATGCATTCTCCGGGCCGGTAACGGGAAAGCCGGATGCCGGAATCCCATCACGCATAAGGCCGGACAGATGGCGCTCAAGTGCAGTTTCTATGACCCCTATCTTACGTGCCAGGCCGACATCGGACAGTCCCGCACCTCTTCCTGCCACATCGGAAGGAGAGGCTCCGGTTAGGGCGCAAAAAAGTGCCGCAGATGTAGTGGTATTCCCGATGCCCATCTCACCGGTCGCAACAATCCGGATGCCATCGTCAAGACATCTGCGTGCGATCTCTTCTCCTGCGCGTATCGCGCGGCGGCACTCATCTTCCGACATCGCTCTCTCATTTACGATATCCCTCGTGCCGCGCATGACTTTCATATCAATAAGGCCCGGTACCGGGTGGTCACTGTCGATCCCTATATCTACCGGCATAAGGGAGATATCCGTCCCCTGCGTCATCAGACCTACCGAGCTTTTATCTTTTGCCATAAGGGCTGCCACTTTTGCGGTAACGGATCTGTCTGTCTGTGAGATGCCGCGAGCTGTCACTCCGTTATCGGCTATCATGATAACAAGCGCCTTTTTTGATATGTCAGGCTCGGGCGTACCCAAAACGGCACCGATCCGGCATATCATGTCCTCAAAAGAGCCGAATCCGTCTATCGGTTTGGCAAGTGCGTCAAAGCGGGCCTTTATGGCAGTTTCCACATCATCTCTTCCCATCATCTGTCTGTACCGTTTTTGCTGCTTATCTTCATTATCTTACATATGGCATCCATATCAAGGCTTTCTTCAAGGACATCTGCCAGATGCTCATACTGTTTTTCCTTGTATTCCCGCCTTCCGGTAATGCCGCCCAGATCGATATCTTTTGCTGCCCTGTCTGAAAGGATGCGTATTATACCCGAAGAAATGCCCCTTTCATCAAACAGTCCGTGGACATACGTTCCGTAGATATTGCCGCTGCAGTATCCGCTGCCGTCCGAGGTGAACTCGGAAACAGGGGCAAGACATTCGGTTGTCCCCATATGGATCTCGTATCCCGTGATCTTCTCCCCGGTAAGGGATGATAATGCACCGGATGCCGAGGAGACGGTCCCTTCAAACTGCCTGCGGACCTTTTGGCCCGTAATGACGGTAGATACGGGAAGAAGGCCGAGGCCTGAGGTCTTGCCGCCGCCTTCGCACCCTTCCGGGTCGCTTATTGACATACCCAGCATCTGGTAGCCTCCGCAGATGCCTATAAGTATGCCCGATCCGGACGCATATGACCTTAGTGCATCAGCCATGCCGGACTCTTCGAGCCAGTTCATGTCGCTTATCGTGTTCTTGGTACCCGGAATGACCACAAGATCACATCCGGCAAGGCCTTCCGGGTCTTCAATATATCTGACCGATACATCATCCGCCTGGGATAAGGCGTCAAGATCGGTGAAATTGGCGATATGGGGAAGCTTTACGACAGCTATGTCTATTGTCCCGCGCTTGCTGTCATGCAGTTTTTCCGACAGTGAGTCCTCGTCGTCTATGTCAAGCTTCATATATGGAACGACACCAAGGACCGGTATCCCCGTCTTTTGCTCAAGCAGCTTTATTCCGGGCTCAAGAAGGGCTCTGTCTCCCCTGAACATGTTGATCACGAGGCCCTTTATCCTGGCTCTTTCGGATGGCTCGAGCAGCTCGAGCGTTCCCACAAGCTGCGCAAATACGCCGCCACGGTCGATATCACCGACAAGGATGACCGGAGCGTCCGTCATCCGGGCAAGTCCCATGTTCACAATGTCATTTTCCTTAAGATTGATCTCGGCGATAGATCCCGCACCCTCGATGACCACCGCATCGGATGAGTCGTAAGCCTTCCGGAAAGCTTCATCTATAACGGGGATAAGGTCCTTTTTATATGAAAAGTACTCTCTTGCGTTCATGTTGCCGGCCGGAATGCCGTTTACTATGACCTGCGAGCCCTTATCGGTCACGGGTTTTAACAGGACGGGATTCATGAAGACCTTCGGATCCCTGTCGCAGCACTCTGCCTGGACAACCTGGGCCCGCCCCATCTCAAGGCCTTCGGCGGTCACATATGAATTGTTCGCCATATTCTGCGATTTGAACGGGGAAACCATATATCCGCGGCGTGTCAGCACCCTGCAGAGTCCGGCGGCTATCACGCTCTTTCCGACATTCGACATGGTACCTGCTACCATAATGACACCGGGAGAGTATTCCGGATCATCCCGGTGCTGCCCGTCATCCTGAAGAGGCTTTTTACCGGAAAGCTTATGACCCGCTTCCTTCTCATCGATCCAGGGCCTTGCTCCAAGAAGAGAGACATCTGTTCCCTCAAGCTTATA
>JAILRP010000036.1 GCA_024698075.1 Lachnospiraceae bacterium
GGCCGGATGCATCCGTTCCTCCGTAAAAAGCGCCGAGCACGTACAGATTGGCAAGCCCCGCCGCGCTAAATGCCGCAAACTCACCGGCCGCAAGCGCCGCCTTCTTCTTTTTTATCTGTATGACTGCAAGGGCCGCAAGGATCATTCCCGCCATCGGCAGGAAAGAGGAATGTATGGCCACGCACAGAAAGCCCATCAGCCCCCAGTAAAATATCCTGCGCCTGTCGGAACCAATAAGGTCATCATACACCCACAAAACAAGCGCGGCGGCTATGATGAACTGCGCGCCGAGCGCGGTATGGTAATACATCCTCTGTATGACCGGGGCGCTCAGGACATAAAACACCGAACCGGCTATACATACCCCGTCGATATCCGTAAAACGCCTCAGAAGTATTGACGTAAAGCCGCCCATTAGGGCGAACGACATTATGCCGAACAGTCCGAAATACTGAAAATCCTGAGGCAGATACGCACTCATCAGCTTGAATATGACCGCGAACAGCGGAATGGAATCGGTGTATATCACAGACATGCTGTGCGGATAGGACAGCGAATCTATGAGCCCGATGGGAAAATGCCACGGGTCGGACCTGTAGCGGCACCATGCGATGTAATGCTGCCTAAGGTCATGGCTGTTGTCAAACAGCCATCCCGTATTCGTAAAATCAAGCACCCTATGCCCATATACGCCGATAAAGCATATGGCACCTATGAGCGCAGATATGGCAAACAGCATGCCGGCCGGTATTCTTTTTCGCGTTTTCGGATCGAACATGCTATGTTTCCTATATGACGTTTATTACCTCATCCGTTTCGATCGCCTTTTCCACAAGCTCATCGATAACATCGGCAAGCTTCGTTTCAGATCTTCTTATGATCATCGCATCGGGCTTCGTTACCGGATGCTTTGCCACAAAGATCGTGCAGCAGTCTTCATACGGAAGGATCGATGTCTCAAATGTTCCGATCTTTTCGGAAAGGGCGATGATGTCCAGCTTGTCAAACCCGATGAGAGGCCTGAACACGGGAAGGGTGCACACCTCATTCGTAACGGCGAGAGACTGTACGGTCTGGCTGGCGACCTGGCCTATGCTCTCTCCGGTTATGAGCCCTAAGCATCCGTTATCACACGCTAAGCGCTCCGCTATCCTCATCATGTATCTGCGCATTATTATCGTAAGCTCCTCGTGGGGGCATTTTTCATATATGGCCAGCTGGATGTCGGTAAAGTTGATCACATGAAGGCATATGGTGCCCGTGTATCTCGATACAAGCCGTGCAAGGTCCACGACCTTCTGCTTTGCGCGCTCGGACGTATACGGAGGCGCATGGAAGTAGACGGCATCTATCTTGACGCCTCTCTTTGCGATCATGTATCCCGCCACAGGAGAATCTATCCCGCCCGAAAGCAGGAGCATCGCCTTGCCGTTCGTTCCGACAGGCATCCCTCCCGGTCCCGCATACTGTTTGGAATATATGAATATGCTCTCGCGCACCTCTACGTGGATCTCGATCTCGGGTTTGTGCACGTCGACTTTCATCGAAGGGTAGGCCTCAAGTACCGCCTCACCTATTGCGCAGTTCATCTCCATCGAGCTTACGGGATAAGTCTTTCTCGCTCTCTTGGCGAATACCTTGAATGTGTGGTTCTTATCCGGATACTGGTCATCGACGAACTTTACGACCTCCTCCTTAAGGCTTTCAAAGTCCTCGGTATCGGTCTTCACAACGGGACATATCCCGTTTATTCCGAATACCCTCTTAAGTGCCGCTATGACCTCGTCCTCATCACAGGCTGACAGGCAGTCCACATACACCCTGCCCTGTGATTTTGTCACGGCGTAGTCCCCTTCAACGTGTTTTAAGACAAGCCTTATGCGGTGCATCAGGGCGTCCTCAAAGACATACCTGTTCTTGCCCTTTACGGCTATCTCGGCATATTTGATAAGAAAAGTCGAATACTTCATGTCATCCCTCAGTGTCGCGAATACCTGCGCAGCTTCGGTATTTCTTCCGAAAGTACCGAAAGCGTATAGTCTATCTCTTCCTGTTTTGTCTCAACCGAAAACGAAAAGCGGAGCGTCGAATCCAGAAGGCTCTTATCAAGCCCTATCGCCTGAAGCGTCCTGCTTACCGACGGTTTGTTTGAAGCGCACGCGCTTCCTGCCGACACATATATCTCCTTTGACTCAAGCGCATGGAGCAGTACTTCGGCACGCACCCCCGCAAACGAGGCGCTCACGATATGGGGCGCGGTAAGTCTTATCGCACTTTTGATGCCTCCTCCGTCTTCGGGTATCCCGTTGACGCTGACATCGGGCAGTTCCGTAAGATCCCGGATAAAATGCTCTTTAAGGGCGTAAAGCCTTTCCGTGCTTTCCTCAATGTCTTCATATATGAGCTTTGCGGCAAGTCCCAGCCCGGCTATTCCCGGAACGTTCTCCGTGCCTGACCTCATTCCCTTCTGCTGGCCTCCGCCGAAGATGACCGGCCTGACCTTTGCCTTTTCGCTTATATAAAGCGCCCCTATGCCCTTGGGGCCGTGGATCTTGTGCCCGCTTACGGACATCATGTCTATGTTCATCTTCTTCGGGTTTATCCGTACCTTGCCGAACGACTGGACGGCATCCGTATGAAAAAGGGCCATGGGGCAGCGGTCCTTTACGAGCCGTGCAAGCTGCCCTATGTCATTCATTGCCCCGATCTCATTGTTCACGTGCATGATGGATACAAGGACCGTCCGGTCAGTGAGCGCTTCAGAAAGCACGCCGGGATCTACCCTTCCGTCAGGCAAAACGTCCAGATACGTGACTTCAAAGCCCTGCCCTTCAAGGTATTTCATCGTCTCGAGCACGGCCGGATGCTCGGTCTTTGTAGTGATAAGATGCATGCCGGCTCTTCTGTTAGCCTCCGCAGCCCCTATAAGGGCCAGATTATCCGATTCGGTTCCGCCGGACGTGAACAGCACGGTTCCTGCTTCGGTCTTCAGTATGTCCGAAATGGCCTCGCGCGCGCCCCGAAGTTCCTTTTCCGCCTCGACTCCCGCCATGTGCATGCTCGACGGATTGCCGTATACATCCTTCATGACATGGCAGACATATTCGGTTACTTTGTCAAGCGGGCGCGTAGTTGCGCTGTTATCAAGATATGCTCTCATTTTTCTATCTGCAGTATTATCCATGACAGGACCGTCTGTCCGGCAGTCTCTGTCCGGAGTATCCTGTGCCCCAGCGTTACCGGGACAAAGCCCTCCTCCTTTGCAAGTGCTATCTCTTCTTTGGTGAACCCGCCTTCGGGCCCTATAAACACGGCGATCTTCTCACCGGGCTTTATCCCGGCTATCACCTTTCTCGTCTCATCCATCGAATCCGGATCCGACAGTTCATATGGGATGATCTTTTTATCAAACGTGCAGCAGTCACGAAGCGCCTCCTCAAAAGTCATGACGTGCGATACTTCGGGAACATAAGCGCGCTTTGACTGCTTGGCAGCCGCTTCCGAAATGGAATTCCACCTTGAGATCTTCTTATTCTCCCGGTCCCCCTCGAGCCTGACAACGGCCCTGTCCGTGGCAACGGGCACTATCCTTGATGCACCGAGCTCAACGGCCTTCGTGATGACCGTCTCCATCTTGTCACCCTTCGGAAGGGCCTGGTAGAGCACGGTTTCGCAGTCAAGTTCCGCATCGCTCTCTTTTATGAACAGGATCGTAAGCTCTATCTCATCATCCGAAAATCCCTTTATGGCACATCTGTACTCCCTGTCAGAGTCTACCATAACGGACAGCTCATCTCCAACCCGGAGCCTCAGCACGTTCTTTATGTGATTCCTGTCGGGCCCCGTTATCACGGCCTCTCCGGCTGCGGTATCGATCTGTTCCTTTTTGACGAAAAATCTGTACATTGCCTTCCTTTGGTCTGCGGCCTGACGGACTTCATCAGGCGTCTTCGGGCTTTTTTGCCGTAATGCCGACCCATTCGCCCTGATGGCTTATATCAAGGACCTTTAGGCCGTTTTCGCGGCATGCAGATGCAACCGCATCTTCCTTATCATCTATTATCCCGGACATTATATATATGCCTCCGGGCTTTAAGCACTTTATCCCGCTCGGAAGAAGCGGTATCAGAACCTCCGCAAGGATGTTGGCGACGACTATGTCATATCCGTCCCCCACCTCATCCCGGACAGCCGGATCGTCTATCAGATTGCCGATCACCAGTTTGAAGCCCGCATCCTTAAGGCCGTTTGCCTCCATGTTGTCACCGACGGCGGATATGGCACACGGATCGAGATCCGTTCCCGCGGCATATCCCGCTCCGAATTTATAAGAAAGTACAGATAGCACACCGCTTCCGGTACCCACATCAAGCACCCTGCAGCCTTTTGTAACGTGCTTTTTCAGCGCCCTTATGCACAACTGTGTCGTTTCATGCATTCCGGTCCCGAATGCGACTCCCGGATCGATATGTATGACAAGCTCCGCGTCCTTTGGCTCCTCGGCCGTCTCCCATGAAGGGATGAACAGGATGTCATCCACATAAAACTGGTGAAAATATTTTTTCCAGTTGTTCAGATAGTCCTCGTCTGCGGTTGTGGAGCATGTAATGGCGCAGCTTCCTATGTCAAGGTATGACTTCATCTCATCAAGGTTTGTCCTGATGTCGGCAAGAAGCTCCTCATGGTCAAGTTCCGCGTCGAGGTAAAAAGAAATGTATGCCTTTCCGTCATCCTCTCCGGCCGGCGGCATGATGTCGACGAACATCCCCGCAAGCTCTTCCCCGGTAAGCGGCACCTTGTCTTCTATCTGTGCCCCCTCAACACCGAGATCGTAGAGCATGCTTATGATCACGTCTTCAGCCGATGATGTTGTTTCGATCGTGTATTTGTCGTATCTCATTTTCCCTTACATAAAACAAGGGCCTTTATAAAAGGCCCTGCTGCGTAAAAATCCTATTCCACCACAACATTGTCAATCTGATCATCCTGAATGACGCATATGAACGTCTTTCCGTTGTTGATCTCGATCTCATTGCCGTCCATATCGTAATACCTTATTGCGGACAGATCGTAATTATCCTCATTGATCTCACGTTTCCACAGGCCGTTCACGCATTTTCCCTTAGTGCAGTACTGGATGGCTCCGCCCCTGTGGCAGTCAAATGCAAGATAGTCCTTGTCGTCAAGCTGAACCCAGTAGTTGTACTGAAGTATGACGTTGTCGTAGGACAGCTGCTCTCCGGTCAGGTCGTCTATCTGAGGGCCGTCATACTGGAACCTGTCATACTTGCCCGTCTTCTCGTTATATTCAAACCACGGCTTGTTGATCTTGTACTTGGGCTCTATATGCTTTGCGCTCGTACCGTTCTCGTTCGTGACTTCACTGCCGAGGTCACAGAACTTGAACTTTCCTTTGTAGCCGTCATAATGGTCCCTTCTGTACCCGAGCATGTCTATTCCGGCATTTATGCCTTTGCTGCTCGTGTATACGTTATGGGGTGCCTGGCGGTCTGTGGTACGGTAGAAGCTCACATCTCCCGCTGGTCCGAGTCCGTTTATGTTGTCCACATAATCCTTGTCGAGAAGTTCGACCGCATATGAGGCCTGCCCGAAATGCATGTAGATTGCATCGAACTCGAGGGCCGTATAAACAAAGTATTCCCGGCAGCTTCTGACCGAGCCTATCTTCTCAAGGCCGTCGTAGTTTTCGAACAGTCCCATCAGCCTTGTGATGGCGCCTTCAACGACATATTCGTACACCACATCCGCATAGCTGACTCCGCTCATGGGCTGGGCCGGTTTCAGATTGTTGAGCATTATGGCAACGGGCCGCCTGTTTCCTATCTTCTCGTCAACCGGAAGTCCTGACAGCCAGCTTCTCATCTGTCCCTCGGGAAGCGCGTTGGGATCTTCCTCGGCGGGGGCCTCATCCTCTCCGGTGTCCGCCGGCTGTGCCGGGGTCTTCGGATCTTCCGCTGCCGCCGTGGGCTTTGCGGGTTCAGCCTCCGGTGAAGGCTCATCGCCGCCGCATCCCTTGCAGGACGTGAGCGCAAGCATGCAGGCTATGGCCAATGCCGCTATTTTAAGTGATCTGTATATTCTCATCGGATATTTTCCCGTCATGGTCTGTCCCTGTCTTAGGGCAAAAGTCATTATACGTTATTTGCACTCATTATTCAACTTGAAAAAGGACCTTACGGCCCTTTTTCTATTTCCTGAATCCACGTTTCTTTTTTTCCTGTTCTTCGCCGCCTCCGGCCTTTGATGCCTTGTACCTTTCAACGGCAGACAGTGAGTCTCCCGTCTCTGCATCAAATTCCCTAAGAAGCTTCTTGGCCTCGCCCGAAAGCTTTGACGGAGTCTGTACGACAAGCGTCACGTAATGGTCACCGCGCACGTTTGCGGAACGAAGTGACGGAACACCCTTGCCCTTGAGCCTTACCTTGGTATCGGTCTGTGTTCCGGCCTTGACCGTATATGACACTTTTCCGTCAACGGTATCGATGAGTATGTCTCCGCCGAGGGCAGCTACCGCAAAGCTTATCGGTGCCGCAGAGAATATATCCATATCCCTTCTCTGGAATATGGGATGCGGTGCGACTATGACCTCAACGAGAAGGTCGCCCCTCGGGCCTCCGTTGACTCCCGGTTCTCCCTTTTCACGCAGCCTTACGCTCTGTCCGCTGTCTATGCCGGCCGGGATGGATACGGAAAGCTTCTTGCGTGAGCTTATATATCCGAGTCCGCGGCAGTCCGGACATTTGTCCTTTATCATCTTGCCGGTCCCGCCGCAGTCCGGGCACGTCTGAACATTTCGCACCGTACCGAACAGCGACTGTGAGGTGAACACTACCTGTCCCTTTCCTCCGCACTTGCTGCAGGTGATCGGGCTGGATCCGGGCTTTGCACCCGTCCCGTGGCATGTCTTGCACTCGTCCCTCTGAAGGGGCTCGATCTCCTTTTCGCATCCGAATACCGCCTCTTCAAACGTTATCCTGACGCTTGCGCGCAGATTCTGTCCCTTCATCGGGCCGTTATACGACCTGCTGCTGCGCGTCCTGCCGCCACCGAACAGATCCCCGAACAGATCTCCGAATATATCGGTAAAATCCATTGACGAAAAATCAAATCCGCCATAGCCGCCGGGTGCGCCCTGTTCAAAGGCAGCATGTCCGAACTGGTCGTACTGTCGTCTCTTGTCGGGATCCGACAGAACGGCATAAGCCTCGGAGGCCTCTTTGAATTTGGCCTCCGCGTCCTTATCGCCGGGATTCATGTCAGGATGGTATTTCTTGGCAAGCTTCCTGTATGCACTTTTTATGGCACTGTCATCGGCATTCTTCGGAACACCGAGCACCTCGTAATAATCTCTTTTACTCTCTGCCATGATAATCCGTTTTTATACTTCCTTAAAGTCTCCGTCTACAACATCATCGCCCGAAGGTTCAGAGGACTGGCCGGAAGCTGCACCCATGTCAGGGCCTGCACCGGTAAATCCGCTCATGTCCGGACCCGCTCCGGCTGCTCCCGCACCCTGTGCCTGCTCATACATCTTCTCAAAGAGCTTCTGGGCTGCGCTCATTGCCTTCTCCTGCTGGGCCTTGAGCTCCGATACCTGATCTTCCGTCATGTTCTCGGGATCTGCCTTTTCAGCGAGCTCCTTAAGAGTCTTGAGCTCTGCCTCAACGTTTGCCTTGTCGGCTGCATCAAGCTTGTCGCCGACTTCCTCGATAGCCTTTTCGGTCTGGAATACGAACGAATCAGCATCATTCTTGGCATCAACGGCTTCTTTACGCTTCCTGTCCTCGGCCTCGTACTGGGCTGCTTCTTTTACGGCCTTCTCGATCTCATCATCGCTCATCGATGTTCCGGATGTGATCGTTATATGCTGCTCCTTGCCCGTTCCGAGATCCTTTGCGGATACGTTGACGATACCGTTGGCATCTATGTCGAACGTAACCTCGATCTGAGGCATTCCGCGCCTTGCCGGAGGTATACCGTCAAGCCTGAACTGTCCGAGTGACTTGTTGTCCCTTGCGAACTGTCTCTCACCCTGTACGACATTGATATCGACTGCCGTCTGGTTGTCCGCCGCGGTAGAGAATATCTGGCTCTTCTTGGTAGGTATCGTAGTGTTTCTCTCGATAAGGTGTGTTGCCACTCCGCCCATCGTCTCGATTGAAAGTGTAAGCGGCGTTACATCGAGAAGAAGGATCTCACCTGCGCCCGCATCGCCCGCAAGCTTACCGCCCTGGATCGATGCACCGAGTGCTACGCACTCATCGGGGTTAAGTGACTTCGAAGGCTCTTTGCCGGTAAGCTGCTTAACCTTCTCCTGGACAGCGGGTATCCTGGTGGATCCGCCGACAAGGAGCACCTGCCCGAGATCCGATGCCGTAATGCCGGCATCCTTAAGTGCGGTACGTACAGGTTCCGCCGTCATCTCAACGAGGTCATGTGTCAGTTCGTCAAACTTAGCCCTCGTGAGGTTCATGTCAAAGTGCTTGGGTCCTTCGTTCGTAGCGGTTATGAAAGGAAGGTTGATGTTCGTGGTCGTTGCGCTCGAAAGTTCCTTCTTGGCCTTTTCTGCGGCTTCCTTCAGCCTCTGCATGGCCATCTTGTCGCCGGACAGGTCAACGCCCTCCGCCTTCTTGAACTCATCAAGCATCCACTGTGTAACACGGTTATCAAAGTCATCGCCGCCGAGCCTGTTGTTTCCGCTCGTTGCCAGAACTTCGATGACACCGTCTCCGATCTCGATGACAGATACATCAAATGTACCGCCGCCGAGGTCATATACCATGATCTTCTGTTCCTTTTCGTTATCAAGTCCGTATGCGAGTGCGGCCGCAGTAGGCTCGTTGATGATACGCTTTACATCAAGTCCCGCGATCTTGCCCGCATCCTTTGTGGCCTGACGCTGTGCGTCATTGAAATATGCGGGAACCGTGATGACCGCTTCAGTGACTTTCTCACCAAGGTATCCTTCCGCATCCGCCTTAAGCTTCTGCAGGATCATCGCGGATATCTCCTGAGGGCTGTACTTCTTGTCATCAATGGCGACCTTATAGTCGCTGCCCATTTCCCTCTTGATTGAAGAGACCGTATGGTCTGCATTCGTTACCGCCTGACGCTTTGCCGACTCACCGACGAGACGCTCGCCGTTCTTAGTGAACGCAACTATCGAAGGTGTTGTCCTTGCTCCTTCCGTATTCGTGACAACGGTAGGCTTTCCGCCTTCCATGACTGCCACACAGCTGTTTGTTGTTCCCAGATCGATTCCTATTATCTTGCTCATAATATTTTCCTCCTGTATTATCTATACTGGTCATTCGTGATTTTCTACTGTACTACCGATACCATGCTCGGCCTTACTAAAGAGTCGTGGTACATATAACCCTTCTGGAGTTCGGCGGCTACGGTTCCGCTTTCATATTCCTCGCTCTCAGTCTGCATCACTGCATTATGGAAGTTCGGATCGAACGGCTGTCCCACCGCTTCTATCGGTTTTACTCCTATCTTTTCAAGCTCCGCGGTCAGCTGCTTGTATATCTTCTGCATTCCTTCAGTAAATGCCGCATCACTGCCTTCCGGGACATTTTCAAGCCCTCTTTCGAAATTATCTATGACGGGCAGGATCTTTTCGATCACGCTTTTGGCTCCCATGTCGTACATCCCGGATTTTTCCTTATCCGTCCGTTTCCGGAAGTTCTCAAATTCAGCCATCTGGCGTTTTACCCGGTCTTCAAGCTCCTCTATCTTTTCGTCTCTCGGATCCTTTTTATTCTTCTTGCCGTGTTTCTTCTTCTCCGACTTTTCTTCTTTTTCTTTCGCCGGCTCAGTGCCATCTTCTGCACTGTTTCCGCCGGGTTCGGGCTTTTCTTCTTCCGGGGCAGCCTTCTTATCCTCTGTGTTCCCTGCCTTTTCTTCCGCCCCGCTCTCCGGCATCTTTTCCTTATCGTCCTCGCCGGATTCGATATCGATCTTTACCGCTTCTTCCGTACTCACTTCATTCTCCTTCAGTTCTTCTTAAACATTTTATCAAGCTCTGCCGTCAGGTTTTTGATCGTCGACAGCACCTTGTCATAATCCATACGCTTTGGCCCGATGATACCGATGGTACCGTGGATACCTTCGTCGAGCTCATATGTCGCCGTGACGACGCTGCAGTCCTTCATGTTCTCGACCGGAGATTCCTCTCCGATATATACCTGTATGCCCCGCTCATCCGAATGGGAAAGGGTTTCATATACAAGGTCCGTCAGCTGCTTCTTTTCCTCAAAAGCGGATATGATGCCGCTGGCCTTCTCATTGTCCGCAAGCTCCGGATATTTGAAGATGTTGTTCGCTCCGCTCGTATATATCTCGAGGTCCTCATCATCTTCCCTTATCGATGCGGCAACCGCATCTATCACCTCGGAAATGATCCCCGCCTGTTCTCCGGCCTTCTGCTTCATCTTGCTGATGATTGACAGGTTGATGTCTTCTATCGCCATCCCGTTAAGGGTCGTGTTGAGCAGCATGTTCAGCGCGAGCAGCGTTTCGTCATCGATGGGCTCCTCTATGTCGATGATCTGATTCTTGATCATGTTTCCTTCAAGAACGATCACCGCGACTATGCGGTTTTCCTCCATCCTCGACAGCTGAATGAACTTAAGTCTGTTGACGTTGTACCGCGGCGCCGAGATCATGGCCGCATAGTTCGTGTTGGCGGAAAGGCTTCTCGCTACCTGCTGGAGGAGGCGCTCCATCTTGTCCGCCTTCTCGACCAGCATGCTCTGCATCTCGTCCGTATGGCGCTCACGTTCTGCTATATCCTCTTCCTTTTCGGCCATCAGCTGGTCAACATAGAACCTGTAGCCTTTGTCGGACGGGATACGGCCTGCCGAGGTGTGGGGCTGGATGATATAGCCCATCTCAACAAGGTCTGCCATTTCATTCCGGATGGTTGCCGAGCTGAGGGAGAGTCCCTCTATCTTGGAGATGGTCCTCGATCCAACCGGCTCTCCGGTCTCAAGATAAGTCTTGATTATGGCAAGCAGTATTTTTTTCTTTCTGTCATCCAATGTCAATTGACTGCCGCTCCGTAGCCTTTTTCATTTTTGTTAGCACTCGACTCGTTAGAGTGCTAACATCTGAACATAATGTACCACCATGCTGATTTAATGTCAATAAGTATTTTGTGAAGAATTGCTGAAATGTGTCCTGTCGAACTTTCTCCTGACAATGATGTAGCAGACCAGATGCGCCACGAACGTGACCGCCCAGGAAATGGGGTATGTGCTGTAAAGGAAAGATGTGGTATGAAAACGCGGCATGCGAAAAAGCGTGAAGATCATGATAAGCCTCAGCACACAGGCTCCGATAAGGGACACCACCATGGGCAGGACCGCATATCCGAGTCCGCGCAGGCCGCCGCACATGACTTCCATCATCCCGCACAGGCAGTAGGGAAGCGAGATAAACATGATCCTGTAAAATCCGGCATCCATGACCGCTGCAGAATCTGTATATAAGGAAAGAAGGGGATAGGCCGACGTATAGACGAGCCCGCCCAATATGAGGCCCGTGGCGATAACGCAGCACTGAGCCCGCCCGATGATCTTATTGATCCTGCCGAAAGTCCTTGCGCCCACATTTGCGCTCACGAATGAAATGGTCGCCTGATAGAAGGCGTTCATCGATACATATATGAAGCCTTCTATGTTCTGGGCCGCGGAATTGCCCGCGACAACCGTTGCCCCGAAGCTGTTTACAGATGACTGGATTATGACGTTGGATATCGAGAAAAGGACGCCCTGCAGTCCCGCCGGAAGCCCGATCCTGATGATCCTTGTGAAAATATCCCGATCCGGGCGGAGCACCCTTTTCGGATCAAGCTTCATCGGCCCGTTCTCCTTCATAAGGCAGCGGATCACGAGGGATGCCGATACGATCTGCGATATCACCGTGGCCGTGGCGACTCCGGCAACATCCATGTGCAGGCTTATTACAAAGAAGAGATTTAGTATGACATTTATGATCCCCGCAGCGCTTAAATACCACATCGGGCGCCTTGTATCACCGACCGCCCG
>JAILRP010000068.1 GCA_024698075.1 Lachnospiraceae bacterium
AGGCCTTAAACTGGCGGAGTGCGACGCATACATAAATGTCGCAGGCGGGATGAGGATGAACGAACCCGCGATAGACCTCGGCATCGCACTTTCAGTGGCATCGAGCTTTGGGAATAAAGTCATACCGGCCGACACCGCGGCGTTCGGTGAAGTCGGGCTTTCCGGCGAGGTGCGCTCGGTCAGCATGGCGCAAAATCGTGCGGCGGAGGCTGCAAAACTCGGATTTTCGCGCCTCATCGTACCCGAGGGGAATGCATCGCAGCTTAAAGACATAAAGGGCACGAAGATAATACCGGCGGCATCGCTTGCCGACGCGATACGTGCTTTATGAATATGATCAAAGGAAAAGGGAAAAATGGTTAGACGCATCTATGTAGAAAAGAAGAGTGCCTATGCGGCAGCGGCGAATGAACTTTACGAGGACCTTAAGGGGTACTTAAAGCTTGAAGGGCTCAGGAAGGTCAGGATGCTGATACGCTATGACATTGAAGGCCTTGACGATGACGTGTATGAGACGGCAAAGCAGTGCGTTTTCTGCGAGCCGCCGCTTGATGACCTTTATGAGGATGATTTTCCGAAGGGTGAGGGCGACCGTGTATTTTCGGTCGAATACCTTCCGGGACAGTTTGACCAGAGGGCGGATTCGGCGGTGCAGTGCGTCCAGTTCCTGTCGGCCGATGCCAAGCCCATTATAAAGACAGCGGTAACGTACTGCCTTGTCGGGAACATTTCGGATGAGGAGTTCGGATCCGTAAAGTCATACTGCATAAACCCCGTTGACTCGAGGGAGACGGGGATGGAAAAGCCGGAAACGCTCGCCGATGATTATGCGGAGCCTGATGATATCGCGGTCTATGACGGCTTTTGCGCGATGAGCGAAGATGAGCTGAAGAAACTCTATGATTCGCTGTCGCTTGCGATGACGTTTAAGGATTTTCTCCATATACAGAATTACTTTGAAAAAAGCGCGAAGCGCGATCCGTCAGAGACGGTGATACGCGTCCTTGATACATATTGGAGCGACCACTGCCGCCATACCACGTTCTCGACCGAGATCCGCTCGGTGGCTTTTGCGGACGGGGAGCTTTCAGAGCCGCTTAAAAAGAGCTATGATGACTATCTGAAGGCCAGGGACGATGTATACGCCGGCCGCAAGGATAAGTTCATCTGCCTCATGGACATAGCGCTCATGGGCATGAAGGAGCTTAAGAAGCAGGGTAAGCTTGCCGACCAGGAAGAATCCGATGAGATAAACGCCTGCTCGATTGTCGTTCCCATCGTCATCGACGGAAAGGAGGAGGAGTGGCTCGTAAGCTTTAAGAACGAGACCCACAACCACCCGACCGAGATAGAGCCTTTCGGAGGTGCCGCAACGTGCCTCGGAGGCGCGATAAGGGATCCGCTGTCGGGGCGCAGCTATGTATACCAGGCGATGCGCGTTACCGGAGCGGCGGACCCGACTGTGCCTATGAAGGACACGCTTCCCGGAAAGCTTCCGCAGAGAAAGCTGGTTCGGGGGGCTGCGAGCGGATACAGCTCATATGGCAACCAGATAGGGCTTGCCACAGGATATGTCAAGGAAATATACCATCCGGATTATGTCGCAAAGCGCATGGAGATCGGAGCGGTCATGGGAGCCGCCAAACGCTCCAATGTGCTCCGTGCGACATCCGATCCCGGTGATGTCATAATACTGCTCGGGGGCAGGACAGGAAGGGACGGCTGCGGCGGAGCCACCGGCTCGTCGAAGGCCCATACCCTTTCATCGATAGAAACATGCGGAGCCGAGGTGCAGAAGGGCAACGCCCCCACCGAAAGGAAACTCCAGCGTCTGTTCAGGCGTCCGGAGGTTTCAAAGCTCATCAGGAAGTGCAATGATTTCGGCGCGGGCGGCGTCTCCGTCGCAATAGGCGAACTTGCGGACGGCCTGCTCGTTGACCTTGACAAGGTGCCGAAGAAATATGCGGGACTTAATGGGACCGAGCTTGCCATATCGGAATCGCAGGAGAGGATGGCGGTCGTGGTCGCGCCTTCCGATGCGGACCGTTTCCTTGAATATGCCGCCGAGGAGAACCTTGAAGCGGTGAAAGTCGCGACCGTCACAAAAGAGCCGAGGCTCATACTTACGTGGCGCGGGAAGGAGATAGTAAACCTTGAGAGGTCTTTCCTCGATACGAACGGCGCACACCAGGAAACGGACGTGTATGTCGAAGCGCCAGAGAAGAAGCCGTTCTTTGATACGCCGCTCATAGACGGGGTTGCAGCCTCTGTCGGAAAGGGTGATTTCGCGAAGGCACTTTCGGATTCACTGTCCGACCTCAACGTATGCTCGCAGAAAGGGCTCGTTGAGATGTTCGATTCCTCGATAGGCGCAGGGTCCGTCCTGATGCCTTACGGCGGGAAGAGCCAGCTCACCGAGACACAGGTCATGATCGCGAAGCTTCCCGTGTACGAAGGAAAGTGCAGCACGGTCACGATGATGAGCTACGGCTTCGATCCCTACCTTTCGAGCTGGAGCCCTTACCATGGCGCTGTATATGCCGTTGCACAGTCGGTCGCGAAGATCGTGAGTGCGGGCGGCGACTATTCAAAGATAAGATTTTCGTTCCAGGAATATTTCAGAAGGATGAGCGAGGAGCCTTCGAGATGGAGCCAGCCGGTCGCGGCGCTGCTCGGAGCTTTTACGGCGCAGATGGGATTTTCGCTTCCTTCCATCGGCGGCAAGGATTCGATGTCAGGCTCGTTCAATGACATAGACGTGCCCCCGACGCTCGTATCGTTCGCGGTCGATGTTGCCGACGGAGAGGATGTGGTGACTCCCGAGCTTAAGACGGCGGGAGATAAGATCGTCCTCATAGAGATACCGAGGGACGGATATGATGTCATTGATTTCGAGAAGGCGAAGGAACAGTATGCTGCATTCAGAAAAGATGCAAAGGCAGGCCTCATTCTTGCGGCATACGCCGTTGACGGATACGGGATCGCGCCGGCTCTTGCCAAGATGGCGTTCGGAAACGGGCTCGGGGTCAAGATCGAGCATTCGTTTGACATAAGGCGCCTGTTCATCCCTGGATGGTCATGGATAGTTGCGGAAGTATCCGATGTATCGGCACTTTCGGCGCAGTACACCGTTATAGGTGAGGTGACGGATGATGCGGCTGTAAGCTATGCAAGCACATCGGTTCCTCTTTCGGAGCTTGTCGGCACATGGAAGCAGCCGCTCGAGAAAGTATTCCCGACGAGAAGCTATGAGGGTGCCGAAGCGCTTTCCGATGACATATATGATGCCGCGAAGGCGGGAAAGACCGTATACGTGTGCAAAAACCGCGTTGCCAGGCCGACAGTGTTCATTCCGGTATTCCCGGGCACGAACTGCGAATACGACAGCGCAAAGGCATTTTCGCGCGCAGGCGCAAATGTCATCACACAGGTTTTTGCAAACCGTGATGCGGCCGATATAAGGGAGTCCGTCGATGCGTTCAGGAAGGGAATTGAAAAATCGCAGATGATAATGTTCCCGGGCGGATTTTCGGCGGGCGACGAGCCCGACGGGAGCGCAAAGTTCTTTGCGACGGCATTTAGGAACGAGGCACTGTCCGAGGCGGTCCGCAAGCTCCTCGATGAGCGTGACGGCCTCGCTCTCGGCATATGCAACGGCTTCCAGGCCCTCATTAAGCTCTCGCTCGTACCCGGCGGAAAGATAACGGGGCAGGACACCAAGTCCCCGACCCTTACATACAATACGATCAACAGGCATGTTTCGAAGATGGCGTATACCAAGGTCGTCTCGAACCTGTCGCCGTGGCTTATGGGGGCTGAGCTCGGAGGAACATATGTCATTCCCGTATCGCACGGCGAGGGACGTTTCGTTGCGGATGATGACGTCATAAAGAGCCTGTTTGAAAACGGACAGGTCGCAACGAGATACTGCAGTCCCGACGGAAGTGTTTCGATGGATGAGGAATACAACATCAACGGATCCTTTGCCGCGATCGAGGGCATAACGAGCCCGGACGGCAGGGTATTCGGCAAGATGGGACATTCGGAGCGCCGCGGAGACGGCGTTGCCATAAACATTTACGGGGAGCAGGATATGAAGATTTTCGAATCGGGTGTAAGATACTTTAAGTAATAAAAGGTGCACAGTATATGCCGAAGATCCCTTGGAGAAAACTTAAGAGGAACCGCAGCATTGCCGGGAGGAGAAAAAAAGGCCGGTCATTTTCCGCATGGTTCAACAAGGTCAAAAACGACAGGGCACTTGCACAGGTCCTGCTCGTCTGTTTTGTGCTGCTCATCGCCTGCATCCTTATAAGCGCCTATCATGTCAACAGGATCTATGATGCGTTCGAGAAGAACTCATACAGTTATGTTGAGAACCGTTCCGAGCTCACATCGAGGTATTTCTCGGAGAATTTTGAGCGCAAGGGTGCGCTGGTCGCGGCGGAAGCACAGGGCCTCGAACTGGTCGAAGGAAAGATAATGGACGCGGACATAGTCAACTGCCTCAGGGTCCTCGATGAGACCGGGGAGTTTTCATTCGCACAGTATGTCAGCCGTGGCGGCATCAAGTACCGCTCGGACGGCACGTCCAATTCGACCAAGCTCAGCGAGTATGCCGAGAGGATCGATCCGCTGACCCCGATCAGCGTTTACAAGAATTTCGATCCCCAGCGCTACGGTGACGAAGTGTGCTTCGGCTCCGCGGTACAGAAGAACGGACTCATACAGGGATATGTCATAGGAATAGCCAAGGCATCCACTATGTTTGAGGCAAACGCCTACGAATCCCAGTCGATGGTCGCAGAGAGATACCTTACCGACGTAAGCGGTGATATCGTTGCGTTCAAGATGAACGACACGATATTTGACGGAAACGGCAAGAACATTTTTGACATCATCGCAAAGGACAGCATAGATGATTACGCCAAGATGCAGTTTCGGGATGAGGTCCTTAACGAGATCAACTCCGAGAACATACTTGTGCGTGACATATCCGTAAACGGCCGTGCAGGCATCGTGATCTACAAACAGCTCACCGGGCGCAGCAGATGGAACCTCTTCTATATCGTATACTCGGACAATGTACGCGCATCCATAATGCCGATACTCATCGAGTCGTTCATGGTGATGCTCATCGTCATAATCATCATGGCGGTCATGGCTTTCTTCGTAGTACGTTACATAGAGAAAGAGCAGAGGCGCGTATTTGACCTCGCATATGTGGATGAGCTTACGCGTGCCCCGAATGAGAACGCGTTCAAGGAGCGGGCAACGGAACTGCTGATGGAAAATCCCGATGTCCCGTATATGCTCATCTGTTTTGACGTCGTTAACTTCCGGTACATCAACGAGGGCTATGGACACTTAAAGGCCGACATGCTGCTGCGGGATATAGCAGTCGCCCTTTCCGAATCATATTCGTACAATGAGACGTACGGAAGGATGTCGGCTGACAGGTTCGTCGGGCTGTGCGTTGATGACGAGAGGACAGCCGAGCGGAGGGAATTCATATCAGAAAAGCTGTCAAAGGCCACCGAAGAGATCGGGATGAAATACCCGATAAAGTTCAAGACCGGCATATACTATATAAGGGACAAGAAGGAATCGATCTCCGACATGATCGACAAGGCAAACCTTGCGCGTAAGTCGGTGACCTCGCTTTCAAGAAACCTCGAGGCAGAGTACCATGAACAGCTGATGGAGGAGACGAGAAAGCAGGAGAGGATCGAATCAAGGATGCATGAAGCCCTTGAAAACGGTGAGTTCAAGCCGTACCTTCAGCCGAAATGGAATATGGCCACCGACCAGATATCCGGTGCCGAGGCTCTCATACGCTGGGTGGATTCATCCGGGAACATCACGCCTCCGAACGAGTTCATTCCCGTGTTTGAGAAGAACGGGTTCATAGAGCATGTCGATTTCTTCATGCTCGAGGAGATATGCCGGTACATAAGGAACATGATCGACGAGGGACGCGAGGTCTATCCCGTTTCCATCAACCAGTCGAGATATCTCCTGTATGATCCCAACTACATCATGAGGGTTCAGGAGATCATGCTCAAATACAAGGTGCCGAGGGGTCTCATCGAGCTCGAGATCACCGAGACCGTTTTCTTCAACGAGAAGGAAAGGATGCTCGATGTCATGAGAAGCCTGAAAGAGTTCAACATGAACCTTTCGATAGACGATTTCGGAAGCGGATATTCATCACTGAACCTGCTTCGTGACATCCCGTTCGATGTGCTCAAGATCGACAGGGGATTCCTTGATGAGTCTGCACAGAGCGAGACCGGAAAATGGATCCTTCGCAAGATCGTGGAAATGGCAGAGGGCCTTAACCTGAAAGTCATCTGTGAGGGTGTTGAGACCCATGAGCAGGTCGAGATGCTCCTCGACATCGGCTGCATATATGCGCAGGGCTTCCTGTATTCGCGGCCGATACCTATAGAGGAGTTCATGGAAAAATACAATGTTCCGATAGAGGATGATTCGCCGGAAGGATACGGATCTTTCGGGGAGGACTATGAATAAGCCCGACTACCGCAGACAGATGGACCGCATGATCTCATCGCTCGACGGCATGCCGGCCCTTCTGCTGCACTGCTGCTGCGCACCGTGCAGCAGCGCATGTCTTACGGAGCTTTACCCGTACTTTGAGATCACCTGTTTCTATTACAACCCGAACATCACGGACGAAAATGAATACCGCAAACGCTATTCGGAGCTTGTGCGTCTTGTCGGGCTCATAAATGATGACTTTGCGCCGCCTGTGCCGATAACCGTCAAAGAGGGCGGATATGACCCGGACGTGTTTCTTGGCATGGTGTCATCCGAAGGACTTGCCGGATGCCCCGAAGGAGGCAGGAGGTGTGAGCGCTGCTTTGACTTAAGGCTTAGGAAGACATATGAAGAGGCGTCAAAAGGATACGACTACTTTACGACAACGCTTACGATAAGCCCGCTGAAAGATGCGGACCTCATCAACAGGACGGGATATGCCATCGCGGGAGAAGACTCCCGGACCCCGATGTGGCTTCCGTCCGATTTTAAAAAGAGGGACGGCTTTAAAAAGTCGGTTGCCCTTTCAGAAAAATACGGTCTGTACCGGCAGGATTACTGCGGGTGCATATACTCTGAAAAAGAAAGGCATGGATCATGAAAACGGTACTTGAAATGATATCGGAAAAGGTATCCGAAGGCTTCAGCCGGTGCGGATACGAGGCGTCATACGGGAAGGTGGGATTAAGCAACAGGCCGGACCTTTGCGAGCTGCAGTGCAACGGTGCAATGGCGGCTGCGAAGGCATACCATAAGGCGCCGATCGCGATCGCCCAGGAAATTGTGAAAGTGCTTGCGGGAGATGAGGATTTTTCGGAGATATCCGCGGTGCCTCCCGGATTCATAAACATAAGCCTGTCGTCTGATTTTCTCGCAGGATATCTTGGCAGCATGGCAGGGGAAGATAAATTCGGGCTCGATACGTCTTCTCCCAAAAAGATCATAGTCGACTACGGCGGACCGAACGTCGCCAAGCCGCTCCATGTCGGGCATCTTCGCGCGGCGATAATCGGGGAGAGCGTAAAGCGCATATGCAGGTACATGGGCAACGAGGTCATCGGTGACGTGCACCTCGGCGACTGGGGGCTTCAGATGGGCCTTATCATAACCGAGCTTCGCGAGCGAAAAGGTGACCTTGTGTACTTTGACGAAGATTATACGGGCGAATATCCGGACGAGCCGCCGTTTACGCTCACCGAGCTTGAAGAGATATATCCAGCGGCATCCGCGCGCTCGAAGACCGATGAAGCCTATAAGGAGGCGGCGCTTTTGGCGACACGCCAGCTCCAGGATGGAAGGAGGGGATACCGCGCCATCTGGAAGCACATAATGGATGTTTCAATCCCGGACCTCAAGCGCAACTATGACGACCTTTCGGTGGAATTTGACTGGTGGAAGGGCGAGAGCAGCGTTGACGCCCTGATCCCCGGCATGGCCGAGGACATGAAGAAGAAGGGCATGGCCTACGAGAGCGAGGGCGCGCTCGTCGTCGACGTTGCCGAGGAGTCCGATACGAAGGAGATACCTCCGTGCATGATACTAAAGTCCGACGGTGCGTCCCTTTACACGACGACGGACCTTGCCACAATACTCGACAGGATGAACACCTTCGGTCCGGACCGCATCATATATGTTGTGGACAAGCGCCAGGACATGCATTTCGTCCAGGTGTTCCGCTGCGCGAGAAAATGCGGGATAGTAAACGAGGACACAGGGCTTGATTTTCTCGGATTCGGGACTATGAACGGAAAGGACGGCAAGCCCTTCAAGACACGTGAGGGCGGCGTCATGCGCCTTGAGATGCTGATAAATGACATCCGCGCCGCGATGCTGAAAAAGATAACCGAAAATCATGAGACCGACCCTGAGGAGGCCGAAGAGACGTCGCGCACCGTTGCGCTTGCAGCGATCAAGTACGGAGACCTCTCAAACCAGGCCACGAAGGACTATATCTTCGACGTGGACAAGTTCACGTCCTTTGAGGGAAACACCGGTCCCTACATACTCTATACGATAGTCAGGATAAAATCGATCCTCGCAAGATACACCGGATCGGAGGGCAGCATTCCCTTGGCGATAAAAAAGCCGGAGACGGAACAGGCGCGCGCCCTTATGCTGAGCCTCACCAAATTTGCACCCACGATAGCCGCAGCCTATGAGGAGATCGCGCCCCACAGGATATGTGCGTTCGTATATGATGTGTGCAACGATCTGAACCGCTTCTATCATGAGACAAGGATACTCGCCGAAGAGGACAGGGAAAAGAAGGAAGGATACATTGCCCTTATAGACCTTACGAAGAGGATCCTTGAGACATGCATTGACCTGCTCGGTTTTTCCGCACCGGAGAGAATGTAAGTTTTCTGACAATTTATAAATATTCTGAAAATATTAGCACTCACCTATTGACATTGCTAACAGAATAAGGTATCCTCTTATTCGGACGGGGAGTCCGAATATATAGAGGAGAGGAGAAATACCATGAACATACAGAAATTTACGCAAAAATCACTCGATGCGATAAATCAGCTCGAAAAGATCACATACGATAACGGAAACCAGGAGATCGCCGAGGTGCATCTCCTCTATGCCCTGCTCACCCAGGAGGACGGGATACTTCCGAAGCTCATCGAGAAGATGGAGATCCAGAATGAGCATTTTCTCGATAACGTCCAGGCGCACATAGACAGGCGCCCGAAGGTTTCGGGAGGAAAGCCGTATGTCGGGGACAAGCTCAACAAGGTTCTCGTGTCCGCCGAGGATGAGGCGAAGGCAATGAACGATTCATACGTTTCCGTAGAGCATCTGTTCCTTGCCATGCTGAAATATCCCGACAGCGACATCAAGGACCTCATGAAGGAATACGGGATAACCCGTGAGAGGTTCCTGTCGGCGCTCGCCACGGTAAGGGGTAACCATAACGTTACGACCGACAATCCCGAGGCAACATACGACACCCTTGAAAAATACGGACAGGACCTTGTGGAGCGTGCAAGGCAACAGAAGCTCGATCCGGTCATCGGAAGGGACAGTGAGATAAGGAACATCATCAGGATACTGTCGCGCAAGACGAAGAACAACCCGGTGCTCATCGGTGAGCCCGGCGTCGGAAAGACCGCGGTGGTTGAGGGACTGGCCCAGAGGATAGTCCGCGGCGATGTTCCCGAGGGACTGAAGGATAAGACGGTGTTCGCACTCGACATGGGCGCACTCGTCGCGGGAGCCAAGTACCGCGGTGAATTTGAGGAGCGCCTGAAGGCCGTGCTCGAGGATGTTGCGGCCAGTGAAGGCAGGATAATCCTGTTCATCGACGAGCTTCATACGATAGTCGGCGCGGGAAAGACCGACGGGGCACTTGATGCAGGAAACATGTTAAAGCCCATGCTCGCGCGCGGTGAGCTCCACTGCATAGGCGCCACGACGCTTGACGAGTACAGGCAGTACATAGAAAAGGATGCGGCCCTTGAGAGAAGGTTCCAGCCCGTCATGGTCGATGAGCCGACGGTCGAGGACACGGTCTCGATACTGAGGGGGCTGAAAGACAGGTACGAGGTATACCACGGAGTCAAGATAATGGACAACGCGCTCGTTGCCGCGGCCACGCTCTCTGACCGTTACATTTCCGACAGGTTCCTGCCTGACAAAGCGATAGACCTTGTCGACGAGGCATGCGCGCTCATCAAGACTGAGCTTGATTCGATGCCCGCCGAACTCGATGAGCTGAACCGCAGGAAGATGCAGCTCGAGATAGAAGAGAGCGCCCTCAAGAAAGAGACGGACCAGCTGAGCCGTTCAAGGCTTGAGGCACTTCAGAAGGAGCTGTCCGAGGTGAAGGATGAGTTTGCCGGGAAGATGACCCAGTGGGAAAACGAGAAGGCCTCGGTCGAGAAGCTCTCAAAGCTCCGTGAGGAGATAGAGAAAGTCAATAACGAGATAGAGATAGCCAAACGTGAAAATGATTACGAGCGTGCGGGTGAGCTGCAGTACGGAAAGCTTCCGTCGCTGCGCGCGATGCTCGAGCACGAGGAGGAGAATGTCAGGAGCCGCGACCTTACGCTTGTCCATGAGAGCGTTTCCGAAGAAGAGATATCCAGGATAGTCAGCCGCTGGACCGGGATCCCCGTCTCCAAGCTGACCGAAGGCGAGAGATCGAAGATACTGCACCTTGACGAGGAACTCCACAAAAGGATCATCGGCCAGGATGAAGGCGTTACAAAGGTCACGGAGGCGATACTGCGTTCAAAGGCCGGAATAAAGGATCCTTCAAAGCCCATAGGCTCGTTCCTGTTCTTAGGGCCTACCGGTGTAGGCAAGACCGAACTTGCCAAGTCGCTTGCCGCAAGCCTGTTTGATGACGAGAACAACATGGTGCGCATAGACATGAGCGAGTATATGGAGAAATTTTCCGTATCGCGCCTTATCGGAGCGCCTCCCGGATATGTCGGATATGAGGAAGGCGGCCAGCTGACCGAAGCGGTCAGGAGAAAGCCATACTCTGTCGTCCTCTTTGACGAGATAGAAAAGGCCCATCCCGACGTGTTCAACGTCCTGCTTCAGGTGCTCGATGACGGACGGATCACGGATTCGCAGGGCCGCACGGTCGACTTCAAGAACACGATACTGATCATGACGAGCAATATCGGGGCCCAGTACCTGCTCGACGGTATAGATGATGACGGAAGCATAAGTGCCGAAGCGTCCGAGGCCGTGATGAACGAGCTTCGCGCAAGCTTCAGGCCTGAATTCTTAAACAGGCTTGACGAGACTATAATGTTCCGTCCGCTGACCCGTGACAATATCGGAGGCATCATGGAACTTATCATGGCTGACCTCAACAGCCGCCTTGCGGAACGTGAGCTTAAGGTTGCGATCACCGACGCCGCCAGGGAATTCATAATAAATGAGGCGTATGACCCGGTATACGGGGCCCGCCCGCTCAAGAGATACATGCAGCGTACAGTCGAGACACTCGCCGCGAAGAAGATACTCGAGGGCGACATCGAGGAAGGTGACGAGATTACCATCGACTTAAAAGACGGCGCCCTTGCTGCCGTATAGTGTGTCAGGGGGACGGTTCTTTTGACACACATTGGACAACAGGTGTGTCAAAAGAACCGTCCCCCTGACACACTTTTTTTTATGGTGAAATTAAGATATAATCAGTATATCAGGTTCCAGTTCTCACAATGAGGAGGTGGCAGATGAGTTCTGTTTCGATCAGAAAGACCGGCATTACCGAGCTTAGTGCGGATGCGGTGGTAAACGCCGCCAACAGTCAGCTTCTTCAGGGGGGAGGCGTATGCGGATATATTTTCCGCGACGCCGGAACACGGGAGATGACGGAGGCATGCAGGAAGATAGGGCACTGCCCTGAAGGCTCTGCCGTGATCACTCCCGGCTTCCGCCTTCCGGCACGTTTCGTCATCCATGCGGTAGGACCGCGCTACATAGACGGAAAACATGACGAGCCGAAGCTTCTGTACAGCGCATACAAGCAGTCACTGCTTCTCGCCAGGGAGAACGGAATCCATTCGATAGGCTTTCCGCTCATTTCTGCCGGGATTTTCGGATACCCGGTCGAAAAGGCGTGGAAGAAAGCGATCCAGGCGTGCAGTGATTTTATCTCCAATAACAGTGACTACGACATAGACATCATCTTTGCGGTGCTTGACGATCGGATCAAGGCCATAGGCGAAGGAGAACTCAAGGCCATCATGGGCGGAAAGTGACCATCTGATGAAGACTGATACCCTTATAAAAGTCATACTGACCATATCCGTCGGCGTAGCGCTGATACTTCTCGTGCGCTATGCTGTTGACCGGGTCGGGAAGAAGAGCGACAAGATACACAGGAGATTTCTCGCAAGGCTTTTAAACCTTATCGTCATAATCACCTGTCTCGTCAACATAATCGGTTTTCTCGAACCCTCGATGAACCTTCATTCCGTATTCTTAAAAGGTTCCGCACTCGTTGTCGCGATCGTCGGTTTTGCCGCACAGCCTGCGATCTCCGATCTTATCTGCGGATTTCTGATCAGCATAAACAAGCCGTTTGAAATAGGCGACAGGATAATCGTTGAGGGCATGGAGCCCGGGATCGTCGAGGATATAACACTCCGCCACACGGTCATACGCATATATGACGGACTGAAAGTCATAGTGCCGAACAGCGAGCTCAACTCCAAGACCGTGACAAACACCACGAACGGTGCGGACAGAAGGGGCATCCACCTTCAGTACAGCGTAAGCTACGATACTGATGTGCAGCTTGCCATGGATGTCATACGTGACTGCGTTGTTGAAAGCCCGTATACCTTGAGCGTGGAGACGAACGGTATAAAAGAGGATTCATCACCCGTCTATTTTCTTCGGTTTGCCGAAAGCGCCCTTATACTCGAGACGACCATTTGGATATCTTCGGGGTCGAACAGCTACATAGCCGTTACCGACGTCAACATGAGGGTAAACAAGGCATTTAAGGAACGCGGCATAGAGATACCTTACAACTTCGTAAACGTTGTTGAACGTGAGTATGTCGAGAATGGGGATGACGGGATCAACGTTAAGAAGAAAAAGACCTCCCCTTCAAAGCGTTCGGTGCGTACCGACACGATAAGCGTCACGATGGAAGCGGGCCATATCGATAAGGCCATGGAAACTGTCCGTGGCTTCGCGAAGAGGCAGAGGTTTACGAAAAAGTCATCGCTGCAGCTCGAGCTAATGACGGAGGAACTCATAGGGATTCTCGGAAACATCGTCGAGAGGACAAAGGCATCATTCTGGGTCGAGGGCAGCGGTCAGAAATACAGGATACACCTGAAGTTCCCGACCAACCTCGGAGCGGAGGAATACAAGAAGCTCGTGGCACTGTCGACATCCGGCAAGAACGAGGCTATACAGACGCTCTCCGGCAAGATATGGGAAAAGATCGCTTCCGGCATAAAAAGTACCGAGGGGAACAGGGAAAAGGATGATTATGAGTGGTCATATTCCGAAGATGCGGGACCCGAGGATGATATAAGCGAATCCATTCTCGCGGCGGTAGCCGACGACATAAAAGTCAGCGTCACGAAGGAGAATGTCCACCTTGTCGTCGTAAAAGCGGCTGACAGCTGATATATCAGGTAACGATAAGCGCTTTTCGGACAAAACATGATAAACAATAAGACAGGAGAAGACATGATAAAAATTGTCTGTTTTGGAGATTCAAACACATACGGATACGAGCCCGCAGCGGGCGGAAGATACGATGAGGACACGAGATGGCCGAAAGTCATGCAGAAGCTCCTTGGCGACGGCTACGAGGTCATCGAGGAAGGCCAGAACGGAAGAACGATCGCCAATGACGATCCGTGGGAAGGCGGCACTAAATGCGGAATGGATTATGTCCTTCCGATGCTTGAGACAAAGCGCCCCGACCTGCTTATCATCATGCTCGGGACCAATGACCTGAAGATAAAGTTCAACCTTCCGGTTGCGGACATCGCGGGAAGCATGCAGACCATGCTCGCCGATATCAGGAGCTACTGCAGGTACTACCTTAACATGGAGGACATGAAGATACTGCTCGTCTCTCCGCCGGCACTTTCCGATCAGTTTGAAAAGTCATATTTCGCAGCTTTCTTTGATGCTGCAACCGTCGCGCAAAGGTCAAGGGAGCTTGCCCACTGGTACAAGCTCGTTGCAGAGCAGTTCGGCTGCAGTTTCCTTAACGCGACCGAAAAAGTCACTGCCGGGACCGTGGACCATCTGCATCTTGACCCGGAAGGGCACAGAAAACTCGCTGAGCTTGTAAGGGATGAGGTCGTCAGGATATGTGGCTGATAATATTTGCCGTATCGATACTCGCGGGTATTGCGGCCATATTATATCTGTCCGAGAAGATAAGGACTTCGGGACTTCTGTCAGGCATCGGAAATGCGGCTTCGGCAAGGGTCATATCTGTCCTTGTGGTTGTTGCCCTCGCCGTCATCATCTGTCTTGTATTCGACGTTACAAACGCCATAGTCATATTCGTTCATCTCGCGGTATTTGAACTTCTCGCGGACATTATCCGCATCATATTCCGTAAGCTTTCCCCATGGGATATCGATCCGCGCATATACAGCATCGCAGCCCTTGCCCTCTGCGTCATCTATCTCTGCATAGGCTGGCATATGATGCATGGCCTCTGGGAGACCGATTATAAGGTATCATCTGACAAGGAATGCGGCAACATAAGGGTAGCACTGATCGCGGATTCGCATGTAGGAACGGGATTTTCGGGGAAGGAATTTGCGGATCATCTTAAGAAGATAGAAGAGGCGAAACCGGACCTTCTCGTCATCGCCGGGGATTTCGTGGATGATTCGACCAAGCTTTCCGACATGAAGGATGCGTGCGCCGCGCTGTCGTCCGTGAAGCTGCCATACGGCATATACTACTGCTTCGGAAACCATGACAGGGGATATTATTCCAATGAGCGCAGGGGCTATGACGGAGACGGGCTTGCCGCTGAGCTTTCAAGGAGCGGCGTGACGGTCCTGAAAGATCAGAGCGTCCTCGTGGACGGAAGATTCTACGTTATCGGCCGGGAAGACGCCGGGTACGGTAATTCAGACAGGATGAGCGCTGCCGAGCTTATGGCGCCGCTCGATAAGGATAAATACACGATCATGCTCGACCATCAGCCGGTTGACTATGATCTGGAAGCGGCAGCGGGCCTTGACCTTGTCCTTTCGGGACATACGCACGGCGGGCAGCTCTGGCCGCTCGAATACATTCAGCCGCTCATATCGGAAAATGATAACGTGAGGGGCTACGAGCGGCGCGGGGGCACCGATTTTATCGTGACGGACGGCATATCCGACTGGGCCGTGAAGTTCAAGACAGGCTGCCGGTCGGAATTCTGCATCATCGACATTTCCGGAAGATAGGTCGGAATTCTGCATCATCGACATTTCCGGAAGATAGGGATGGACCTGCCTGTTCGGATAATGAAATGAAGCCGGAAAAAAATCAAAAAAAGAATTGACATCCGAAAAACTTTAGTGTAATAATGTATTAAACCGTTGAAGGAGAGTGAGTAACTCCCGACAACCTCATTAACGGTCATATGACCTGAGAGAGCCGCCGGCGGTGAGATGGCGGTGATGGGGCCGGAAGCGAATGGACTCCTGAGGGCGAGCTGAAATCACAGTATGCGAGCCGGAGATTGATCCTCCGTTAACAAAGATCAGCGTATGATTGTACGCATGAGTGGGTACGCAAGTACCAAGCCGGGTGGCACCGCAGGATATGTATATTCATCCTGTCCCAGCAAACAGCAGGGACAGGATTTTTTTATTTCTGTCTCAGCCGAAGCTAAGTGTGCCGCGGAAGTGTCCGCGGGAAGAACAGTCTACCGCCAACAGGCAGAAAGGAAACAACCATGAGTGAAGAGAAGAAAATCCCGTACAAGATCTACCTTAACGAAAACGAGATGCCGACGAAGTGGTATAACGTCAGGTCCGACATGAAGAACAAGCCCGCCCCCCTCATCAACCCCGGCACGCATGAGCCCATGGGATTTGATGACCTCCGACCGGTATTCTGCGACGAGCTCATAAAGCAGGAGCTTGACAACGACACGCCTTATTTTGACATTCCGCAGAAGATACTTGATTTTTACAAGATGTACAGGCCCTCGCCGCTCGTACGTGCATACTGCCTCGAGGAGGCGCTCGGCACGCCGGCGAAGATCTACTACAAGTTCGAAGGCAACAACACGAGCGGCAGCCACAAGCTGAACTCGGCGATCGCCCAGGCATTCTACGCCAAGGAGCAGGGTCTTCGCGGCCTTACGACCGAGACCGGCGCAGGGCAGTGGGGCACGGCGCTTTCGATGGCATGTGCATATTTGGGACTTGACCTCAAGGTGTTCATGGTAAAGGTTTCATACGAGCAGAAACCCTTCAGGCGCGAGGTCATGAGGACATACGGGGCAAGCGTTACGCCTTCGCCTTCGATGGAGACGCAGATCGGCAAAAAGATCAACGCCGAGCATCCCGGAACGACGGGAAGCCTTGGCTGCGCGATATCGGAAGCCGTTGAAGTCGCAACGACGAACGAGGGCTACAGATACGTTCTCGGAAGCGTGCTGAACCAGGTCCTTCTGCACCAGAGCATAATAGGGCTCGAGACAAAGGCCGCCCTTGATAAATACGGCATCGTTCCCGACGTTATCATCGGATGTGCCGGGGGCGGTTCGAACCTCGGCGGACTCATTGCACCGTTCATGGGCGAGAAGCTCCGCGGCGAGAAGGACTACCGCATCGTAGCGGTCGAGCCCGCAAGCTGCCCGAGCTTCACGAGAGGCGTCTATGCATATGATTTCTGCGACACCGGAATGGTATGTCCGCTCGCGAAGATGTACACGCTCGGAAGCAGCTTCATCCCTTCGGCGAACCATGCGGGAGGCCTTCGGTATCACGGCATGAGCCCGATCCTGTCACAGCTGTATGCAGACGGTTACATGGAGGCCGTATCTGCTGAGCAGACCGCGGTATTCGAGGCGGCAACGAAGTTTGCAAGGACAGAGGGGATCCTTCCCGCGCCTGAGAGCAGCCATGCAATAAAGGCGGCGATAGATGAGGCACTTGCATGCAAGGAGAGCGGGGAAGAGAAGACGATAGTGTTCGGACTTACCGGAACGGGTTACTTTGACCTTGTTGCATATCAGAAGTTCAATGACGGTGAGATGAGCGATTTCATCCCGACGGATGAGGACATCAGAAAGAGCGTATCCCTCCTTCCGAAGGTTTAATGAAGAACTTACGGTATCATCGAGAGCATATGATCTTTAATTCCATGAAGGCGGCTGGCGGACCATTTTCCGTCGGCCGCTTTTTGCGAAAGCGGATATATTATCTGCATGTCGAGAGTCTCGCCGGGGACACGTCCGCTGCGGAGAGGTTCATAGAAATTACGGCGAAAATCATCCTCGGAGGCATCGGAAAAATCAGCGGGCCGGAGGTAGCGCAGCTGGCGCTTCGTGTTCTCGATGAGGACTTTTGCCGCAAGGCATTTCAGAAGTTCGTACTCTTCCGCAGGAACGTCGGCAAATATCGTCGGCAGGCTGCACTCTTTTATGGTCTCGGCCGTGCGGTCGACCTCTATGCCCATCGGAAGAAATGTGAATCCGTCTTCGGTAAACGTGATCTTTAAGAGCACGCCGTACTGCGTGTACATCTGGCTTCTCTGGTAATCGGTGTCGAATATGAAATTCCCGAGGGAATAGAAGATAGCCTTGTTCCCGATAAGCTCATAATTGTTCACGACGTGGGGATGGTGCGCGATGACGATGTCCGCTCCCATGTCAAGATATTTCAGATAGCGTTCGCGTGTGTAGGGAGACGGGAGCGCCGTAAATTCCTCGCCCGCATGCGCGACGACGATGCACCAGCGGCATGATCTTTTTATCTCTTTTATCCTCTGCCCGATAAGGTCAAGGTCGCTCCACGAAAAGCATCCGGCAGTTGATACGTCCGCCTTTCTGCAGGCACGCTGGTAGCCGACGCCGATCATTCCAATTCCGCCGGCCTCGGGAAGTATGAGGGGCGCGGAGGCCTCGCCTAAATCCATTCCGGCACCGAGGGTGAGGGCGGCTGACTTTTTTGCATGCTCTATTGTGCTTGCAAGTCCTTCCGGCCCGGCATCCATTATATGGTTGTTGCATATGTTCCATATGTCGGCACCTATAGCTGACAGGAAAGTGCATGCGCCGGGGTCTATGCTGTGAAGCAGTGCCGAGACGGAATTTTCCCTTCCGGTGACGGTCCCGTCATATACCGGCCCTTCTATGTTTGCAACTACGTGCGTGCTGTCTTGGAGAAATGATGCAACGGAGCCTGACAGCAGGGAGGCGTCGCGCCACCTGTCCTTCATGTATCCGTCAAATCCTATGTCGCCTGTGAATGTAATGACCGTCTTGTCCATTGTATGCTTCCTGAGGGTCCGGTTCCGTTATACCGGTTTTGTGCTGCATTTATTGGATTCAGCGATTTTCCGGCTTCGTGAACTATGCCCGGCCGGCCGCAGGTGCAAGTCCGCAGAGCCGGCAGAATTCGTCGCCGCGCTCCTCGAAGTTCTTGAAAAATCCGTAGCTTGCTGATGCCGGGGAAAGTATCACCGCATAACCTTCGGGGGTTATCGATATGGCAAGTTCGACGGCCTCGGCGAGCGTTTCTCTGTAATGACAGTTGTCCGTGCGGATGATGCTGTCGTATATGCGCCGCCCCGAATCGTATGAAAAGATGTAGTTGTACTGCCTGTTCGAGTTGATGAATTGTATGAGGGCGTCATAGTTTATGCCCCTGTCCATTCCGCCGATGAGGACCGTCTTCGCGTTACCAACGGCATTGACCGCCTCTATCGCGGCAGACGGTATGGTGGAAATGGAGTCGTCGTAAAAATCGATCCCGTTCCGGCTGCCGACATGCTGAAGCCTGTGGGCAAGCCCGGTAAAATCAGAGATCGCGGCGCGCACGGCTCCCTCATCGGCAGAGAAAATCTCCGTGGCTATGCGGTAGACGAAATGTGCATTATAGTTGTTGTGGTGTCCTATGATCTTCATGTCATAGTCGGGCACCGTGTTAAAATCTATACGCACCGTCGCTGCGTCGGTTGCAAGCCTTGGGACGTTTCCGCCGGCGAACAGAAAGTCATCTGCTGTCTGGAATTTCGTTATGTTGCACTTTGCAGCGAAGTATCTGTCAACGGTTTTGTAGTAATCGAGGTGCTCCTCATACAGGTTGAGGAAGACCGCCACGTGAGGCGATACGGTAACCGTTGCGAGCTGGTGGCACGACATTTCAAAAACGACTATCGTGTCATCAAGTATGCCCCCGAAATGGTCGAGGCACGGCTCCCCGATGTTCCCGAGAAGAAGTGCGCTGTATCCCGCGGATACGAGCACGTGGTGAAGGAGCGCGCTCGTAGTGCTCTTTCCTTTAGTTCCGGTTATGCCGACCGTCCTGTCCCTGTAGCACTCGAGGAATATCTGCGTCTGAGAGGTATATTTATCACCAAGGCCAAACGCCGGAATGCCGGGACTTTTGATTATATAGTCATACAGGTCCTCGTTTATGTCTTCGCGCTTACCCTCGAAAATATCAACGCTTTCGGGGCGGCAGAATGTGGAGAGGAATCTTTCGGTCGACTTTCCCTCGCGGCCGTATCCCCATATCAGTATTTTCTTTCCGTTAAACTTCTCATAAGTCTTCATGGCAGATATTATACCACAGATCAGATAAAAAAAGGCGGCCCCGCATATGGGACCGCCGGCATGTTAACATTATGATCAGTGAAGCGCACCGATTGAACGGACGAGCCAGGGCTCTTTTGCCTCACCCTTGCATACCTGGACAAAGCAGATGACTTTTACGACTGCGAGCATCAGGATGAGGATGGCTCCCGCGACAGGAGCGATGCATGTCCAGCAGAAGAAGCATGAGAGCAGATAAATAACGATTATCACTACGTTGAGCTTAAGAGCCTCGCGTGCATGGAACAGCGCATAAGGCGATTCCTTTGCGAGCAGGTGGCAGAGTATGACGCCGAGGATCGAGAACAGATATGCCGAAAGGGCATAAACCTTGTTGTTTGATATATCCTCTGCATCGAATTCATCCGTGTGGTCCCAGTTTACTGCCTCGGGGGCCGCAACATTTGCAAGGCTCGCACCGCATGAAGGACATACGGAAGCTCCTTCAGGTATCTCTTTTCCGCAATTTGAACAAAAAGCCATAATAAAACCTCCTTAATATCAGATGAAACACCGGTCCGCCTGATTTTCGGACCGCGTTCAATATTTTATCATTTTTTGGCCGGCTGTACAAGGCAGAGTGGACCCCTGACTCCGTCCCCATGGTCCATTTACCTTCTAAGGTAGGTGGCCGATACCGGAAAATCAAAATAGGTGTCGGGATATGGTTCATCCTTCAGAGTAAAGTGCCACCATTCGCAGTCTATCGGCATAAAGCCGTTCCGCACCATGACATGCTGAAGCATCATCCGGTTCTCGTGCTGCTCTTCGGTAACTGCGGTACTGTCCGGATGCGAGCTCTCATCAAAAAGGTCGAATGGACTTCCCATGTCAAGTTCCTTTCCGCCTGCCATGTCAAGGAGCGTAAGGTCAACCGTGCTGCCCCTGCTGTGGCTCGACCTCGATGCGATATAACCTTTTTCGAAGAGCTCCTGTTTCTCGAGCTTCGGATAGAAATACGGTTTCATGCGTATGTCCGTATCCTCGATGCCCCAGAGCACGAAATGCTTTACGGCGCGCGCCGGGCGGTAGGCGTCGAAGATCTTGAGGCGGTATCCCCTGACGATCATCTCAGAGCTTACCTCTTTGAGTGCCCTTGCTGCCTCAGCGGTAAGAAGAGCGACGGGCTCCTCGTAGCCGTCGGCCCGATCCCCCATGAAGTTGTATGTGCTGTGGTACCTTATCTCGGTTACGATGTCCGGGATATAGTCGGACAGAACAACGAATCCCGACGGATCCATGATGTCTTTTGCATTCATCTCATTTCATCCCTCCGAAGCATATTATAGCACAGTTTTTTTATCGAAAGATGTGGAACGGCCTGGCACGGTGGTGCTATAATCATAATGATACTTATCGGCGTATCATGAATAAGATCTTAAAGGGGTGGCCGGCATGGCAGGTGATATCAAAAAACTGCGTGAGCAGATCGATGAGATCGATTCGAAGATCATTAAGCTTTATGAGGAGCGGATGGATGTGGCGCGTGCCATCGGTGAATACAAGATGGAGAACGGCCTGCCGATCTATGACGAAAAGCGTGAGGACGAAAAGCTTGACGCTGTATTTGCCGCGGTATCCAACAGGAAATATGCGGACGGAGCCGCCCAGCTGTTCTTAACGCTCATGCAGGCGAGCCGTGAGCTGCAGGAGGATCTTGCGGGAGACGGCGATGATGATTTTGACTGGTCGGGAGACCCCGTGGAGATCTCCCTCATGCCCCTCGGAGAATAGTAATGCGAAGCAATGAACTGATACTTTACAGAAACTTTGAAAACCGTGAGATACTCGATGATGCGGCCTTTATACTGTCCGGCGACACCGGCAGCGGTGAAGGCGCCAGGAACAGGATGAACTCCTTTACGGGATCCCTTATCGAGCTTGCGGTAAAATGCGGATATGAAGGGAACCTCTGGCAGGCATATCTTACGCATCTCATCGTCAACGACGAGAATGCCTATTCGACTTCGTGCGAGATAAGGGGAAGCGTTGCGGGCACGATAAATGATGTGGCGCTTTCAGATTTTTCCATTTTCCGTGAAATGTTCGCGATAGATCTTGGTGAGCTCGACAAGCTGTGCGGCACGAAGAATGCGGGGATGCTCAGCTGCTATAAGGGAACGGATACGGGGTCGAAGGCGTTCAACAAAAGGATCAGGGACCGCGTCATGGAGCTTCGCGACCAGCTGTGCGCTGCCGGGACCGATAAGGATTTTATGGACACGGCGACCGCATTCTACAAAGAATTCGGAGTCGGAAGGTTCGGTCTCAACAAGGCATTCCGCATCGTTCACGAAGGTGATGAGGCGGTTATCGTTCCGATAACGAACATGACGCACATATACCTTGAGGACCTTGTGGGTTATGAGAGCGCCAAGCGCAAGCTCATAGACAATACCGAAGCTTTCATCGAAGGCAGGCCGTGCAACAACTGCCTCCTGTTCGGCGATGCCGGGACCGGAAAATCATCGAGCGTAAAAGGGCTTCTCAACAGATATTATGAACGGGGCCTTCGGATGATCGAGATATACCGTCACCAGCTCCGCGACCTTTCCGATGTCATATCACAGATAAAGGACAGGAACTACAGGTTCATAATCCTGATGGACGACCTCTCGTTCGAGGATTACGAGACCGATTACAAATACCTGAAGGCGGTCATTGAAGGCGGGCTCGAGAGGAAGCCCGAGAACGTCCTTATATACGCCACGAGCAACAGGCGGCATATCGTCAGGGAAAAATACTCCGACAGGCTCGATCGGGACGAAGAGCTCCATTCGAACGACACGGTTGCCGAAAAGCTCTCGCTCTCTTACAGGTTCGGAGTGACCGTTTATTTCGGACGCCCGGACAAGAAGCAGTATGACGGCATAGTCACTGCACTTGCAAAGCGTTACGGCATCGAAATGGATGAGGATGAGCTTCTGCTTGAAGCCGACAGATGGGAGCTGTCACACGGAGGCCTTTCCGGAAGGACGGCGCAGCAGTTCATAGACCACCTGAGGGGAAGGTCAGATAAATAATAGGTAAGGGGAAGGAGAGATAAATGGCAGTCCGTACATTTGCGGCCATAGATGTGGGCTCTTACGAGCTCGGGATGAAGATCTTTGAATTCTCGAACAGGAACGGCATGAAAGTCATTGACAGCGTCCGCCATTCCATCGAGCTTGGTACAGATACATATCAGACGGGGCTTATCAGCATGGGACGCATGGATGAGCTCTGTGATGTCCTTTCCGATTTTTCCTCGATAATGAAATCATATAAGGTGGATGACTACAGGGCATACGGCACCAGTGCCATACGCGAGACGAAGAACACGGTCATCGTGACGGAGCAGATAAAGCTGCGCACCGGCATAAAGGTCGACGTTTTGTCAAACTCCGAACAGAGATTCCTGCATTACAAGGCCGCGGCCTTAAAAGGGCAGAGGTTTGACGAGTTCATCCGCGAAGGATGTGCGATAGTCGACATCGGCGGAGGCAGCATACAGATATCCCTCTTCGACAACGATACGCTCGTCACGACGCAGAACATAAGGCTCGGAGTGCTCCGCGCCATGGACATGCTCGCCGCGCTTCAGCCGAAGACAAGGGATGTCGAGGGGATCCTGCGGGAGCTCATCGACAACCAGCTTCAGGTGTTCAAGAAGCTTTATCTTAAGGGCAGGACGATCAAGAACATCATCCTGATAGATGACTACATATCCACGATGCTCTACCACATGGATGCGGATGACAGATCGTTCTCGGCGGAAAAGTTCGCAAAGATCGCAGGCCAGATAAGCACGATGACAATGGGCGACATTGCAAAGGCATACGGGATCAGCGAAGAGACCGCGCCGCTCCTTCTGCCGGCGATAGCAATAGT
Source organism: Lachnospiraceae bacterium (assembly GCA_024698075.1). Taxonomy (GTDB): domain Bacteria; phylum Bacillota; class Clostridia; order Lachnospirales; family Lachnospiraceae; genus UBA2868. The sequence continues at coordinate 23,714 of JAILRP010000068.1, forward strand.
ATCCCGCGTGCTTAAGATCACGAAGGCCGAAAACATCTGGTCTCCGGGGGTAAGCCTGTGCGACGGGATGGCATATGAATATGCCGAAAAGGAAAAGCTCGTCAATTATTCCCACGATTTTGAGAATGACATTATCGCCTGCGCAAAGGTGATGTCAAAAAGGTATCAGGGAAACAGCGAGCGCAATGAGCTCATCGAGAAGGTGGCGAAGGACCTGTTTGATGCAACGCGCAAGATCCACGGAATGGGAAAGCGGGACAAGCTGCTGCTTCGCATAGCATCGCTTCTTGGCGACTGCGGAAGATACGTTAGCATCGAGGCAGGGGCAGAATGCGGATATGACATAATCATGGCGACCGAGATGATCGGACTGTCGCATGCGGAGCGTGAGATCGTCGCGAACATAGTACGCTTCAACAAGACGGAATTCCTGTATTATGACGAACTTGCCTCGGCATCGCTCATGGACAGGACGAGCTATCTCAAGATCGCAAAGCTCTCCGCACTCTTTAGGATAGCGGACGGCATATGCAGGAGCTACAGGACGAAAGTCAATGACGTTAGGTTTTCCGTGAAGGGGAACGAGCTTCTGATAAACGTTTATACGGTCGACGACATCGACCTTGAGCAGGGATTTTTCTTCAGAAAGGCATCGCTGTTCGAAGAGGTTTTCTCGATAAAGCCTGTTCTTCGCTACAAGCGGCGCTAGGGGGATGTTATGAAAGAATTTGGCAATAAGGAATACTATGTTAACAGGGAGCTTTCGTGGCTGATGTTCGACGAGAGGGTGCTCGGCGAGGCGACCGATACATCGAATCCGCTCATGGAAAGGCTCAAGTTCCTGTCGATAACGGCATCCAACCTTGATGAGTTCTTCATGGTCAGGGTGGCGTCGCTCATCGACATGCAGCATGCAGGCTACAGCAAGAAGGACATCGCGGGGCTCACCGCGGATGAGCAGCTGTCCCTGATTTCGAAGAAGACGCACGAGCTTGTGGACACCCAGTATTTTGTCCTGATGCATACGCTTCTGCCGCTCCTCGGCGCTGAAGGCATAGAGCTCATCACGGCCCACGAGGATCTGTCTCCCGACGAGGCGGCATACGTTGACAGATATTTTGAGGAAGAGGTCTATCCGGTGCTGACACCGATGGCGGTAGACTCGTCAAGGCCGTTCCCGCTCGTTAGGAACCAGACGCTGAACATCGGCGCCCTCATCGGCAAGAAGGGTGAGGATTCCCGTGATTTTGCGACGGTACAGGTGCCCGGCGTTCTTGACCGTGTAGTCGAGATACCGCCCGAGTATACGTATTCGGACGATACGAGAACTTTCATCCTTCTCGAGGAGATTATAGAGCGCAACATGCACAAGCTTTTCCTCAATTATGACGTGTTCTGCGCATATCCTTACAGGATAATGAGAAACGCCGACCTTACGATCGATGAGGAGGAGGCCGCAGATCTTCTCAAAGAGATCGAAAAGCAGATAAAGAGGCGCCAGTGGGGAGAAGTCATAAGGCTCGAGGTCGCAGACGACATCGATCCGGGACTCATGGAGATACTGAAGAAGGAACTTTCGGTAAGGGGTGACAGCATCTACCGCATCCCCGGCCCCATCGACCTTACTTTCCTGATGAAGATGTACGCCTTCCCGGGATTCGAACGACTCAAGAGGAAAGACCATGTCCCGAAGCCCGTCAGGGAGATCAATGACGGTGCGGACATCTTCGAAGCGATAAGGAACCATGACATACTGATGCACCATCCGTACCAGTCCTTCGACCCGGTCATAGATTTCGTAAAGAGCGCGGCAAAGGATCCGGACGTTCTGGCCATAAAGCAGACGCTCTACCGCGTCAGCGGAAATTCGCCGATAATCGCGGCTCTTGAGGAAGCCGCCGAGAACGGAAAGCAGGTCACGGTGCTCGTGGAACTGAAGGCAAGGTTTGACGAGGAGCACAACATCATATGGGCACGCCGCCTTGAGAAAGCCGGGTGCCACGTCATCTACGGACTCGTAGGCCTCAAGACGCACTGCAAGATAATGCTCGTTGTGCGCCGCGAGGAAGACGGCATACGCCGCTATGTGCATCTCGGTACCGGAAACTATAACGACAGCACCGCAAAGCTCTATACGGACTTAGGGCTCTTAACGTGTGCCGAGCAGATAGGCGAGGATGCGACCGCTGTGTTCAACATGCTGAGCGGATATTCGGAGCCTCTCTACTGGAACCGCCTGTCACTCGCGCCGCTCTGGCTCAAGGACCGGTTCCTGCACCTCATCGGAAGGGAAGCCGCAAATGCGCGTGAGGGCAAGAAGTCACACATCATTGCAAAAGTCAATTCGATATGCGACAGGGAAGTCATAGAGGCGCTCTATGCAGCCTCGTGTGCGGGAGTCAAGATAGAGCTCATAGTGCGGGGCATTTGCTGCCTGAAGCCCGGAATAAAGGGCGTCTCGGAAAATATTACGGTCAGGAGCATAGTGGGCGATTATCTCGAGCACAGCCGTATATTCTATTTCGAAAATGCCGGAAACAGCGAGGTCTACTGCGGATCGAGCGACTGGATGCCTAGAAATCTGCTTCGTCGTGTGGAGATAATGTTCCCGATACTTGACGAACAGCTGAAGAAGAAGGTAATCTATATACTCGCGACACTCCTTTCCGACAATGTCAAGGCAAGGGTGGAGCTTTCCGACGGAACATACGAGCGTGCCGAGAGGCGTGGGGGCGACATGATATGTGCCCAGAACGTATTCTGCGATGTGGCGGACAATGAAGCGTCATTAAAGGATCCTGTGGAGAACAGCAGGGTCTTCATACCTATAGAAGGAGGGAACATGAATGTTTGATAAGGATGTGATCAATTATTTCCTGGATAATCAGGGGAGGCTCTTTGACGAGGATGTTGCGTCAACGCCTGAGGAGGCGCAGGATTTTCTCGAGGATTCCATGTCGGTCGTTGTCGATACCATCGAAGAGGTCATAGAATATTTCGATGAGATGGGAGTGGACACGGACGGACTCTCCGAAGAGGAGATAGAGCAGCAGGCGGAAGTGTTCACGTTGCCTGACGAACGCTATCTGGTCGTTAATTCATGACAGGGTAAAAGCGGACAGTTCCTGCACCGCTTCGAAGGAGAAACATAAAATGATAAGTGCAAACAATGTTACATACCGCGTCGGCAAGAAGGCGCTTTTTGAAGACGTGAACATCAAGTTCACCGAAGGGAACTGCTATGGGCTCATCGGCGCAAACGGCGCCGGAAAGTCAACCTTCCTAAAGATCCTCTCGGGCGAGCTTGACACCACGAACGGAGACATATCCATAACACCGGGGCAGAGGCTGTCGGTGCTCGAACAGGACCATTTCAAGTACGATGCCTATACCGTAATGGACACGGTGATAATGGGAAATCAGCATCTCTATGATGTGATGAAGGAAAAGGATGCCATCTATGCGAAGGAGGATTTTACCGACGAGGACGGCATCAGGGCAAGCGAGCTTGAAGCGGAATTTGCCGAGATGAACGGATGGGAGGCCGAGGCAGATGCCGCGACTCTCCTTAACGGACTCGGGATCGACACGGAATATCACTACAGCCTTGTCGGCGACCTTCCCGGCCCGCTGAAAGTCAAGGTGCTTTTGGCCCGCGCGCTTTTTGGATCCCCCGACATACTGCTTCTCGACGAGCCGACCAACCATCTCGACCTTGATGCGATAGAATGGCTCGAGGAGTTTCTGATAAACTTTGAGAACACGGTAATAGTGGTCAGCCATGACAGATATTTCCTCAACAAGGTATGCACATACACGGCGGACATCGATTACGGCAAGATACAGCTCTATGCGGGCAACTATGACTTCTGGTACGAGAGCAGCCAGCTGCTCATACAGCAGATGAAGGAAGCCAACAAGAAGAAAGAGGAAAAGATCAAGGAACTGCAGGAGTTCATCTCAAGATTTTCCGCGAACGCCTCGAAGTCCAAGCAGGCGACGAGCCGCAAAAGGGCACTCGAGAAGATCGAGCTTGATACGATCAAGCCCTCGAGCCGCAAATATCCGTATATTGATTTTCGCCCCGACAGGGAGATAGGAAACGAGGTCCTGACCGTATCCGGCATCAGCAAGACCATCGACGGCGAAAAGGTGCTCGACAACATCTCGTTCATTTTAGGACACGATGACAAGGTTGCTTTCGTAGGTGCGAACGAGCTTGCGAAGACGACGCTCTTTAAGATACTCATGGGCGAGCTTGAGCCCGATGAGGGAACGTACAAATGGGGAGTTACGACCTCGCAGGCGTATTTCCCGAGAGATTATACAGAAGAGTTCTCGCATGACTACACGATAACCGAGTGGCTCACCGGCTATTCCGTCATCAAGGATGTGACATATGTGCGGGGCTTCCTCGGACGCATGCTCTTTCCCGGTGAGGACGGCGTCAAGAAGATCAACATCTTATCCGGAGGCGAGAAAGTCAGATGCCTGCTGTCTAAGATGATGATATCGGGCGCTAACATCCTCATACTTGATGAGCCGACGAACCATCTCGACATGGAGTCGATAACGGCGCTCAACAACGGGCTCATTAAGTTCCCGGGTGTCATACTGTTCGCATCGCACGACCATCAGTTCGTGCAGACGACGGCCAACAGGATCATGGAATTTCTGCCTGACGGGACGATGATCGACAAGATCACGACATACGACGAATATCTTGCGAGCGACGAGATGGCAAGAAAGAGATTTGTATATACGGCCAATAAGGAAGAAGATGAGAACTAAGATACTGTTTGCCGATCTTGACGGAACCCTGCTCGATGATAAAAAGAACGTGAGCGGCAGGGACCTTGAGTCGATAAATGAAATGCTTGCCATGGGGCACCGGTTTGTGATAGCCACGGGACGCCCGCTTTACAGCGCGAAAGTCGTAGCGCGCGAGCTTGGACTGTACCGCGGCGGGATCTTCCTTGCATGCTCGAACGGCGGGATCATATATGACTGCAGCCGCGAAGAGAAGATAAGTGAGACGGTGCTCGATACCGATACCGTCAGGATAATGTTTGAAGCCGCACTGTCCGAGGATCTGTCAGTTCACACTTACACCGACGACAATGTCGTGTCCGTTAAGAAGACGCGTGAGATAGAAGTCTATACGGCTGCGATAAAGATGCCTTTCCGGATGCTTGAGAGGATCCCCGAGGATCTGCCGGGTCCTCCGCCCAAGCTCATCGTCATGTCGATAAAGGATAGCAGCAGGCATATACTCGAGGATTTTGAAGAGCGTCACCGCCATATCGCGGATGGCAGGACTCAGAGCGTATTTTCAAATGACTACCTGCTCGAATATCTTCCGCTCGGAGTGTCAAAGGGCAATGCCGTAAGGAAACTGTGCGGTCTTCTTGATGTTCCGATAGAGGATTCGGTGGCGGCAGGGGATGAGGCAAACGACATCCCGATGCTTGAAGCCGCGGGCATCGGGGCGGTCATGAGAAACGGCACCGACGAGGCAAAATCGCACGCCGACTATGTCACGGAGCGCACAAACAATGAAAGCGGCATATCCGAGATCATTGAGAAGTTCATAAAAGTATTGTAGTTTCGGCACTTTAGGGTGTATAATATTTTGTCAGGGAAATATCTGACAGTGCATATATATCTTATAAAGGAGAAATAAAGTGAGAAAACAAAACAGCATCATCAGAATACTGATCTTTGTGTTTGCGGTACTGATCGCACTTCTCGTGATCGTCGGGAGCGTATATCTCGTTTCGGCGTCCAAGAAGCTGAAGAGCATCCAGCTCCAGCCGGAGTTCTCGGAAACATCGCTTGAAGTCGGTACCCAGTACACGTTCTCGATCAATACAACGCCGGGCAAGGCCAGCATCAAGAAGGCAACGGCAGTGGTCGATGATCCCACAAGCTCATTCGAGATAAATGACAGCGGCAAGGCAGTTCTCACGACCGGCATGACGGAAGGAAACGTAACCGTATATGTTGAGTGCAAGGGCATCAAGAGCCAGGTCCTTTCGTTTAGCGTCGTCGATTCCGTGGCGCGTGCCCAGGCGGAAGCTGCGGCACAGGCCGAGGCACAGAAACAGGCCGAGGAGGAAGCTGCGGCAGCCGAGGAAGCCCAGGCGGAAGCGGCCGTCAAGAAATATGTCAAGGCTACCGGAGATGATGTCAACATAAGGTCAACGAACAGCACGGACGGAGATGTGCTCGGCAAGGCCAAGAAGGGCGACATGTTTGAGAAGGTGGAGGATGTTGACGACTGGACACATATCAAGTACAAGGATCAGGATGGATACATGAAGAGTGAATTCCTGACCGAGATATCCGAGGAAGAGTACCAGCAGGGTCCTACCGAGGAAGACAAGAAGACTGAAGAGAATAAGAAAGAAGAAAAGAAGGAAGAGAAGAAGCCCGAAGAGAACAACAACACCGAAAATACGGAGACAAACACTCAGGCCACCCAGACTAAGGAGGAGGCAGAGGCAAAGGCAAAGGCCGATGCCGAGAAGCAGGCTGCGGAAGAGCTTGCGGCACAGCAGGCGGCTGCGGCAGCTGCGGCGGCAGCAGGCTACAACTTAAACGGCCTTCAGGTCACTGCGGCCGAGTATAAGGCACTTCTTGATGAGTGGAGATGGGCTACGGAGCACGGAACCGATGAGGAGGCAAAGGAATACGTCCTCCACCACAATTCTTCCGAGCTCGAGAATCTGCTCAAGCAGAAAGGGCTTCGCTAATAAAGCATAAGGGATTTTTTAAGGGACCGGATTGACCGGTCCCTTTTTTGTAAAGTCAATGAGTACGCATCGGCTTTTCGCTCATCTGCTCAGCATCATCCGTGAGATATCAGCTTCCCGTACTCTGCCTCGTCGATATGGTATCTCTTCCTTAAGATGAGATATGAGATGATTATGGCTGCAACGGGAATGCCGATCATGCCTGCCCTGAAGAGCAGCCTCTGCATGGAAGTCACATCCGCAAGATATCCGTTTGCGGATGCGAGGGCGGTTTCCTTTGTGATGTCACCGCGGCTCACATCGATCTCAAGGGCGCTTATCCTGCTGGTCTTGGCATAGATCCCGCTGGCGATAAGGACAAGCGTGGACAGGCCCTGATTGAGCCCTCCGGCAAGCTTGACGCTGAAGGAGCGGACGGCTGAGATGACTGAATCATGCCGCTCGCCAAATCTTGCCTCGTCATATTCTATAGTGTTGTTTATCATGACGACAAGCGTCGCATTCATAAGCCCCTGGAAAAAGAAGATAAGGAATCCTATGGCGTTCAGAAGGATGATGTTCCTCGGGAGCACATAGCCGAACGAAAAGAACGCCGCATATCCTATCATCAGCCCGATAAAGCATGCACGCAGTATCTGCTCCCGCTTAAAGTGCTTTGCGACGGACGCATAGCTTGCCTGCGAGATGAGCATTCCGAGCCCGTACATTACGGTGAATACAAACACAAGGTCGCCGCTTTCCGAATATCCGAATTCGATATAGAAGAAGTTGACGCCGAAAACTATGAGCAGGTTGAAGGCGATGTTGAAGAAGATGTTGGCTATGCCTGCGGCCACCAGCTGGTCGTTTCTCGCAAATATCCTGTACATGTCTTTCAGTGAGAGCTTATCCTCCCGTTCGGTCCGGCCGCGTTCCCTGATCCCGAAAGCGGTCAGCATCTGGAAGGCGATGAGCCCGAGCCCGACAACGAGTGCCACGGTGCGGTATGCGCTTACCGCATTACCCGCGATGACGATGGGAACTATCCCTGCCACCGCAAACTGACCCATGCATATGAAAACGCTCATGACCGAGACCAGGCTGTCCCTCACCTTGGGATCCGAACTGAAGGTCGGAAGTGCGCCCCAGTACGAAATGTCGTTCATCGTATAGGTCATGCCCCAGAGCAGGTAGAACAGGCTGTAGAATGCCACGAAGCCCCATCCCGAAGGCCTTATCGTAAACAGGCAGACAATTATCACCGCATTGGATATCGCTCCGATGAGTATCCAGGGCTTGAACTTGCCCATCTTAAAGTTCGTGTTCTCTATGATGATGCCCATCAGAAGGTCATTGACCGCATCCCATACCATGCAGACGATCATTGCGGCGCTTATGGCCGCAAACTGCACGCCGGTCAGGTTCATGGTGTACTGCACATAGAGTATGAGGTACATGCTGATCAGTGCATACGCGGCGTCCCTTCCGGTCGCACCGATGCAGTAGCACCATTTTGTCCTCTTATCAAGTGTTCCGTTCATTGCCAGTCTCCCTTTTATCGCTTTTTTCACTTCGGAGCGGACAGGCCTTACAGCTCATGTCCGCCCGCTTAGTTCTTACCGATCCGCCGAATTAGCCGAATCTATTATCTTCTTCATCATCTTACGGCTCATGAGCCCACGGCTCTGTATGCACACGGTGTCGATGTTTCCTTCCCGTATGCCTTCAAGCATCATCCGGACCTCGGGATCGTCCGAAGACTTCAGCGGGTACATGAGTTTTGCCGCCGTGCGCGCGAATGCGAGCCATAGCCTTGCGGGAAGTGACTTTGCAGAGAGCTGTCCGAGGGAGTTCTTCGCCGAGTACTGTCCGCGCCCGGGATGCGAAAAGTCAGTGATCTCATGTGAATATATCTTTTTAAAGTTCTCATCCGAAAGCGGCACATGGCACAGCTTCAGCGGAAAGACAAGGGCTTGGCCGGAAACCGAAAGGCTCTCCTTAAGCCTTATGTCATCAAGGCTTGAGCCAACCTGTATCTCGTATTCTCCGCCGATCACACGCCATTCTCCTTCCGAGTAAGCTGAGAACGCCCTGCTGTCAAGACGGATGCTGACTGCTTTCTTCTCGCCGGGCAAAAGATGAGTCTTCGCAAAGCCGCGAAGCTCACGGGAAGCGCGAAAATCATCGCACAGCGGATTGCGCACATAAACCTGCGATACCTCAGCTCCTTCCACGCTGCCGGTGTTCTTTACTTTAAAAGAAACATCGCAGGCGCCATCTTCCGTCCGTACAAAAAGGTCCGAATATTCAAAATCGGTATAGCTCAGTCCGTGCCCGAAACAGTAGCGTACCGGCACATTGAAAGTGTCATAGTATCTGTAGCCGGCAAAGATGCTCTCGGCATACTTTACGTCATCGGGGTGTTCACTCTGCAGGCCCTGCATTCCGAAATGCCCGTAGCTTCCGGAATCTTCCGCCCTGTATGGAATGGATTCGGCAAGCTTTCCGGATGGGCAGACATTTCCCGTTACGATATCGGCTGCAGCCGCCATGACACCCTCACCGCCAAGATACATCTGCAGTATGGCCCTGCACTTTCCCGGAAGCTCCATGTCATAAGGCGATCCGCCGAAGGATATGAAACCGACATCACCGGTCACCTCCAATATGCGCTTAAGGAGTGCGGCCTGATTTTCCGGAAGGGCAAAGCTTTCACGGTCGTAGCCCTCGCCTTCCGCCTCCTCGGTAAGGCCTCCGAAGAACAGTATCGGTATGTTCTTTTCCTTTGCCTTTGCCGCCGCCTCGAGCGCTTCGGCCTCGAGCGCGGGATTCCTGCGGCTGCCCACGGGGCTGTAGCCCCTGACCGTATATGTCCTGACTCCGAGGCGGGCAAATTCGGATCTGATGCGGTCAACATTTGCGGTGTTTATATGGCTGCTGCCGCCGCCCTGGATGCGCGCATGTTCCGCAAGGGCGCCGACGAGCAGGATCTTCCGGCAGTCCTTTAAGGGAAAGAAACCGTCGTTTTTCAGAAGGACCGCACTTTCCGCGGCAATTTTCTGCGCTGACCGATGATTCCTGCTGCGTGTTTCGCCGCTGACGCTTCTTGCGCCTTCTTCCGCCTGCTTGGGATATGCGGCTGAAAGCGCATCTATGCGTGCTACGGCCGGATCTATGTCCACAAGTCCGGCTTCGGCTTTTGACATAAGATCGTCGAAATGGTGCCCGCGGCTGTCGGGCATCTCAACATCCATACCAGCATTTATGCAGGCAGGAAGGTCAACACATGCACCCCAGTCGCTCATGACCAGGCCGGAAAATCCCCAGCCGTTCCTGAGTATATCTGTCAGAAGATGACGGTCTTCACAGGCGGGGATCCCGTTTATGTAATTGTATGCGCCCATGACAGCTGCGGGGGCGGATTTCTTCACGGCAGCCTCAAAAGCCGAGAGGTATATCTCGTGGAGCGCCCTGTCGTCTACCATGGAATTGGATGTCATCCGGTGGGTCTCCTGGCTGTTTGCCGCAAAATGCTTGAGGCATGCGCCGACACCGTGCCGCTGCATTGCGTTTATGAATGCACAAGCGAGGGCTCCCGCAAGATACGGGTCCTCCGAATAGTATTCAAAATTCCGGCCGCCAAGGGGCGAACGCTTTATGTTGACGCCCGGCCCGAGAATAACTGATACTCCAAGCTCTGATGCTTCCCCGGCGATACATTCAGCCATTTCGGCTATGAGCTCCCTGTCCCATGAGCATGCCGCGGCGCTTGCCGTGGGAAAGCAGGTAGCTTCGATGCTGTCATTGTTGCGCTCGCCGTCATCCTGGCTTCTGACTCCGTGAGGACCGTCCGAAACCCGGACAGTACCTATGTGCCAGTCCCCGAAGCCCGTCACGAGCCTGCATTTTTCCTTAAGATCTCTTTCCAAGCGCATAATCTCCGTTCTGATGATATGTTTTGTTTCCGTCCCTCTGAAGGCACGGATCCCATATGTGATTGTAACATAATTACAGGCAGGGGGGAAAATCGGAAATAACGTTACATCTTTCACCGCATGTGATACAATATAACAAACGCATTTATTCGGAACGGCCGAAAAATATAATATCATCCGCAAGAAAGGACAGAGACATGAAAAGATCAATTTACCGCATCATCGCAGCAGCATTATCGGTGATCTTCGTGATGTCGGGATCATATGTCCCGGCTAATGCGGCTCCTGCTGAAGCCGAAGAAGAACATATCGCACCCATGAAGGCACCCGAGGGCTTTGATTTTGTTCCGGGTTACGCGCCGGCCCCTTTTGAGGACCGGTATGAGAGCGTCAGCGAAACCGGGGAAGGGGATGAACTGCTCGGAGTACTTGAGAGCTTTTATGTATCTCCGATCGCTACCCAGAAACCGTCAAGGGACCAGGGCGATTACGGAACATGCTGGGCATTTTCGACACTGGCGGCGGCAGAGATGTCTTCGGCTATAGATGGCACCCGCCTTCCGGGCGGAGAGGCTGCCGATAAGGATACAGACCTGTCAGAGCTTCACCTGGCGTATTTTGCGGGAAAACGGCAGGATGCATATTATCCGTTCGGGAGGATCAACGGCTTCGAGGGTGATAAGAACGGAACATACGATAATTTCATGAACAATGGCGGAAGCCCCGATAATGCCGTCCGCCTTCTGTCAAACTGGACCGGGATCGCTGATGAAGCCGGATATCAGTATGATGAGAATATGGATCTGACCGGCTATTCTACCGATCTTAAAAACGCTACGGATGATGTTCTGCATTTAAGGAATTTTTATGTCGGAATGCCCAGGGACAGCAAAAACAAAATAACTCCCGAAAGCCTGAATGAAGTTAAGCGGCTTATCGCGGATCACGGTGCGGTCACGCTTGCATACCATGCATTTAATGATTCCGATCATGATGGATATGATGACAACTTATCCGCTCTTAAGTTTGATGATGTATACAGCAAAGAGAACAACTGCTACTACACGCCTTTTTCTTATGGGACCAACCATCTCGTTTCCGTCATAGGGTGGGATGATGATTTTTCCAGGGAGAATTTTGCGTACGGCGAGAAGCCTGCAGGAGACGGCGCATGGCTTATCAGGAACAGCTGGGATGCCGGCAACATGATCGATGATAAAGGCAATATAAGCGGGAGTGAGTATGCCGAGTATTATTCATACTTCTGGATGTCTTACTATGACAAGACCATCTACAACGGATGCTATGCCATAGAAACCGACAGCACGGACCGGTATGACCATAACCACCAGTATGACGGATGCATGACCACGGGAACCGTATGGGGACCGACGGAATTTGCGGGGATATATGAGACGGGAGACAATCCCGAGACGCTTAAAGCAGTCTATTTTTCCACACACAGTGCTAACCTTCACTATACCGTCGATGTGTATACGGGGGTTGTCGGAAACGATCCGACGGCCGGGACCAAAGAGGTTGACGGACAGGAAGGCGAGACTTCTTACCCGGGCGGCTATACGACAGAACTGAATGCACCTGTTCTGATCGCACCGAATGAAAGGTTCTCGGTCGTCATCACGTTTTCCGGCGATGAAGTCAGCATGGATACCGAGTATTCTCAGAACACGGGGACCCGGACGGGAGATTACCATACTTATGCCAAGAGCTCGGGCTTTACGTACGGCTTGGATTTTGACGGAGAATGGAGGGATGCCACGGGACTGCTGGCAGGCTCGGATAATGCCGAAAGGTTCGGAGACTTCCGTATAAAAGCTTTCACAAAGGATGCTGAAGATGACAGGATAACGGTCACCTTTGACGCAAACGGCGGAGCATTTTCGGACGGCAGGACATCAAAAAAGTTCATGAAAGAGAAAGATTCTCCTGTCACCGAGGAGGATCTGAAAGAGATAGGCGAGCCGGTCCGTGAAAATAACACGTTCAAGGGCTGGTATGCCGATGAAGCATGTGAAACGGAATTTGACTTTGGCACCCCGATAGATGCCAATACTACGGTTTATGCCGGCTGGGCTGAGAAGGATAAGGACATCGGGGAAGCATACGTCGATAAGATCGCCGACAGAGAGTATTCCGGCATCGAGACCGACCTCGACGTTCTTTCGGGAGAGGGATGCCTCCCCATCACGGTCAGGACCTCGAGGAACGGTGAAGTCCTTGTACGCGGGACAAAGGACGGTACAGAGGGTGACTACTATGTCAGGTATGCGGATGGAACGGATACGGTCGGTATCGGCACCGTCAGCTTAGAGATAGTCGGAAAAGGATCCGGGTGGTCCGGAAGCAAGGCAGCATCTTTTAATTTAGTTCCCTGCGACGGCACCAACGGAAGAGTCAGTGTCGATGTCGATGACGCTGTATATGACGGAACGCCAAGGCAGCCTGATGTGTCCGTTCTGTTTGATGCTGATGGGGACGGACATCATGACGGAAATGACGTGGAACTCATACCGGGCAGGGATTATACGGTCTCGTGGTCTGACAATACAGCCGCCTGCGATAAAACCGGGGCGAAACCGCCGACGGCCAGCGTAAAGCTCAGAGGCAGCTTCATGGGAACGATACCGGCTCCATTTACGATCAAAGCGCTTAAGCTTTCGGCGGATGATATTTCGGCCGATGTCCCTGATGTCAAGATCAAGGGAGGAAATGTGAGCCTTACCGACCTGAAGAGCGTGGTGAAATATGCAAGCCCTGCGCTTAAGAAGACGGTCATCCTGAAGAAGGACAGAGACTACAGGCTCACTGACTTTACGTATGATAAGTCGAAGGCACTTCAGTCAGTCGGGATTAAGCTTATCGGCAATTATGAAAATGACGGTGACATCAAAACGGCGTTCATTGCTTACAAAGTCCCGGTAACAAATGACGGTACGTTCACGGCATCGCTTGCCGGCGATGAATATGTCTATTCCGGAAAGAAGATCGTTCCGAAGGTAAAAGTGACCCGTACCGTTGACGGGGAAACGCTGACCCTTACAGAGGGAAGGGATTACAAACTGTCATGCAGCAATAACGTAAATGCCGCATCAGCCGATTCTAGAAAGGCTCCCACGTGGAAAGCCAAGGGATGCGGGGCTTACAAAGGAGAGCTTGGCTCCGGAACGTTTACAATTAAAAAAAGGTCCCTTGATCCGGAAGACTTTCGCATCATTGTTCCAGATGTCAAGTTTACCAGCAGGGAATGCAAACCCAAGGTAAAAGTCATAGACGCGGATACGCAGAAGGTTCTTGCATCATCCTGTTATAAAGCTACATATGAGAACAATACCGGCCTGACCGAGGAAGCTTTGGTGACCGTAACGGGAGCCGGAAATTACGAGGGAGGTTTTCCCGAAAAGTTCCGCATCTACGAAAAAGATATAAAGGGTGCTGTGTTTGGAAAGATAAAAGACCAGGTTTACAGCGGTAGTCCTAAGAAGCCGGTTCCCGTCATCTATCCGGACAAGGGCAGCGTCGGCGATCCCGCCAAGCAGCTTGCAGAAGGTGCTGACTTTGAACTCGAATACAAGGACAACGTGAATAAAGGCACAGCCACTGTAACCGTAAAAGGCATTGGGAAGTACGGCGGGACAAAGACGCTGAAGTTCAGGATCGTGACAAAGTAGAAGCATTTACGGAAGCAAGAAACAGCGAAAGGATTCAACGGAAGAATGGATCACGGACGCGCTGGCAGAGGGGCTTATGCGCACTGTTAAGAATAACGCGCTGATCCTCAGGGATGATCCGAAAAACTATGATGCAAGGGCGGAGGTCATGTGGGCCGGAAGCCTTGCCCATAACGGACTTACGGGTTGCCATCTACCGGGCGAGCATGTAAGGTTTCAATTTCCTCTTGCATTTACTCGATCAAAATGGTAGTATAACAATCGTATCATGGTTTTAGGTATGAAGTGAGCTGGTCCGCAGCTCACTTCATTGCGTAGTAGGGGAAAATCCTGAGGGGATGGTGAAGCTTTAAGGATATGTCAAAAAAAGAAAACATAGAAAAACGTACCGAGGAGATGCTGATGCCGGTCATCGAAGAGTCCGGGTTCACACTCTGGGACGTTGAGTATGTAAAGGAAGGGGCAGAGTATTACCTTCGTGCATATATTGATAAGGAAGGCGGGATCACGATTGACGACTGCGTTGATGTTTCGAGGAAGCTGTCCGACCTGCTTGATGCGGATGATCTTATCGAGGATGCGTATACGCTCGAGGTAAGTTCACCGGGACTCGGCAGGAAGCTCGTAAAGGACAGGGAGTTTTCCTTGAGCCTCGGAAGGGACGTTGACATCAGGTTCTACAAACCGTACGAGGGCTCGAAGGATATATCCGGACAGCTTACGGGTTTTGATAAGGATACCGTGACGATACGCCTCGCGGACAGCGGGGAAGACATGACGTATGAGCGGAGCCTCATCGCGTCGGTGAGACTGTCCGTAGACATATAGAAGTTTAAATAACACTGTTATTAATCAAATACGAAGGAGAGAAAAAATGGCAAAGAAGGAAGTACAGAAGGAAGACAGCGGCAAAGAGCTCCTGATGGCTCTTGAGATATTGGAGAAGGAGAAGGACATCAGCAAGGAAACGATGTTCGAGGCGATAGAGACATCTCTTCTCACCGCCTGCAAGCAGCATTTCGGACGCTCCGACAACATGCGTGTCGAGATCGACCGGGAGACGGGACATTTCAAGGTGTTCGCGCAGAAGACGGTAGTCATGAAGCCGGAGGACAGCGTTTCACAGATCGCAAAGGAAGAGGCCAAGAAGATCGTGCCCGGAGTTAAGGTCGGGGATGTTGTTGATATTGAGATAGAGAGCAAGGATTTCGGGCGCATAGCCACAACGAACGCCAAGAACGTCATACTCCAGAAGATCCGTGAGGAGGAGCGCTCGGTAGTCGTCAAGACGTTCAAGGACAAGGAACGCAGTGTTGTAACAGGCGTTGTCCAGAGATATGTCGGCAGGAACGTCTGCATAGATCTCGGAAAGGCGGATGCATTCCTTCCCGAATCGGAACAGATACCGAGGGAGACGCTTCGCATCAACGACCGAGTCAAGGTATATGTGGTTGAGGTCAAGGACAACAACCGCGGACCGAGGATCTCTGTTTCACGTACGCACCCGTATCTCGTAAAGTGCCTTTTCGAGGCAGAGGTATCCGAGATCAGGGACGGAAGCGTTGAGATAAAATCGATTGCCCGTGAAGCCGGAAGCCGTACCAAGATGGCCGTATGGTCGAACAATCCCGATGTCGATCCCGTCGGTGCGTGTGTCGGAATGAACGGAACGAGGGTCAACGCCGTCGTGGATGAGCTCCGCGGCGAGAAGATTGATATCATATGCTGGGATGAGAACCCCGGAATACTTATAGAGAATGCGCTCTCCCCTGCGAAAGTCGTATTCGTCATCGCCGACAGCGATGAAAAATCCGCAAAGGTCGTTGTTCCCGATGACCAGCTTTCCCTTGCCATCGGTAAGGAGGGCCAGAATGCAAGGCTGGCCGCAAAGCTCACCGGATTCAAGATCGACATCAAATCCGAGACGCAGGCGAAGGATACCCCGGGCTTCCGTCTTGAGGATTACTATGATGAGGACGGAGAGTATGAGGACGGCGAATATGAATACGCCGACGGTGAATACGAAGAGGGTGAATACGCCGAGGGCGAGTATGCTGACGGCGAGTATGCTGAGGGTGAGTACGCCGAAGAAGAGTACGCCGAAGAGGAACCCGCAGAAGATACGGCAGAACCTGCCGGAGAAGAGGAGTAGCTGACATGAGACCGGATCCTGTGCTGCAGCTTCTGGGACTGGCCCAGAAAGCCGGAAGCGTTGCAAGCGGAGAATTCCTGACCGAGACCAAGATCAAGGAAGGAAGGGCGCACCTTTGCATGGTTGCGGGCGACGCATCAGACAACACAAGGAAGAAGTTCAGTGACATGTGTAAAAGTCACAAAGTCCCCTACGTTGCGTATTCAGATATGGAAACGATAGGGCATGCCATAGGAAAGCAGTTCCGGGCATCATTATGTGTCACCGATGCCGGTCTGGCAGAGCAGATACTGAATAAATCGGTTCTAAACGGAGGTATTACAGAATGGCAAAAATAAAAGTACATGAAATAGCAAAAGAATTCGACATAAAAAGCAGCGATGTCATATCGGCACTCGCAGATCTTGGGATAGAAGGAAAGACGGCATCATCCGGGCTTGAGGATGACCAGGCGGAAGCGGTAAGGAAGAAGCTTTCGGGAAAGGCCGCACCGGCACCTGCAAAGCCTGCCCCTGCGGCAAAGACACCTGCCAAGCCTGCCGCGGAAAAGCCGGCACCAAAGGCTGAGGCCGGAA
This sequence comes from Lachnospiraceae bacterium, assembly GCA_024698075.1. Classification (GTDB taxonomy): domain Bacteria; phylum Bacillota; class Clostridia; order Lachnospirales; family Lachnospiraceae; genus UBA2868. Next base: position 40,799 of record JAILRP010000068.1, read on the forward strand.
GTCCCGCCGCAAGGCCCGCACAGGCACCGGGAACCAAACCGCCCGTAAGGCCTGCCGGAGCGCCCGGAGCGGTTCCGGTAAAGAAGAAGAAACCCATCATAGTAGTATCGTCTGCAAGGAACAACCAGCCGGGCGGACGCGGAACGGTCCCCGGAAGGGGAGCGGCACCTGTAAGGCCCGGGCAGAGGACCGGCATAATAAGACCTACGGTGCCGACGACAGCGGAAAGAGCAGCAAGAGAGGCAGAGACATTACAGGGAGGCGATAAAGATCGTTTACGTAAAGCAGGCACTGCGCCTAAAAAAGAAAATCCGGAAGTTGTTAAAACTGATGTCAGTCCTGCTGGGAGCTATAGCGGTGCTGCTGGCAGTGCTCCTGGAAGTACTGGATCACAGAAACCGGCTCAGCCGGCCAGACCGGCAAGACCTGCCGGAGAGCGGCCCGCAGGAGCAAGACCTGCCGGAGGGCGGCCCGCAGGAGCAAGACCTGCAGGAGACAAGCCTGCAGGAGACAAGCCTGCAAGACCTGAGCGCCGCGGCGGAATAGTCATAAACCAGGGAAGGAGCTTCAATGCGTCAGGCGAGCCGCCAAAGGACAATAACCGTCCCGGAGGGGCCGGACGCAAGGGCAATACTTCCAAGGACAAGAATAAGAAGGACAAGATCTTTGAGAACGAAGACGGCTTCAGGGGCGGCAAACAGATAAAGGGCAAAGGCACCAAGATGCCCGTGCGTCCCGCAGAGAAGAAGGCCGAACCCGAGGAAGAGAAGATCAAGGTCATTACCCTTCCCGAAACGATCACGATCAAGGAACTCTCCGACAAGATGAAGATCCAGTCTTCACAGATCATCAAGAAGCTGTTCCTTCAGGGAAAAGTCGTTACGGTGAATGAGGAGATCTCATATGAGGAAGCCGAGGAGATCGCGGTCGAATATGACATCCTGTGCGAGAAGGAAGTCGTTGTCGATGTCATAGAGGAACTCCTTAGGGAAGAGGAGGAAGACCCCTCAACAATGACCAGCCGTCCTCCCGTCATATGTGTAATGGGCCATGTTGACCATGGTAAGACATCGCTCCTTGATGCGATCCGTAACACGAAAGTCATTGAAGGCGAGGCAGGCGGCATCACGCAGGCGATAGGTGCATATGTGGTGAACGTCAACGGCAGGAAGATCACGTTTCTCGACACACCCGGCCATGAGGCATTCACCGCGATGCGTATGCGCGGCGCGAACGCCACGGATATCGCGATCCTTGTCGTTGCGGCGGACGACGGTGTCATGCCCCAGACGATAGAGGCGATAAACCATGCGAAGGCAGCAGGCATCGAGATAATCGTTGCCGTCAACAAGATCGACAAGCCTTCGGCAAACATAGACAGGGTCAAGCAGGAACTGTCAGAGTATGAGCTCGTTCCGGAAGACTGGGGCGGAAGCACGGTATTTGCCCCCGTATCGGCCAAGACCGGCGAGGGCATCAAGGAACTGCTTGAGATGATCCTGCTGACGAGTGACATCCTCGAGCTCAAGGCAAATGCCAACAGAAGGGCCCGCGGAATGGTCATAGAAGCACAGCTCGACAAGGGACGCGGCCCGGTAGCGACCGTACTCGTGCAGAAGGGTACGCTCCATGTGGGTGATTTTATCGCTGCAGGCGCATCCCACGGAAAAGTCAGGGCAATGATAGATGACAGCGGCCGCCGCGTTAAGGAGGCCGGTCCGTCAACTCCCGTTGAGATACTCGGACTCAATGATGTCCCGGGTGCCGGCGAGGTATTCGTGTCACTCGATTCCGACAAGGAAGCCAAGAACTTTGCGGAGACTTTCATCGCCCAGAACAAGGTAAAGCTCTTAGACGATACCAAGATGAAGACGAAGATGTCGCTTGAAGGCCTGTTCTCCAAGATCCAGGAGGGCAACCTCAAGGAGCTCAACCTCATCTTAAAGGCAGATGTACAGGGCTCGGTTGAAGCCGTTAAGGAGTCGCTGCTCAAGCTTTCAAACGAGGAGGTCGTTGTAAAAGTCATCCACAGCGGCGTCGGTGCCATCAATGAGTCGGATGTCATCCTTGCGAGCGCATCGAATGCCATCATCATCGGCTTCAACGTCCGTCCCGATGCGACCGCCAAGGCGACCGCAGAGACAGAGGGCGTCGATGTAAGGCTCTACGATGTCATCTACAAGGCAATAGAGGATGTGGAGGATGCCATGAAGGGCATGCTCGATCCAATCTTCGAGGAGAAAGTCATCGGACATGCGGAGATCCGCCAGATATTCAAGGCGAGCGGCATAGGAAACATTGCAGGTTCTTACATGCTCGACGGCGTAATGCAGAGAGGATGCCTTATCAGGATAAGAAGAGGCGAAGAGCAGATATACGAAGGAAAACTTGCATCACTCAAGAGGTTCAAGGATGACGTCAAGGAAGTTAAGGCTGGATTTGAATGCGGCCTCGTATTCGAAGACTTCGGTGATTTTGCGGAGCTTGACGTTGTCGAGGGTTATGTGATGGTTGAGGTGCCGAGGTAATGAGAAAGAACAGCATAAAGAATACAAGGATAAACGCAGAGGTCCAGAAGGAGCTCGCAAACCTCATACGTGGCGAGATCAAGGACCCGCGGATCGCTCCGATGACGTGTGTCACGGATGTTGAGGTCGCCCCGGACTTAAAGACGTGCAAGGTCTATATAAGTGTACTCGGCGACGAGACGGTCCGCGCTGAGACGATGGAGGGGCTCAGGAGGGCAGAGGGCTTCATGAGGCATCATCTGGCAGAGACCCTGAACCTTCGGAATACTCCGACCCTCAGGTTCATCGCGGACACATCCACGGAATACGGAATGGCGATGTCCGCAAAGATCGATGAGGTTATGGCGCCCATCCATGAGCGTGAACTGCAAGAGGAAGAAGAATGAACCTGCTTAAGGAAATAGGAAATGCAAAGAGCATTGCCATAGCCGGACACATCAGGCCTGACGGGGACTGCATCAGCTCCACGCTGGCCACTATGGCATATATAAAAAACGCCCTGCCGGGCGTGAAAGTCACGGTGTTCACGCAGGACAACCCCCCGACGATATTCTCATATCTCGAAGGGTATGATGAGATGAACCTGACTTATTCGCCCAAGGAAAAGTACGAGGTGTTCATCGCCCTTGACTGCAGCTCGACCGACAGGCTCGGGGAGTCCATGTTCTTCTTTGAGAATGCGGATAAGACCATATGCATTGACCATCATGAGACAAATAACGGTTTTGCGGATGTGAACGAAATAAAGCCTGAGGCGTGCAGCACCTGCGAAGTGCTCTATGACACGTTTGATAAGCAGTATATGAACGATTCCGTTGCCGTGTGCCTGTTCTCGGGCATAGTTCACGATTCGGGGGTATTCCAGTACTCAAACATGAGCCGGCACAGCTTTGAGATCGTCGGAGACCTTGTTGAATACGATTTTGACGGGCCCAAGATCATATCTGAGACTTTCTATGAAAAATCGTATGTTCAGAACCAGATACTCGGGCGTGCGCTTCTCGAAAGCATACTCTTCATGGACGGGAAGTGCATAGTGAGCATGGTGGACCGCAAGATGATGGAATTCTATAACGTGCTTCCGAAGCATCTTGACGGCATAGTCAACCAGCTCAAGAACACGAGGGGTGTGGAGGTTGCGATCTTCATGTATGAAATGGGGACGCAGCGCTACAAGGTGAGCATGCGGTCCGGCGGAGCCGTAAACGTCGCAAAGGTAGCCATCACGTTCGGCGGCGGCGGGCATGAGAGGGCAGCGGGCGTCGAGATGAACGGAACATATTATGACGTGATCAATGCGCTTTCGCGCGAGATCGAAAAGCAGATGAACTGATGGACGGCATCATTAACATATACAAGGAGGGCGGATACACGAGCCACGATGTCGTGGCAAAGCTCCGCGGAATCCTTCATACGAAAAAGATCGGCCATACGGGAACGCTTGACCCGATGGCGGAAGGAGTGCTCCCTATATGTGTCGGGGCTGCCACGCGGCTTTCCGAGATGCTCTCGGACCATGACAAGGAATATGAAGCAGAAATGGTGCTCGGGAGCACATATGACACACTTGACATAACAGGTGTTCTCCAAGAAACGAGAGAAGTTATGTCAACCAAAGAAGAAATAACGGATGCTATCAGATCCTTTGTAGGAGGATATGACCAGGTACCGCCCATGTATTCCGCCAAAAAGGTCGGCGGGCAGAAACTGTATGATCTCGCCAGGAGCGGAAAGGTCGTCGAGAGAAAGCCTGTATGGGTGGACATTTACGGGATAGACATTCTCGATATGGACATCCCGAGATGCCGGATAAGGGTCAGATGCGGGAAGGGGACATATATCAGGTCCCTTATAGACGATATAGGCAGGAAGCTCGGATGCGGAGCGGCGATGTCCGCACTCACAAGGACGAGGTCCGGTGATCTTGCGATAGACTCTGCGCACAGGCTTGCCGAGGTTGAGCGTGCTGCAGCTGAGGGAAGGCTTTCTGACTTCACGGTAAGCCTCGAATCACTCTTTTCCGGCCTGCCGAAGATCGATGCGGATGGCGCGGCAAATAAGCTTCTGCTGAACGGAAATGTGTTAAGTGCGGCGATGCTGAAGTTACCGGGAAGCCCGGCTTCGAATTCCGGGACAGACGGACCGGGCATGAAAAACGCTCCGTCACCTGCCGCAGAAGAAGGCGCAAGGTTCCGGATGTATGACAGCAGCGGCAGGTTTGCAGCAGTCTATGAATATAAAACAGCAGGCAATATTTTTAAACCATACAAGATGTTCTTAAACTGATCCGGGAAAAAGGAATAAAATGAAGATCATATCAGGGACAACTGAATTTTCGATACCAGAAAACACCGTGGTATCCATAGGAAAGTTCGACGGTGTGCATAAAGGGCACATGTATATCGTAAGAAGGATGCGCGAATATATCCGCAGGGGCTATAAGCTGTGCATACTGACTTTCGACATACCGCCGGCGAGCCTCGGATTCGGTACCGACAGCGGCGTGCTCTATACGAATGCGGAGAAAAGGAAGGTATTCGCCGAGCTTGACGTCGACTACTATATCGAATTTCCCTTCTATGAAAAGACGGCATCGATCAGCGCCAACAGGTTCATCGAGGAGTACATCGTAGACCGCATGAATGCAAAGGCGGTGGTTGTCGGCGAGGACTGCACGTTCGGACAGGGTGCGGCGGGAAATGCCCAGCTGCTGCGTGATTTTGGCCCCATCTATGATTATGAGGTCGAGATAATCAGGAAGATAAAGGACGGAAAAAAGGAGATAAGCTCCACGTATGCCAAGGAGCTTCTCGAGGCCGGAAAGCTCAGGAAGCTCAAGGATATATCTTACAGGCCGTATTTTGTTTCCGGGAGATTCCGGCGCGATCCCGTTGCCGTCGGGAGCAACATATTCTATTATGTGCTCGACATTCCCGAGGAGAAAGTCATGCCGCTTGAAGGCGTTTATTATTCGAAGGCGATATATGAGGACGAATACTATGATGCCATGACTAATGTCAGGAGCGACAACCGCACGCTTGAGACGTATATATACGGCGGAGTCCGCGGGATACAGAGAGGAGAGGTCGCGATAACCCTGCTCGAGTGGAAGCGCGAGGAGATCAAGTTCTACAAGACATCGGACCTTAACAGGAAGATCAAGGAGGATATTTTCGAGGGCCAGAAGTGGCACAAGGAAAATATGCAGCTGTTTCGGCAGGAAACCGTGTAAAATGCGTAAAATATATGTTTACAAGCAGTTCATGCTATGGTAGAATAGCAAATGTTGTAAAAACCTGTGCCCCGCCTGCGGATACGTACCCCGGCGTGGTACATGGGGATGATCAGTTGATCTTGGGCATATGCCCGGAAGGAGGAAGTAATGATCTCAAAGGAAAAGAAAGCTGCGATCATGCAGGAGTTTGCAAGGGTTCCCAATGATACGGGTTCACCCGAAGTTCAGGTGGCGGTTCTGACCGCAAGGATATCGGAACTTACGGAGCATCTGAAGGCCAATCCCAAGGACCATCACAGTGCACGCGGTATGTACAAGATGATCGGTCAGAGAAGAGGGCTTCTTGACTATCTGAAAAAGAAGGATATCACGAGATATCGTACTCTTATTGAGAAACTTGGTATCAGAAGATAAATATTCATATAAAGGGACGGTAGAAAATGCCGTCCCTTTATGTGATTTTTATAGTTACGGGCCTTTCATGAGCCAGATGGAAGGACCTTATGGTAGCAGATGGCAGAAGTAGAAGAAGAAGGAGAAAAAAATGTACAAAAGCTATTCAATGGAACTTGGTGGACGCACGCTCACCGTTGACGTAGGCAGAGTGGCAAAGCAGGCAAACGGCGCGGCCCTCATGCATTACGGAGATACGATGGTGCTCTCCACTGCAACAGCTTCGGAAAAGCCCAGGGAGGGGATCGACTTTTTCCCTCTGAGCGTGGAATTCGAAGAGAAGATGTATTCCGTGGGAAAGATCCCCGGCGGATTCAACAAGCGTGAAGGCAAGGCCAGTGAGAACGCGGTTCTGACAGCACGTGTTATCGACCGCCCGATGAGGCCGCTTTTCCCCAAGGATTACCGCAATGACTGCACGCTTAACAACCTTGTCCTGTCGGTTGATCCCGAATGCCGTCCCGAACTTGTCGCAATGCTCGGTTCGGCGATCGCGACATGCATCTCTGACATCCCGTTTGACGGACCGTGCGCAACGACCCAGATCGGAATGATAGACGGACAGTTCATCGTCAATCCCTCACAGGAGCAGTGGAAGACTGGCGACCTTAACCTTACGGTTGCTTCCACCAGGGAAAAGGTGATAATGATCGAAGCCGGGGCAAATGAGATCCCCGAGGCCAAGATGATCGAGGCCATTTATATGGCACATGACATCAACCAGGAGATCATCGCTTTCATAGACAAGATCGTTTCTGAGGTCGGAAAACCCAAACATGAGTACACGAGCTGTGCAATTCCCGAGGAGCTCTTTGCGGCTATCCGCGAAATCTGCCCTCCGGACGAGATGGAGACGGCCGTATTCACGGATGACAAGCAGACCCGCGAAGGAAACATCAGGGAGATCACCGAGAAATGTGAAGAGAAGTTCGCCGACAATGAAGAGTGGCTTGCCATTCTCGGCGAGGCTATATACCAGTACGAGAAGAAGACGATCCGCAAGATGATCCTCAAGGACCATAAGCGTCCCGACGGACGTGAGATCACACAGATCCGTCCTCTCGCAGCTGAAGTTGACATAGTGCCGAGGGTTCACGGAAGTGCGATGTTCACACGCGGACAGACACAGATATGCGATATCACGACACTTGCACCCCTTTCGGATATGCAGAAAGTTGACGGCCTTGATTCCTTCGAGACATCGAAGAGATACATACACCACTACAACTTCCCTTCATATTCGGTCGGAGAGACAAAGCCTTCGAGAGGTCCGGGACGACGCGAGATCGGACACGGTGCCCTTGCAGAGCGTGCCCTGATCCCCGTGCTTCCTTCCGAGGAGGAATTCCCTTATGCGATCCGCTGTGTATCGGAGACTTTCGAGAGCAACGGTTCGACATCGATGGCCAGCACATGTGCAAGCTGCATGTCACTCATGGCAGCGGGTGTTCCCATAAAGAAAATGGTAGCCGGAATCTCGTGCGGACTCGTTACAGGCGATACGGATGATGATTTTGTCCTCCTTACCGACATACAGGGCCTTGAGGACTTCTTTGGCGACATGGACTTCAAGGTTACTGGTACGACGGACGGCATAACGGCTATCCAGATGGATATCAAGATCCACGGACTGACACGTCCCATCGTTGAAGGCGCTATAGCAAGATGCCGCGAGGCAAGGCTCTTCATCATGGACAACTGCATGAAGCCTGCGATATCTGAGCCGAGACCTACGGTCAATGAATACGCTCCGAAGATTATCCAGATCAAGATCGATCCCGAGAAGATCGGCGATGTTGTTGGCCAGCGCGGCAAGACGATCAATGCGATCATCGACCAGTGCGGCGTAAAGATCGACATCACGGATGACGGCGCGGTAAGCATCTGCGGAACAGACCAGGCCGGAATGGACAAGGCGGTAGACCTTATAAAGATCATCACCACAGATTTCGAAGCCGGACAGATATTCACCGGAAAGGTCGTATCGATCAAGGAATTCGGCGCATTCGTCGAGTTTGCTCCCGGCAAGGAAGGCATGGTCCACATTTCCAAGATCGCCAAGGAGCGCATCAACCACGTGGAAGATGTTCTGACACTCGGCGATACGGTAACCGTCAAGTGCCTCGGAAAGGACAAGATGGGCCGCATGTCGTTCAGCATCAAGGATGCGATGCAGTAAAAAGCATCAGAACAGCATTTAAAGATCAGACCCCTGCAAGCGCTTTTAGCGCAGGCAGGGGTTTTTATTTTGTTCATGCAGGGAAATACCGATCGTGCAGGGTTCCCCGATCCCTGATCAGCCGGCTCGAGGCATTCCGTGGCAGGGGAGGATCATTCATGGGATAACAACAGGAATTGTCAGACAATTATATAAAAGAACGTGTGTATATCCTGAAGGCCGGAATAAGATTTCTAACGTTATAAAAGTTATAATCACAAGAAAAATGAGGTTATCAACATTTCACGAAAAAATCAAGACAAGATATGACAAACGAGACTATAAGAATACCGTATGTTATAAAATCAGTAAAATCAGGAGTTTTCGAAGAATCGAGTTTTACATAATTTTTCTGTTCGAACGAACTTTTGGCATGAACGGCCCGAATGTGGATAAAACGCTCAAATTATGTGAAATTCCGAAAATTACAGAAAACTGACCGAATTTTACGTAAATGATCCCGGCATAAACATAGCCGCTGTTATTGTTGCAATGCCTTAACAAGGAAACCGTCATGTGTTAGAATTATTCAGATACGGGGATATAGCGCAAGTTATATGTATCAGATGCAGGGATATAGCGGTTATTATCCTATATATAGGGAAGGAGATCTATATGGGCAGAAGAGTCGTACTTATCGTCATGGACAGTTTTGGGATAGGTGATGGGCCTGATGCGGCGGCCTTCGGTGATGAAGGCAGCAACACCTTGAGCTCATGCACCGAAAGTGAGTATTTTCATGCGGACAATCTTGCAAAGATGGGACTTTTCGCCATTGACGGGATAAAGACGGCGCGCCGGCTTCCCGAACAGGATATAAAGCCTGTGGGAACGTATGCACGGCTTGCGGAAAGGTCCATGGGTAAGGATACGACGATAGGCCACTGGGAGATAGCGGGCCTTGTATCTCCGGATCCCCTTCCGACCTATCCGGACGGATTCCCGGATGATGTGATAAAGAAGTTCGAGGAAGAGACCGGGCGCGGGATACTGTGCAACCTGCCGTATTCCGGGACGAAAGTCATAAATGATTACGGTGACGAGCATGTCCGCACGGGAAAGCTCATCGTATATACTTCGGCGGATTCGGTTTTCCAGATAGCCGCTCATGAGGACGTTGTTCCCTGCGAGGAACTGTATGATATATGCAGGAAGGCCAGGAAGATCCTGACGGGCAGGCACGGCGTCGGAAGGGTCATCGCAAGGCCGTTTGAAGGCACGAGCGGAAACTATGTAAGGACGCCGAGGAGACATGACTTTTCACTTGTCCCGCCGCGTGACACGATGCTAAACATACTGTCAAAAGCGGGACGGGATGTCATAGGAATAGGAAAGATCAATGATATCTTTGCCGGGTCCGGCATTACGGAATATACATATACTTCGGGAAACGAGGAAGGCATAGAGAAGACGATAGAGTATCTTGGAAAGGATTTTGACGGACTCCTGTTCGTGAACCTTGTTGACTATGACATGCTCTACGGCCACAGGCGCGACAAGGACGGATACGCGAAGGCCGTGGCATACTTTGACGCGAAGCTTCCCGAGATCGTTGGTCTCCTTAAAGAGGATGACATCCTCATGATAACCGCGGACCACGGATGCGACCCCGGATTCTTAAATACAACGGACCATACAAGGGAATGCGTTCCGTTCCTTAGCTGCGGACGCGGTTTTATGCCGGCAGCGGGTACGAAGGGCGGAAATCTCGGAAAACGGACGACTTTTGCCGATATCGCGGCATCGGTGCTGGCATTCCTCGGAGTGGATACGGCGGGCGTTGAAGGAGAGAACATACTCTGACTCGGGGAAATGTCGCCAAATGACACTTGTTAACATAGGCTAACAGGAAAAATCAACATATAGTGGCTGCGCAGCAGAACGGCACACAAAAGACACATAAAATAACGGTGATGTTTTTACGAGAATGTAACAGAAAATACCGACCGGTACGGTCAACGCATTTTTGACGTAAAATCACACATGTAATTAATGAAGGATTAAAGATCATCATGGCAGAAACTGCAGTGCTTAAAAAAGAAATAGAAAGAAGAAGGACATTTGCGATCATATCCCATCCCGATGCGGGCAAGACGACGCTTACCGAGAAGTTCCTGCTTTACGGCGGGGCAATAAACCTGGCCGGAAGCGTAAAGGGCAAGGCGACGGCAAGGCATGCGGTGTCCGACTGGATGGAGATTGAGAAGGAAAGAGGTATCTCGGTCACTTCGTCGGTTCTTCAGTTCAATTACGGCGGATTCTGCATCAACATACTTGACACGCCGGGCCACCAGGATTTTTCGGAGGATACATACAGGACGCTCATGGCTGCCGATTCTGCGGTGATGGTCATCGATGCCGCAAAGGGCGTGGAGCCGCAGACCAGAAAGCTCTTCAAGGTCTGCGCGATGAGAAAGATCCCCATTTTCACGTTCATGAACAAGCTTGACCGTGATGCAAGGGATCCTTTCGAGCTTCTCGACGACATTGAAAACGAGCTCGGGATACCGACCTGCCCGATGAACTGGCCGATCGGGTCCGGAAAAGAGTTCAAGGGTGTATATGACAGGGAGAACCGCGAAGTGGTCATATACTCAGATACCCAGAAAGGAACGAAGGAAGGCGTCGCGACTTCAATATCCTTAGATGATACCGATGCCCTTTTATCCGCGCTCGGGCAGGGGGCATACGATAAGCTGATGGAGGATATCGAGCTTCTTGACGGTGCGGGAAGCGGTTTTGACCGGGATGAGGTTGATGCCGGCATGCTCTCGCCTGTCTTTTTCGGTTCGGCACTTACAAACTTCGGCGTTGAGATATTCCTTAAGAATTTCCTGAAGATGACGACCACGCCCCTTCCGAGGGTATCGGACAAGGGGGAAGTCGATCCCATGTCGCCTGAGTTTTCCGCATTCGTGTTCAAGATACAGGCGAACATGAACAAGGCCCATCGCGACAGGATAGCTTTCATGCGCATCTGCTCCGGAAAGTTTTCGGCCGGGATGGAGGTCCTGCATGTCCAGGGCGACAAAGTCATGCGCCTGTCCCAGCCGCAGCAGATGATGGCGAGTGAAAGGCATATAGTCGATGAGGCTTACGCCGGGGACATCATCGGGGTGTTTGACCCGGGCATCTTTTCGATAGGCGACACCGTATGCTCCCCTGATGTGAAGTTCGAATACGAGGGCATACCGACTTTCGCTCCCGAGCATTTTGCGAGGGTGCGGCAGATAGACACGATGAAGCGCAAGCAGTTCGTGAAGGGTGTCACTCAGATAGCACAGGAGGGCGCGATACAGATATTCCGGGAGCTCAATTCGGGTCTGGAGGAGATCATAGTCGGCGTTGTCGGAGTGCTGCAGTTTGAAGTGCTCAAGTACAGGCTGGAGAACGAATACAACGTTGAGATAAAGATGGACACGCTTCCTTACGAGCATATCAGATGGATCGCTTCCGATACGGACATATCAACGCTTACGGGAACATCGGACATGAAAAAAGTCATGGACCTTAAGGACAGGCCGCTGCTCCTGTTCATCAATAGCTGGAGCATCGGAATGACCCTGGAGAGAAACGAGGGACTGGTACTTGAAGAGTTCTCCAAAAACTGAACTGATTAAAATAACAAACGTAATCCTTGCGGCATCCCTTGCATTCAGCCTCTGCGGATGCAGGCTCGCAGGCTTTGTGCCGTATTCGGGAAAGGATGCCGGCAAGACGGAGGAAAACGGACCGAAGCCGCAGTCCGCGATACAGGTCATAGATATCAACGGTGATGTTCATGAGACATCCGTGAACGTTGTCGAGGCAGGAGAGGCGGAGGATAATGCCGCTTCTGCGCTTCCCGAGAGGACGCTTGCGCAGGTGGCACAGAACCTTCTGATATCGGAT